>CAZWNV010000008.1:0-35278 GCA_964635265.1 uncultured Desulfobacteraceae bacterium
TCTGATAAAACCTTCACCGCAGCTTCCAAATCCGGCACCCGGAGTACAAACCACACCCGTTGAATTCAACAGCATATCAAAAAAGTCCCAGGATTTTCTTTTGCCGTCAATCCAGATATAGGGCGAGTTCCTGCCGCCGTCATATTCATAGCCGAGTGTTTCTATCTCCTTGCAGATAAGATCGGCATTGCGCAGATAATATTGAATGAGCTCCGCGGTCTGCTGCTTCCCGGATTCACTGTAAACGGCTGCCGCGGCGCGCTGCACCGGATAGGAGACACCATTGAACTTGGTACTATGTCTTCTGTTCCAGAGATCATGAACATGATGGATGTTTCCCTCTTTGTCAAAAGCCCGACATTCCCTGGGCACTACCGTATAGGCACAGCGGGTTCCGGTAAAACCGGCACTTTTGGAAAAGCTTCTGAATTCAATGGCCACTTCTCTGGCCCCGTCGATTTCATAAATGGTGCGCGGCAGAGCGTTGTCCGTGACAAAGGCTTCGTAAGCGGCGTCATAGAGAATCAATGCCTTGTTCTGCCTGGCAAAATTTACCCAGCGGGCCAGTTCTTCCCGGGAAATCATGGCGCCCGTGGGGTTGTTGGGAAAGCAGAGGTAAATCAGGTCCACAGACTCCGGCGGCAGCTCAGGGATGTAGTTGTTTCGGGGGGTGCTCTCCATGTAGTGGATGTTTTCATACCGGCCGTTTTGTTTATCCCCCGCTCTGCCGGCCATCACGTTGGTATCCAGGTACACGGGATATACGGGGTCGGGAAGGGCCACCCGGATGTCGCCCGCCAGAATTTCCTGAAAGTTGCCGGTATCGCATTTGGCGCCGTCACTTACAAAGATTTCATCGGCACTGATATCCGCGCCCCTCGCCTGGTAGTCGTTTTCCGCGATTTTCTCCCGCAGAAACGGGTATCCCTGTTCCGGTCCGTAACCCCGGAATGTCGGTTCTTCGCCCATTTCATCGACCGCCTTGTGCATGGCCGCGATGCAGGCCGGAGGCAGCTCCCGGGTGGCATCTCCGATGCCCATTTTGATAATTTCCGCATCCGGGTGTTTCTCTTGGTATTGCTGAATCTTTTCCGCGATGCTGGAGAACAGGTAAGAGCTCTCGAGTTTTCGGAAATTCTCGTTGATTCGGATCATCTGAATTTTTCCTTCCTTGCATATTGAAGCTTGGGGTCCATCAGGTTTGTTTGGTTATAATAGAAGCGCTGGTGCCTGTCAATCGCCGGAGTTCGTTCCGGCGCGGGGCAGCTTTGCCGCGAGGCGGATTCCTGCTTGACAGGACAGCACGGTTTCGCCTAAGTTTGCTTCTCTGTGACCGGCCGGCACTGTTTGCCGAAACCGGGCCCCCGCAGGGTTTGTCGATGCTTTTGAATGCCTGATACCCAGAGAGGAAAGCCATGATCGAATCCTACGTGGAAGATGACATTGCGATTGTAAAACTCAACAATCCGCCAACCAACCCGATCAATTCCGGGACCCTGGAGCAGCTCGGGCGAATTGTGCGCAGCGCGGATGCCGAGGCCTCGCCCAAGGGACTGGTTATAACAGGGGAAGGCCGTTTTTTTTCCAGCGGCTTTGATCTGCCGATATTCTATAACTTCGAGGATCTGGATGCTGCAGAGCGGTTTTTTGCATTTGAAGAATCCGTGCTGTTATCGCTTTTTACCTGCAGAAAACCCGTGGTGTCCGCGATAAACGGGCATGCCGCGGCCGCCGGGCTGATCTATTCCATGGCCGCGGATTACCGGATTGTAAAGGAGCATCCCAAGATCAAAATCGGCATGAGTGAAATCAAGATCGGGCTTCCCCTTACCATCGCTCAGCACGAAGTGATGCGGTTCGGTCTTGACAGCAACATGCGGTTCCGGGATGTCATGTTCTCCGGCGAAATGGCGGATGTTTACAAAGCCAGGGAAATGGGGCTCGTGGATGAACTGGTGGCGGAGGATGCCCTGTTGGACAGGGCCAAGCAGATTGTATCGGCCTGCATTGACACGCCCAACCGTCCTTTTATGCGGATGAAGGAGCTTTTGCGGATGGACACGGCCCGGCGCATTCAGCACAAGCTGGACCATGAGAACTGGCGGGAGGAGCTCAACTGTTTTTTCAAGGATGAGGTGCGCCAGACTTTGAAGTTCGTGCAGGAAAGCATGCAATAAGCGCTGGACGCCCCGGAAGTGACCGGAGTGGGGCCTTGGTTTTATGAATCCCGATGTTCTCGATAATATTTGTGCTCTCGTTGCAAAGCCCAGCCGCTATCTCGGCTCCGAAGCCAACGCTGTTCGAAAGCCCCACGACACCGTAAAACTGCGTTTTGCACTGGCCTTTCCCGATTTCTATGATATCGGCATGTCGCATTTCGGCATGCAGATTCTCTATAATATATTGAACCGGGAGCAGGATGTTTGTGCCGAGCGGGTATTTACCCCGGGAGCGGATATGGCCGCCCGGCTGCAGGAAGAGGGGATTTCGCTTTTTTCTCTGGAGTCCGGCACGGCTCTTGAGGCTTTTGATATCATCGGCTTCTCCCTTCTCTACGAACTCAACTATACAAACGTTCTGGCAATGCTGGATCTGGCGGGCATTCCCTTTCGTGCCTCCCGGCGGGATGCCGCCAGCCCTTTCATTATTGCCGGCGGGCCGTGCACCTGCAATCCGGAGCCGGTAGCCGAGTTTTTTGATGCAATGGTGGTCGGCGATGGTGAGGATGTCGTTGTTTCCATGGCCCGTGCCTGGATCCGTTGGGCCGATGCCGGCGGCGGCGACAGGGATGCCTTGCTGCGCTCCTGGTCCGAGATCGAGGGCGTCTACATTCCCTCCTTTTTTGAAGCCTGGTGGGACCATGCCGGCCTCCAGCGGTTAACCCCCAAAATGGCTGCATACAGCGGCGTTACGCGGGCAGTTGTGCCGGATCTCGATTCCGCCGCGTTTCCGGAGCGGCCGATCGTTCCTTTTGGCAAACCGGTCCATGATCGGCTTCGGCTCGAGGTAGCCCGTGGATGCAGCCGCGGCTGCCGCTTCTGCCAGGCCGGCATGATATACCGGCCGGTGCGGGAGCGCTCTTTATCCAGCCTGGTCAGCCTCTCCCGCCAGGCCGTTGCCGGCACCGGTTATGATGATATTTCGCTGCTTTCGCTCAGCACCGGGGATTATAGCTGTCTGCTGCCCCTGATGCGCGAGTTGGTGGAAAACCGCCCCAAAGATCCCCTGGCTGTCTCGCTTCCCTCCTTTCGCGCCGGAACCTTGAGCCGGGAGATGATGGGGCTTGTCAGGAAAGTGCGCAAAACCGGGTTTACCATAGCCCCGGAAGCGGGCAGTGAGCGGCTGCGCCGGGTGATCAACAAAAATATCAGCGAAGAGGAGATCCTGGAGACCGTAAGCCTTGCCTTTGAGCTGGGCTGGCAGGTTATCAAGCTCTACTTTATGATCGGCCTTCCCACGGAAACCGATGCAGATATTGACGCCATTGTCGATCTGGTGGAGAAAATCCGCCGCAGGAAAGGCAAGGCCGGGCGCAAGGCGAAAATCAATGTCAGTGTTGCCACCTTTATTCCCAAACCCCATACACCTTTTCAGTGGCAGCCCCAGTTGTCCGCCGAAAAGGCCGGTCAGACCATTGATTATCTCCAGCGGCGCCTGCGGAAGCCCGGTGTGCAGCTGAAGTGGCAGAAGCCCGAGGCAAGTTGGCTTGAGGGCCTGTGGGCAAGGGGCGACCGGCGGCTGGCCGCCTTATTGGAAGCTGCGTACCGGCGGGGATGCTGGTTTGACGGCTGGTCGGACTTTTTTGATTATGGCGCATGGCTCTCTTGCTGCCGGGAAACCGGTATTGACATGGATTTTTTTCTACAGCGCCGGCGGGATGAGCAGGAGCCGCTGCCATGGGATGTTGTAGACTGCCGAATATCCAGGTCCTTTTTATGGGAGGAATGGCTCAATGCCTGCCGGGAGGCATGCACCCCGGACTGCCGCGCAGAAGGGTGCAGCGGCTGCGGTTCCTGCGATTTTTCCACGCTCCGTCCCCGCTTGGCTGCAGACAAGGCCTCCGGTCCGGAGCTGCCATCCGCCTGCTTTGAGCCGGAAGCGGCCGGAGATGAAACTGACGTTGAAATTCGGCTGCAAATGCGCTATTCAAAACTTGGAAGTGCCCGGTTTTTCGGTCACCTGGAGTTGATCAATATTTTTGTCCGCGCTCTGCGCCGGGCCGGCATGAGACTTCAATACAGCCGGGGATTTCATCCAAAACCGAAGGTTTCTTTTCATGATGCGCTTCCGGTGGGCGTGGAAAGCTGCTGCGAAGAATTTTATGTTGGGGTTCGGGGAGCCGTTGACTGCGCAAATTTCGTTTCCCGGGTCAACCAGGAGCTTCCGGGGGGACTCTGCGTCCTGGAATGCCGCCCGGCAGCCGAGGGGAGCAGGCAGGCCGAGTCCCTGCATTGCTATGAGGTGATTCGCCCTGACGGGGTTTTTGAAGAGCGTGCGCTGGAAACTTTTTTTGCCTCTCCTTCTTTTCCTGTGGAGCGGCGCAGCCGCAAGGGGGAATTGATCCGGATTGATTTGAAGAGCGCTGTGGAAAATCTCCGCCGCAAGGATCCCAACCGGCTTGTATTGTGTCTGTTTCGGGGGTCGGGGCCCTCCATTCGTCCCGGGGAGGCCGTGCAGGCTGTTTTCGCGCTCTCATTGAAAGAAATGCTTGCACTGCGGGTCATAAAAATAATGCCGGAGCAAGCCCATCCAAATTGTTCATAAAGCCGGCCCGTTTTGTTTTTCCTGCAGGTCCGGGTGCCCGTCCGAAGGCTGTATGACCTGCAGTGGCGGACATTCAACCGGGTCCGGGAGGTTTGGGGAGGAATTGGAAAAAGAGATTGTCATAAATGCAATCGGCCCGGAAATTCGTGTGGCGCTGCTGGAAGACGGTGCTATTGTCGAGCTCTTTGTGGAGAGAAGCGATGAGTCCAATATCGCGGGAAACGTCTACAAAGGCCGGGTGCAGCGCGTACTCCCCGGCATGCAGGCGGCCTTTGTCGATATCGGGCTGCAGCAGGCGGCTTTTATCTATGTGGATGATATTATAAACGGCCGCAGTTCTTCCAGTGAACCGGATGTCTGGAACGGTGTCTCCGAATACTACAACAATACCGGTTATGAACCGGCCGGGCAGGCCCCTGGGACATCTGAGAAACCGTCCATAGAGGACATGATTGCCGAGGGTGATGAAATTCTGGTGCAGATCGCCCGCTCGCCGATTGGCAGCAAGGGTGCGCGGCTGTCCACTTTTATCTCGCTTCCGGGCCGCTTTCTGGTCCTCATGCCCACTGTTGAGCATATCGGGATTTCCCGTCGCATCACGGATGAAGCCGAGCGCACGAGGCTCAAAACCCTGCTGCAGAGCCTTGCCCGCACCGGGTTTGGCTATATTGTTCGCACCGCAGGCGAAGGGGTTTCCGAGGAGAAACTGGCAAAAGAGGTGGACTTTCTGGCGGATCTGTGGGCTGATATCCTCCAGAATTACCGACAGGTTTCCCCTCCTTTTCTCCTGCACGAGGAACTCTCCGTTACCCTGCGCAGTGTCCGGGATCTTCTTACCCATGAAGCGGACCGGGTGACCATTGACGCGCGGTCTGTCTATAATTCCGTTGCCTCTTTTATTGAGAAGTTCATGCCCCGTCTGAGCGGGGCGGTTTCGCTCTATACAGGAGATGAGCCCATTTTTGACGCCTATAACCTGGAAGGCGACATTGCCCGCGCCCTCAAGAAGAAGGTCTGGCTCAAATGCGGGGGCTATATTATTATCGAGATGACCGAGGCTCTGGTTGCTATTGACGTCAACACCGGCCGTTACGTGGGCAAGCACAATTTCGAGGAAACCGTGCTGAAGACCAATCTGGAGGCCGTCAAGGAAATTGCCTACCAGATTCGTTTGCGGAACCTGGGCGGTATTATCATTATCGATTTTATCGACATGGAGCGCAAGTCCAACCAGGAAAAGGTTTACAATGCTTTAAAGGAAGCCTTTAAACGGGACAAGGCAAAGACCAATGTTCTGCCCATTTCGGAATTGGGCCTGATTCAGATGACCCGCAAGCGGATCGTGCAGTCATTAAACCGCATGCTCTGCGAGTCCTGCTTTTACTGCGACGGGGAAGGCGTGCTGCTGTCCCGGCAGACGATCTGCAACAACATCTATCGCGAGGCCCTGCGTCTTTCCCGGGACCTTGCCGGGGACCGGATCAGCCTGCGGGTGCATCCCGACATCGCAGACCTTCTGTTGGGCGAGGCCAGCAATATCATCACGCTTCTCGAGCAGAGCCTGAGCTGTCAGGTGGTCATCTACCCCATGGCCGGCTATCACCTCGAGGAATATAATATTGTGGAAGTCCGACAGTAGCTTGCGCACCCGCCGGCAAAGCGTGCTATATTTAATGCTTGACAAAATCCAGGCATGTATGGTTTTTTATGTAATTTATATCTTTAGCATAACCTGCATCATATCGGATAAAGGAATCAGACACCAATGAAACGAACTTTTCAGCCCAGCCGACTGCGAAGGGCAAGACGACACGGCTTTTTGAAGCGGATGGCAACCAAACAGGGACGGCGCACAATCAACCGGCGCCGGGCAAAAGGAAGGAAACGCCTGATCGCCTAAGCACCAGGTTCGGCGTGGTGCGGAATTTTTTCGGCGCCAGCAGTAAGCGGATACCAATTTGCGGCAGGGCAAAAGCGCAGGCTTCGGCCGGTCCGACCGGTTGCTGAAGCGACACCAATTTTTGACTGTATCACGCAGGGGACGCAAAGTTCAGGATGCCTGTTTCATCGTTTATTACCACCCCGGCGGCTCCGATCACCCCAGACTGGGGGTTACTGTGTCCCGGCGCGTAGGCAACGCCGTGACCCGAAACCGGGTGAAACGATTGGTACGCGAATATTTTCGGAACAACAGGCATCGGCTGGAGGACGACTGGGATCTCAACGTTATCGCCAAGCCGGCTGCCGCCGGCTTGAGAGGCCACGAGGTAGCCGCCTCTTTGAATCGATTGTTTTCCAAATGTAAGGCAGGATAGCTATTCGGTTTGTAATTTTATTTCTTATAAAATTTTATCAGATCGCTGTTTCGCCGCTTTTCGGCTCCACATGCCGCTTTTATCCCTCCTGCTCGGCATATGCGTATGAGGCGGTGCAGCGCTACGGTTGCATTAAGGGTTCCATTCTGGCGGTGAAACGGATCTGTAAGTGCCATCCGTTTCACCCCGGGGGCGTGGATCCCGTCCCCTGATGTGACCGGAGAACTGCAGCCTGCCTTTTGTGTTCCGACCGCCTTCTGGTGAGGTCTCTGCGCTTTAATAGCCGGCCTTCCGTCGAACCCGGACCTTCCTTGATTCAGTCTTGGTGTGCTCGCAGCGTTCCGCTTTGTGACGGCTGCGGAAAGCGTCCCGAATCCGTCGTGGCCGTACTTTTTGTTCGGACCCTGGCGCGAGCGTGTTCTATCCAATTCTTTTGTTTCATCCCTCGGGGATGGGGCATCACTGTTAGGGCAGGAGCAATCTATGGAACAATGGCGTTTATTTTTGGCAATTGTGCTTTCCATCTTTGTTTTTTTCCTCTGGGAGGTACTCTTTGTTGAGCACAAAGAGGTCCAGCCGCCCCCGGCCTCGGAGCAGACCCTGAAAGGCCCCGACAAGAAGTCTGCGGAAGACGAGGGGGCCGGGAAGGAACAAACTCCGGCTTCATCTGCCGGGGAAGGCCCGATCTCCGGAGAGAAGGCCGAGCGTGTTGTATCGGATCAGCAGTTTGAATCTGTCACAGTGAAATCCCCGCTTTATACCGCTCGGATTTCCCAGAGGGGCGCGGCCTTTACCAGTTTCGTGCTGCACAAATACCGTGAGGAGGCGGGAGGGGACGCTCCTTTTAAACAGCTTGTTCCCGAGGACAATCGCCAGGGGACGTCTCTTTTATACCTGGCCGGCGTCGATCCGGAGAAGTGGTTCAATGCCCGTTTTACCACGGATTTTTCCGGGGACCGGCTCGTACTGCAGGACGCCAGGAAGACGCTTTCCTTTTTCTGGGAAAGCCCCGGGGGAATCGTCGTTGAAAAGCGCTATACCTTTTTTCCGGATTCCTACAAAATTGATCTGGATGTGGTGGTCCGCAACACATCCGGCAGGGGCCTCACGGACAATCTGGTTCTGACTGTCCAGAACCCCGTTCCCGGCGATACCTCCCGGTTTGCCTTTGAAGGCCCTTTTGCCTACATGAACGGGGATCTCGAAGAGTTTGATATTGATGATATCGGCGAGCAGCCCACGCATTCCGGTGACATCGAATGGGCCGGACTCTGTGACCGCTACTTTATGACGACCGTGATACCGGATACAGGGAAGGGCACCAAGTTCAGCCTGGCCCGGGATCCGAACCGGGAGATGCTAGCGGTCAGTTTTGTTGCCCCGGAGCGCCGGATTCCGCCCGAGATGCAGGAGAAGTTTCATTTTTCTCTTTACATGGGACCCAAACGCCTCTCCGTGCTGCGGGATTACGGCAGTCACCTGGCGCAGGCGGTGAATTTCGGCTTTTTCGATATTATCGCCAAACCCTGCCTATGGCTGATGAATGCCATCCATGACAATGTTATTGCCAATTACGGGGTGGCCATCATTTTGCTTACCATCCTGTTCAAGGTGCTTTTCTGGCCCCTGGGCAGCAAGAGCTACCGTTCGATGGCCGAGATGAAACGGCTGCAGCCTCTTATGTCGGATATCCGGAAGAAGTACAAGGATGACAAGAAGAAGATGAACGAGGAGATCATGCGGCTTTATAAGACCTATAAGGTCAACCCCATGAGCGGCTGCCTTCCCATGGTCGTCCAGATTCCGGTGTTTATCGCCTTTTACCGGATGCTATATGAAGCCATTGAGCTGCGCCATGCACCATTTATGCTGTGGATCAACGATCTTTCCTCTCCGGACCGGCTTTTTCGTTTTGATGTCACCATCCCCCTGATGCTTCCGCCTTATGGGATACCCGTTTTGACCATTATTATGGGTGCCACCATGTTTCTGCAGCAGAAGATTTCCCCACCTCCGGGCGATCCGTCCCAAGCCAAGTTTATGATGATGCTGCCGCTTATATTTACCGTTATTTTTATCAATTTTCCCTCCGGCTTGGTTTTGTATTGGCTTGTGAACAATGTGATTTCGATCGCCCAGCAGTACTATATCACCAAAAAAACTCTTTAAACGGAGGCCTTTCATGAAGGATTTTTTGGATTTTGAGGGCAAAAGCGTCGAACAGGCCGTTGACAGAGCGTGCCACGAGTTACATGTTGATAAGGATCAGCTTACATATGATATTATATCTTACGGTTCCACCGGTATTTTCGGGCTGGTTCGCACCAAGAAGGCCTTGATCCGGGTTGCCGTGCCCAAGGATCAGAAGGCCCCGGAGGCTTCCATGACCCGGGATGCCGGGCAGGAGGAAGATTTTGAGACGGACAACCGCTCTGAAGTGAGCGCTTTGATTAATGAGGCCTTTGGGGAAACCGGAGAAGGAGAAACCGGAGAAGGGGATGAGGCAGCTCCGGAGGCGGACTCCGAAGAAGATGCAGTCGCAGGGGCCGGCCCCGCCGAAAGGGAGATGCCGGAGCCGGAGCCGGAGCCGGAGGCAGAGGAATTTGAGGGCGAGGAGTCGGATGAAGCCGGCGATTTTGTGCCTGCTACTGATGAGGCGGTGGGGGTGGCCAGGGATCTTTTATCCCGGATTCTCACCCTGTTATCCCCTGATGCGCAAATTGATGTGCAGCGCGACGCGGATCTGTGCCGGATTCATATTAGCGGCGGCGAAACCGCTGTCCTGATCGGCCGCAAGGGGCAGACCCTGGAGGCCATGCAGTATCTGCTGGATAAGGCGGTGAACAAGCAGTGCGGCAAGGGCTATCGCATCGTTGTCGATGTGGAGGGGTATCTGGAAACCCGGCGAAACGAGCTCCAGGAGATGGCCTCGCGGCTTGCGGAAAAGGCGCGCAAAACCGGGAAGCCGACAACTATGAACCGGATGAATGCGCATGATCGCCGTATCGTTCATCTGGCGTTAAAAAACAACAAGTCTGTGCGGACTCAGAGTGTCGGCGATGGTTATTACCGGAAGCTGATGATTCTGCCAAAAAGGCGCAAGCGCTCTGCAAAAGCTTCCGGCCGCACCCGTCAGAGTCAGTAGGCGCTGTATCAGCGGCTGACCTGTTTTGTCTCATGGAAACCTCAACCATTGCAGCCATTGCGACTCCTCATGGATACGGGGGAGTCGGAATTGTTCGAATTTCCGGACCAGAAGCGGTGGGAGCCGCCTGCAGGGTTTTTCGCCCCGGCTGCTCTTCCGCAGACTGGTCGCCGGTTTCCCGCTATTTTTATCATGGTGCTGTCGTGGACGATGCGAGCGGGCAGACGATTGACGAAGTGCTGCTCGTGGTTATGCGGGCCCCGTTTTCCTACACCGGCGAGGATGTAGCGGAAATTCATGCCCACGGCAGCCCCGTAGTTCTGCAGGAGATTCTTGATTTGCTTCTTCGCTGCGGTCTTTGCCTTGCCGGTCCCGGAGAGTTCACCCGGCGGGCCTTTCTCAATGGGCGCATGGACCTGACACAGGCAGAAGCTGTGATGGATCTCATTGAAGCCCGATCCGCCGCAGAGGCCGGGCTTGCCCTCCGCCAGCTCCAGGGGGGCTTGGGGGAGCGGATTGCCGGGGTTCGGAGCCATCTTGCAGAACTTGTGGCCCTGCTTGAGGCAGGGATTGATTTTCCCGGGGAGGCGTGGGAGAGTCTTTCCCCTGGTGCGTTTGCTTCCAGGCTTGAAACAGATGTTCTGGAGCCGGTCCGTGGCCTGATTCAGGAGTATGCGGCCGCCCGCCGTATCCGTGAGGGGCTGCGGGTTGTTATCGCCGGCAGCCCCAACGCTGGCAAATCCAGTCTTCTGAACTGTCTTGTGCACCGGGAACGGTCCATAGTGACGGATTGTCCCGGCACCACGAGGGATTTTATTGAGGACCATTTTTATGCCTGCGGTGTCCCGGTTTCGGTTGTCGATACCGCCGGCCTTCATGACCATCCGGGCCCCGTGGAGGAAATCGGCATGGACAAGGCCTGTGACGCGGTGACGGAGGCGGATTTGATCTTGTTTGTTCTGGATGGGAGCCAGTCTCTGGGGACTTCGGATCTGCGTTTTCTCCGGCGCTTCTCCGATTATCCGATGGTTTTGGTTCTCAATAAGAACGACCTGCAGCAGCGTTTGTCCTTGCCCGGAGAATTTGCCAGGATGCCGCAGGTTTCTGTGTCAGCCAAATACCAGGAAGGCCTGGATGCACTCCGGCAGTGTATTGCCGCGCGTAGCCAGACCGGCGGAACCTGTTCCGCCGGTCTGGCTGTTCCCAACCTGCGGCATAAAAAGGCGCTGGAGAACTGTTTGCTGGCAGTCCGGGAGGCCGTTGACGGATTTGCGTGCGGCCAGCCGGAGGAAGCCGTTGTTTTGGATTTGTATGAGGCCATAAGGCTCCTTTCCGAAATCACCGGGGAGTCGGCCAGTCCGGATATCCTCGGCCGTGTTTTCGAGCGTTTCTGTATTGGCAAATAGGAGAGGAGGGATAGGGCAATGTTTCACGTGGAACATTGCTGCACCCGGAAAATCCTGCGCCGGATGCAGCAGCTATAAACAACCGAAAAAGCAATGCAGCAGCATACGGGCTGCTCAAGTGGAATCGAGTCCTGGAGGGGAACGAGATGAATGTGGATTTTACGCCCTTTTTTAAGCGGTACGAAGCCCTCGCGGAGAAAGCTGACAAAGCATTTTCCCAGGTAAAGGAGAAATACCCGGAGGAGGTCAGATGTGAACCAGGCTGTGCGGATTGCTGTTATGCCATGTTTGATTTGACCCTTATTGAAGCTTTGTATATCAATCATCACTTCAACAGCGAACTGTCCGAGGAGAAACGCCGGGCTCTGCTGGAAAAGGCGGATGCAGCAGACAGGAAGGCGTATAAGATTAAGAAAGCGGCATACAAGTCTGCCCAGGAGGGCCGGAGCCAGGAGAAAGTCCTGGAAGAGGTGGGTCAGGAAAAAATCCGTTGTCCCCTGTTAAACGAGAAGAATTTCTGCGATTTGTATGCTTATCGTCCGATTGCCTGTCGGGTTTACGGAATTCCCCTTGCCATCGGCGGGAAGGGACATACGTGCGGACATTCCGGCTTTGAGCCCGGCAAAAATTATCCGACTTTTAATATGGATGTAGCCCATGATCAGCTTCTGGCGCTTTCGGCGGAATTTGTCCAGGCCATTGGCTCCAGGCATGTAAAAATGGGGGATGTGCTGGTGCCGTTGTCCATGGCCCTGTTAACAGACTATGATGCGTCCTATCTGGGTATTGACAGTACTTCGGAGGAGAAAGACGAAAATGCCGCGGGGGGAGGAGAAAATGACTGAAGATCCACAGGAAGTTGAAAGACTAAAAAGAGCCATCTTTGACAAAATGTCCCCAAGACGCCAGAAGCAGGTGCTCAAAAGGGGATATGAGAAATGGGATCCGTTTTTAAAGCCCAAAGACCCCATTGATATCCGTCGGGACCGCTCCCGGCGAACAACGCAGATGCTGATCAATGAGTTTATGCAGGGCCGGGATCCATCGCAGTATTCCAACGAATACGGCAGGGGCGCCTTTGAACTCTGCCTTGGGATCATCAATGAGGATGAACGGTACCGCGGCATGTTTGAATTTGCCTGCTGGTATCGCGAGCTCTTGCAAAGAGAGCTGGGGGAGGACACGCTTTCTTAAGCTCCGGGCATAGTGGCCGCGTGCGCCCTGACGGAAAGCCGGAGACTATACCCGGATACATGGGAGAAGGCGTCGTTACTGGACAATCCATACCAGAATGGGGAGGAGAACGGCTGCCAGGACAAGCCCCCCGGGGATGGTCAGATAGGGGGCATACCACGGCTTTCCGGCATGCTTGGCATTTTTGACCTCCCGCAGGAACCAGTTGCCGATAATTCCTGCGGCAGCAAGCAGTGCCAGGACTTTTACAAGATTGATCACCAGTTGCACGGGCTTCTCCCTTTCGATTTATTCATATATCTTTTCGTCCGGCGCCTCGGACTCGGCGGCATCGTTTTCGTAATCCCGTATCGCGCCCTTCTCCTGCATCGTGTGGAAATACTGCTTGTACCATTCGTGGGCAATGATCATGGACATCACTTCGTTGCTCCCGGTCCAGATGGAAGCCAGGCGAAGATCCCGGACGATACGCTCTACAGGGAAGATGTTTGTGTATCCGATGCCGCCCATCACCTGCATTGCGTTGTAGGCTGCTTTCTGGCAGGATTCGGTGACAAATTTTTTGGTCTCGGAGATCATCCGCCGCATTTGGTTTTCCGGAACCTTTTCATCAACCGCCCGGGCGGTGCTGTAGATAAGGGATCGACTGGCATCCAGGAGCATGGCCGCTTCAGCAACCTGAAAGCTGACGCCTTGAAAATTGTTGATGGTTGTTCCAAAGGCCTTTCGCCGCGTGGTATAGCCGGTAGCCACGTCAAGCGCCGGCCGGGCAGAGCCGATGGTCATGGCGGCAGTACCCAGGCGCTCCGGGATCATCATTGTTTTAAAAACCGCATAGGCGCCGTTTAATTCTCCGACAATGTTTTCCCTGGGCACAGGAACGTCGCGAAATACAACCCGTCCCGCGCCGCCGCCCCGGCAGCCCATCAGCCCGTAAATGTACTTGGTCTCCACCCCGGCTTCCTTGTCCACGATGAAGCAGGTCAGTGCCTGATGGGGTTTGGCTTCAGGATCTGTTTTTGCGTACACCAGGAAGTAGTCCGCCCCTTCCGCACCGACGATAAAGCGTTTTTGCCCGTTGAGCAGGAAATGATCGCCCTTGTCTGCGGCAGTGGTGGTCGTGCCGAAAAAATCCGATCCGCCCCGGGGTTCGGTAAGGCATTCCGCAGCGAAAATTTTCCCTTGGAGCAGGGGTTTGACATACTTCTCCTTCTGCTCGTCGGTTCCGTGCTGAATAATGGCGTCACAGACCAGTTCCGCCCCGACACCGAAGGTACAGGCGAAAATGTATCCCAGGGTGCCGACTTCCTCCATTACGGTTGCCGTGGTGAGCCAGTCCATGCCGCGTCCGCCCCATTTTTCGGGATAGCGGCAGCCCATAAGGTTTCTGCGTCCTGCCTCCCGCAGAAACTCCTTGGGAAACTGAATTTTATCCTGGTCCATATCCAGAATCATCTGCCGGGGCACCCATTTTACCAAGTCCCGGGCTTCATCGCGGATTTTTTTGGATGCCTCGGGGAGAAGATGGTCAAACATATCGGATTCCTTTCTTGATGATCAAAATTGGTGAGCGGGAACAACTTTACGTTTACGGAAAGATAGCGGAGGAGCCTTCAGGGTGTCAAGCCCATTCTTGGCGGTTCACTAGCGGAGGCTGCATTGCCGGACTTTTTCAGCAAGCCGCAGACGATAGGCTTCCAAAACATGTTCCTCCAGGAACCAGTCGTGGGTTTCAAAAAACTCGGGGTGAAGTACGTCAACATTTTTCACCTGCACCCGCTGCAGGATGTGCCGGTCGGCCCCGGCTACAAGCGTTCCCATCGCATCGACGGCGGCTTCGTCAATCAGCGGCTTGATACAGGTGGTACGAAATTCGTGGGGCAAGCCGGAGGCAAGGATGAGACGGACAGACTCCCTGATGGCAGAGACATCGCAGGAGCGGCAGATCAGCGGCGAATAGCGCTCCGGCGCCGTTTTTAGATCCATAGCGATATAATCCAGCAGACCATCCTCCAAAAGCCGCTGCAAAACGCCGGGCCGGGATCCGTTAGTGTCGAGTTTTATGGAGAAACCCAGGGACTTGATCTCCTGGCAGACCTCCGCCAGATCCGGCTGCAGGGAGGGCTCGCCTCCGGTTATGACAACACCGTCCAGCAGCCCCCGGCGCCTGTGAAGAAACTCCATTAACCCGGCCCGGCTGGAAATCGGCGGGGATGGAGCCCTGCCCTGCACCAGGTCCGGGTTATGGCAGTAAGGACAATCAAAATTGCAGCCCGTCACGAAAACCACGCAGCTGATTCGTCCGGGAAAATCGATCAGGGAATTTTTTTGGAGCCCGCCGATCTTCATGCGCACGCAATTTCGGCAATCTGTTCCGTGTCAAAGTTTTCCCGAAGGGAAAATTCCGCCTGTTTGCCGTTGTTCCACTGATTGATGGGGCGGAGATAGCCGACAATCCGGGAATAGATTTCGGTTGGCTGCTGACACGTGGGACAGAGTTCGTGATACCCGGCAATGTAGCCATGGCTGTCGCAGACACTAAAAGTCGGAGAAATCGTGAAATACGGCAGGCGGAAATTGTCCGTGATGCGTTTGACCAGCGTCTTTGTGGCCTCCAGGTCGCGGACTTCCTCGCCCAGGAACATGTGGAAAACAGTGCCGCCGGTATAGCGGGTCTGGAGGTCATCCTGGAGCTGGAGGGCCTCAAAGATATCATCGGTGTAATTGACCGGAAGCTGGGTCGAGTTCGTATAAAAGGGGTCGGCCCCGTCGTGGTAATAGGGCTCATTGGCACAGGCGATGTCCGGATACCGCTCCTTATCAATCAGGGCCAGGCGATAGGCGGTCCCTTCCCCGGGAGTGGCTTCCAGGTTGAAAATCTCATCGGTTTCCTCCTGGAATTCCTCCATCAGGCTGCGAAGATAGTCGAGCACCTCGACAGAGAAAGCATGGCCCTCCTGGCTGCCGATATCCTCTCCCAACAGATTAAGGCAGGCCTCGTTCATCCCGATAATGCCGATGGTGGAAAAATGGTTGCTCCAGTAGGTTCCGCTGCGTTCCTTGATGGCCCGCAGGTAAAACTTCGAGTAGGGGTAGAGGTTCTGTTCGGTGAATTTTTCCAGAATCTTGCGCTTGATCGTCAGGCTGTCCTTGGCCACATTGGCCATGTGCTTGAGGCGTTGGAAGAAATCCTGGCGGTTTTCTGCAAGATAGCCGATCCTGGGCAGATTCAGGGTTACCACCCCAATGGAGCCAGTAAGAGGGTTGGCGCCGAAAAGCCCGCCGCCCCTTTTTAACAGCTGGCGATTGTCGAGCCGGAGGCGGCAGCACATGGAGCGTGCATCCTCGGGGGACATGTCGGAGTTAACAAAGTTGGAGAAATACGGGATGCCGTACTTTCCGGTCATTTTCCACACATTTTCAAGGGTGGGGTTGTCCCAGTGAAAATCTTCGGTGATATTATAAGTGGGTATGGGAAAGGTAAACACCCGGCCCTTCGCGTCGCCCTCCATCATCACTTCAGCAAAGGCGCTGTTGAGGATATCCATTTCCCGCTGAAATTCCTTGTAGGTCCGATCCTGGTGGGCGCCGCCGATAATCACGGGAACATCCCCAAGGGTGCCGGGGACCGTCAGATCCATGGTAATATTGGTAAAGGGCGTTTGAAAACCCACGCGCGTGGGGATGTTGATGTTGAAGACAAACTCCTGAAGGGCCTGCTTGACCTCCTTGTAGGTCAGGTTGTCGTAGGCGACAAAGGGGGCAAGCAGGGTGTCAAAGTTGGAAACCGCCTGGGCACCGGCGGCCTCGCCCTGCAGTGTATAGAAAAAGTTCACGATCTGCCCCAGTGCGGAACGCAGATGCTTGGGCGGTGCGCTTTCCACTTTTCCGGGAACCCCCTTGAATCCAACCTTCAGCAGGTCCTGCAGGTCCCATCCAACACAGTACACGGACAACAGGCTCAGGTCGTGAATGTGCAGATCGCCGCTTTTATGGGCATTGCGAATCTCCGGAGGATAGATGCGGTTGAGCCAGTATTCGGTGGTAATATCAGAGGAGATATAGTTGTTCAAACCCTGAAGGGAGTAGCTCATATTGCTGTTTTCCCGGATTTTCCAGTCGAGTTTCTGCACGTAGTTCTCCACGAGTTCCACATGTGCCTTGGTGGCAATATTGCGTAACTGCGCATGCTGTTCCCGATAAAGAATGTAGGCCTTGGCAGTCTTGTGAAAAGGGGAATCCAGCAGGACGCGTTCAACGATATCCTGGATCTCCTCAACCTCGGGCGGATGCTGGAGCGGCATTTCATGGGCCAGGGTGAGGACGCGCAGGGTCAGGTTTTTGGCCTCCCTGTCACCAAATTCCTCGGTGGCCTGCCCGGCCTTGGCGATGGCTGCAGTAATTTTGGAGGAATCAAACTTAACGACGCGGCCGTTTCGTTTTTTAATGGTATCAAACATAAAACTCCCTCTTCGTTGATATTAGGAGATGGAAGAAAAAAGCGCAGACCCGGTTATGAAAACGGGGTTCTATGCCGAAACAAATGGAAACCCCTTTTTATAACAATATATGGGGGTAGGTCAATAAAAAAACCTATATATTGTATTATTTCTTTATGGCATCGGAGGGTGCCGGCTCTCCTGGGGCTCGGTTACCCAGATATAATCCGCGATTTCAGGCGAGACAGTCCGGCCGGCCGGCAGGGGGAGGACGATGCGGTAGGCGGCCGGTTCGCGGTTATAGGCCCGCGCCGGAATCCCATACCGGTGGCGCAGATGCCCGGTGCCGGCAAGCACGAGCATGGGGCATCTGCCGCGGTTTTGAACAATTGCCTCGGCCATGGTGTCTTCCCAGACGCATTGGGCCGCATAAAAATGGGAAAAGCTGTCGAATCCGCGCTGCTCTTTGTGATGCTGAAAAATTTTGCGTACATAGTCCCGGTGTTGTTCGTTGCTCATGTCGATTGCATCCGGAAGATGGGAAAGTTCGGCGGAACGCAGGCTGTCAATGCCGCCCACGGCGATTTTTGGTGGTATGTGCGGGGGGATGTTCAGCCCTACAAGGCGGATTTTTTCCTGCCGGATAAAGCGGAAGATTTCGCGGTAGAGCGCAAAGTCGTATTTCCAGTTGGCATACCAGTGGATGTAGCCGGGAAACCGGGATTCGGAGATCCGGCCGCGGCTCCATTGATCCAGGCGCTTCTGATAGGTGTGATCCACCATCTCGAGGCCGATGCAAAGCTTCCTGGATTCGGCGTGCATCGCTCTGGCTATCTGCAGTTGAATGTCGTGGTCTGCAGCCCTGCTGTGGCGCTCGCCGACGTAAACAATGGATACAGCGGACAGCTCGGCTATCAACTGGTCAAAATCGATGGCCCTGCAGTCCGCGGGCCGGACAATGGTGCCCGGGGGATACAGCGCATCGCTGCCATCGATGGCGAGGCCGCCGGGACCGCTCACCGCGCAGCCGGCGGAGAGGAAAAGCACAAGGCAAGCCCGGACCGCGGGGCGAATGATGGCTTTCGGGGCACATTTTCGGAGCAGGAGGTAGACAGTCATGCCGGGTTCTGATATGATTTTTTTGATTGTATGCGTTCAGATGATCCGGGTGCACCCACCCGCCCGGAAAACATCCGCAGTTTCGTCCATTACGGCTATAGGCAGGTTTTGCTGATGGAGTCAACCCCTGTATTCCGGAAGTCCATTCTGCCCTGGTATGATACCAATGCGGCCTGCTGGTTCCTGCTTGTGGTCATGGCAGCGGTGCTGGTATTTGCCATAGAAGGTCTTCGCATAGCCGCAGGATCCGACGTGTACAGGCCCCATGCCTGGATGCCGTTTTTGTTGATCGCCCTGAGTTCAGCGGTTTGTGTCTCCCTTGTTGTTCGCCTGGCAAAACGCTATCGCCACGGATCCCATTTATAGATGATTTTCGGTGAAACGGCCTCTGCGATACGATCAGGCTTCGCAAAGCAGGGCTTCGAGGCCGGCCGCAGATAAACGGCTGCGCAGAAGCTCCAGAAAAAAATGGATGATCCGGGCGGTGGCGCCCCATATGACAACGTCGCCTGCCGGATAGGTTAACTCGCCGACTCCGGGAACGCGCCCGTGAAAATGCTTCCCCATGTGATGCTGCAAAAGCATGGGGATCGATACCTCCAGAACCCGCGCAATCTCACTGCGGTCAAAGTGGACCGCATCCGGTGAGCCCTCCCAGAATCCCAGAAAGACCTCTATATCCTTCTGCTGAATTGTCGGAAAATGGCCTAACGAACCTATAAAAAAGACCTCTGCGGCGTGGATCTGCATCTCCTCCTCCAGTTCCCGGTAGGCGGCGGAGAGGGGGGAGCTGTCGGTCTCATCAATGTGTCCGCCTGGCAGGGCCACCTGGTTGCGCCAGGGATATCCATGATTGTCCGCCTTGAGAACAGCCAGCAGAAAAGGGCGTTTCCCCTTGTTAAACACGAGCATGAAGACGCATGTACGAACGCTGGAGGTTTCCGGCGGCGGCCCGGAAGGCTCTGCGTCTGCCGTAACGCGTCGAAGCAGTTCCGTATCAAAGGGAAAGGCCATATCCTGATGCTGCCGAGGGCAGGGCTTATTTGTTGGTGTTTTCCATGTAGTCCTGGAAGGTCATTTCCTTGTAGCGTTCCGTGTTGACAAACTCGAGCATGTGCAAAAGATCCTCCGCCGGGATAAAGCCGGGGCGTTTGCCAAGACTGCTCTGGTCCTCCGCGATGAACCAGTTGTTCGGAAAGCGGCTGACCCCGTATTCCTCGGCAACTGTTTTCTGCTCTTCCGCGTTGACCCGGATCGGAACAAAATGGTGGTTCAGGTAGGAGGCAACGGCTTCGTCCGAGAAGGTTTTCTGGCTCATCATTTTGCAGTACTTGCACCAGTCCGTATAGAAATGGATAAACCCTTTCTTGTCCTGCTCGGAGATTTTTTTCATGCCGGCCTCGTAACTGATCCACTGGACAGCGGATCCACCTGCAATAACAGGAGTTCCGACAATAATTGCGGCAAAAAACAACAGGCAGGCCGTCCTTTTTCGATAGCTCAGGGGGGTTTGTCTCACAAAGTCTCTCCTTACTGGGATTGCGATTTTAAAAGATGGTAAGAATGGCCAGGTTGCGGGTCAACAAAAAAATGCCCACAAGACACAAAAGCCCGCCTGCAGCGGCATTTGCATGTCGCATAAAGGGGCTGACCCTTTTGATGAAGGCAATCAGAAAGTGAATAAATACAGACATCACTATAAAGGGAATGGCCAGGCCGGCCGCATAGACGGCCAGAAGCCCCACCCCCTGCATGACAGTGCCCTTGGTGCCCGCAAGGATCAGGATGGAGCCCAGCATGGGTCCGATACAGGGACTCCACCCGGCCCCGAACGCCATGCCGATAAAAAAGATGCCAAGAAAGTGCATCGGTTTTTTTTGGACATGAAGCCGTTTTTCCGATTGCAGGCGCCGGATCCGGATCCATCCGATAAGGTGGAGGCCGAAGATAATGATAAGGACGGCCCCGCCGATTTCAATAAAATGGCGATGGCGCGCAATCAGTGTGCCGAGAAAGGAGGCGGAGGCGCCCATCAGGATGAAGAGCAGGGAGAAGCCGCTGACAAAAAAGAGGGTGGAAAAAAGAACGGTTCTGCGGATCCGCGCATCGTCCCGGCTGGTCAATTCCTCCAGGGAAAACCCGGTCATGAAGGAAAAATAGGCCGGTATCAGCGGGAGCACGCAGGGCGACAAAAAGGATAGAAGACCGGCAAGAAAAGCGGCTGATACGGTTATCGTCTGGGTAAACATTCCTTCGTCAATCGGAATCCATTTGCCGGCGGCGACGCCGGGGCGGGCCTACCCGCTGAGCTCTCCGGCCCGGCGCGCAGCAGCAAGAACCGCCTGTGTAATGGTTTTTTTCACCTGGTTTTTTTCCAGAACATCCACGGCAGCCTCTGTTGTTCCGCCGGGCGAGGTGACTTTCCGGCGCAGGGCTTCCGGGCTGCTCTGCCGGGCCTGCAGAAGATCCAAGGCCCCTTTTAGCGTGGATACCGTCATCTGCAGGGCTTCATCCGGGGAAAGCCCCAGTTCCACACCAGCCGCGGCAACCGCTTCCATCAGGTAAAAGCCGTAAGCGGGCCCTGAGCCTGCCACGGCAGTAAAAGCATCCATGGCGGATTCCGGACACTCAAAAACCGTTCCCATTGCAGAAAGGATCGCTTTGACGGCTTCCATGTCCTCCGGGGACGCGTAGGCATTGGCACAGACCGCCGAGGTGCCGGATTGCACTAAAGCGGGCGTGTTTGGCATGACCCGAATGATCGGAAGCTGGTATCTGGCCTTTTCGGAAAGATCTTTATACAGAGCTGCTTCAAAAGCGGCAATCCGGATCCCTGCAGCAATCGAGACAAGGCGCCGCTTTCCCTGCAGATCGGCAATCCCGCCGCCTTCAGAGAGTTCCTGCAAAACGGCATTCATTGTCTGCGGCTTTACCGCGAGGAAAACGAGGTCACAGTCCCGGACAACCGATCTGTTGGAATGCAGCCCGGAGATTTGATACCGATGTTCCATTTCGTGGAGCCGGCGCTTGTCGGGATCGCTTGCAGAAACGGCTGATGCGGGGTACAGGCCGGCGGAGAGGATGGCCCCGATAATGGCCTCTGCCATGTTGCCGGCTCCGATAAAGCCGATTGTCTTCCCTTGTTCCGCCATGGCGCCTCCTTTTCGCCCCTGCCCCCCCAAGCGCACGGGGAGCCTTTTTTGCGGAGGCAGAGAAAGCCCTCCAAGACTGGATGACTAATAACTTTTCCTGGAGTCCTTGTCAAATGGTATAAGCGGCCCGGAGTCAGGCGGGTGCTGACAGCCTGCCCGGAATCCGGATGGAAGGCCGGCCGGCAGAGCGGCTCCGGCACTGTCTCCGGACCTGTCTCCGGCCCTGTCTCCGGCCGCATCGGCTCATGTATTGAAAAGCTTGACTTTGATGCACAAAATCATTTATTGAGGGAGGGAGCCAAGCTGGACATGATGTCGAATAAAGAAGGGAGACATGTTTATTTTAGCCAATTTTATCCGAGCAGTTGCGGAAATTCTGAATATCGGACTTACGGTGTTTATGTGGATTGTTATTGCGCAGGCGATTCTCTCCTGGGTGAATCCGGATCCCTTCAATCCGATTGTCCGCTTCATCAATCAGGTAACAGAACCTGTCCTGTCGCAGATTCGCAGGCGGATCCCGTCCGCTGTCGGCGGAATCGATTTTTCCCCCATCATTGTTTTGCTGGGGGTGGTGTTTTTAAAGATTTTTGTAGTGGAGAGCCTTTTGCATCTGTCTGTTGTGCTGTCGTAAGTCCATGGCAGACATCCACAATTTCCGCAGGAGAAGTACATGGCCAAAATTGATGCGTTTTTTAAGCTGATGAATGACCAGGGCGCCTCGGATCTCCACCTGATTGCCGGCCAGCAGCCGGCCTTGCGGGTTCGCGGAGAGGTGGAGCGCGTCAAATACAAACAGCTCGAAAACGACGATCTGCGCAGCATGCTTTATGAGATTGCCCCGGAGGACAAAATCAAAGCCTTTGAAGAGTCCGGTGACGTGGATTTCGGCTATGAGATACCGGGGCTTGCACGCTACCGGGCCAATTTTTTCATGCAGCGAAACGGCGTAGGGGCGGTATTCCGGCAGATTCCCAACAATATCATGAATTGCGAGCAGCTGGGACTGCCTTCTGTCGTGGCCAAGCTGGCCACCCTTCCACGGGGGCTTGTCGTGGTTACCGGGCCCACCGGCAGCGGCAAGTCAACAACGCTTGCGGCCATTATTGATGAGGCCAACCGGGTGCGCAAGGATCATATTATCACGGTGGAAGATCCCATAGAGTTTGTGCACGAAAGCCGGGGCTGCATCATCAACCAGCGCGAAGTCGGTGTGCATACAAAGTCCTTTAGTGCAGCCCTCCGCGGGGCCTTGCGCGAAGATCCCGATATTGTTCTGGTTGGCGAGATGCGGGACCTGGAAACCATCTCGCTTGCCATTGAAGCGGCGGCTACCGGGCATCTGGTGTTTGCCACCCTGCACACCTCCAGTGCGATGAAGACGGTTGACCGGATCGTGGAGGTCTTTCCGGAAAACCAACAGGCCCAGGTGCGCTCCAACCTCTCGGAGTCCATTCGCGCGGTGGTAGCCCAGGTGCTGTTCAAGCGGATCGACCGCAAAGGCCGGATACCGGCGCTGGAGATCCTGATTGCCACGCCTGCAGTGCGAAACCTGATTCGGGAGCAGAAGACCCATCAGCTGGCTTCCTCCATGCAGACCGGGAAAAAATACGGCATGCAGGTTTTGGACGACGGCATTATGGACCTTTACACAAAAGGCACAATCAGTGCAGAGGACGCCTATTTGAAAGCCAATGAGAAACAGCGCTTCCGGCCTCTGCTAAATGCCCCGCCGGCAGACTTTACAGAGGCATAGAAAAGACCGGCAATCCGATAGAGCTGCCAGGGAGAAGCTCATGCGAAAGCAAGAAGTCGACTATCTGCTCACCACCATGCTCGATTCCCATCAGAGCGTGTCCGATCTCAATTTTACAGTGGGAAAACCGCTCCAGGTGGAAACCTTCGGGGAACTGGTGGGCGTGGATATGGATCCCCCGCTCAAGTCCCTGACCCCCTTCCAGACGGAAATGGTGGCACTGAACTTGATCAATCGGGACCGCCGCCTCACCGAAACCCTGGTCAAGGACGGCTCCTGCGACCTCTCGTATTCCCTGCCGGGCAAAGCCCGCTTCCGTGTGAACGTATTTTCGCGTTCCGGGGACTACTCCGTTGTACTCCGCCAGCTTGAAACCAAGGTGCCCACCATAAAGGAGATGGGGCTTCCGGAATCCTTTTACAAAATGGCACAGGAGCGAAACGGGATCGTTTTTTTCACAGGCGCCACCGGTACCGGCAAGACCACTTCCCTGGCGGCGATTCTGGAACAGATCAACCGGGAAAAATCGGTCCATATTATAACCCTGGAAGATCCCATAGAGTATATCCATACCCATCAAAAAGCGACCTTCAATCAGCGGGAGCTGGGCACCGATTTCAGTTCTTTTTCCCACGGGCTGAGGGCCGCGCTGCGCCAGGCGCCCAAGGTCATCCTGGTGGGCGAGATGCGGGACCGGGAGTCCATTGAAATCGGTCTCAACGCCGCGGAAACGGGGCATCTCGTTCTGACCACCCTGCACACAACGGACGCTTCCCAAACGGTCAACCGCATTCTCGGCATGTTTTCCATAGACGAGGAAAGCCAGATCCGCAACCGTCTGGCAGGGGCCTTGAAATGGGTTGTATGCCAGCGTCTTCTGCCCAAAGTGGGCGGCGGGCGTGTGGCAGCCTTTGAGATGATGGGGACCAGCCTGCGGGTTAAGGACGCGATATTAAACGGGGAGGGAGAAGGCAGTACCTTCTACGACATTATGGAGGCGGGCAGCGCCTTTGGCATGACAACATTTGATAATTCCGTGATCAAGCTCTACGAGAAGGGCCTGATTACCGAGGACACAGCTCTTAATTACGCCTCCCGCCGATCCATTGTCGGCCGCGGCATTGACGCGATCAAAAGCTCCAGGGGCGAGACAACAACAGATATCGACAACCTGGAAATTGACATGACCTATGACAAGAGGCGGCGGCGATAGATGGCTGCAGGGGCAGAAGCGCAAATATGCCTCAGGCGGATACCGCCTGGAAGAGGAGAGCATGTATGGAGGTGAGATGCCATCAGTGTGAAAGCCGGTTAACCATTGCAGATGAAAAGATTCCGGCCGGCCGGATTTCTACTGTGCGCTGCCCGAAGTGCCGGGCGAAAATTTCCATTGACCTGCGCCCGAAGGAGCCGGGCCAGGACGAGGAGGCGGGGTTTTCAGCAAACGGGAGCAAAGGTTTTGGCGATGACTTCGATCAGGTGCGGACCGAAGCCTATGATGCCAGCGAAAAACCCTTTGATTTCCTGGAAGAAGAAGGGAAAACCGCGCTTGTTTGTGAAGATGATCCGCAGCGGCTCCAGACCATGAAAAAAACGCTGGAGCTTATGGAATACCACATCACGGAGCCGAGCGGAATTCGTGATGCCCTGCGGAAGATGAAATACCACGTCTATGACCTGATTCTTGTCAATGAGCGCTTTGACAACTCCGAACCGGATTCGAACGGGGTCCTGATTTATCTGGAGCGCATGGCAATGGATGTGCGCCGCGAGATATACGTCGCCCTGATCACGGAGCACTGTGCAACCATGGATTATATGAGCGCCTTTTTAAAAAGCGTCAACATGGTGATCCACCCGAAGGATCTGGGGAGCCTGGACCGTCTCCTGACCCGCGGCATTAACGAGCGGGACATGTTTTATAACGTATTCCGGGAAAGCGCAAAAAAACACGGAAAGCTTTAAGATCGCCGATGGCAGAGGAAAGCCGCTATACCTGCAGGGATTACAGGATGGAGATGATCCTTCTGGCCCTGCAGAAGAAACTGGAAAATGAGGATCTGCAGGAGGCGGAAAAAGAATCGATTCGCGCGGAAATCCGCCGCGTGGAACATCAGATGGGGATGGCCTGAGGCAATGCGGGGCTCCGGCCTCAGCCTGTCTGCTCGCTTATCAGCCGGAGTCCTTCCAGTGTCAATCCCGCCTCCACAGCTTCAATCGTTTGCGAGAGGCTCGCGATTACCGCGGCCATGCCGCCGGTAGCGATGATCCTGGGTTGCTCCGGGGCCATTTGCTGCCGGATGCGCCTCACCATGCCGTCTACCAGCTCTGCATAGCCGTACATGAGGCCGGATCTCATGCTTTCGGAGGTGTTTCTCCCGATGACTTCCGGAGGTGCCTGAAATTCTACTCGCGGCAGCCTGGAGGCCCGGCTGAAAAGGGCTTCCGCGGATATTCCGATTCCAGGCGAAATGGCGCCGCCGATATATTCCCCCTCCCCGGATATCAGGTCAAAGGTCGTGGCCGTACCAAAGTCGATTACAATCAGGCTGGCTCTGTATTTATGGTAGGCAGCAACGGCATTTACCAGTCTGTCCGCTCCCACCTCGGCAGGGTTGTCATAGCGGATGACAATATCGACGGCATCCGGCGTAACCCATAGGGGATCCAGATTTAAACAGCGCCGGCAGTAGGATGCCAGGGTGTTGACCAGAGGCGGGACCACACAGGATATAACGACCCTGCTGATCATGCGGGATTCGATTGTTTCCTGCGCGAGCAACTGCGAAACTGTCAGGTGCAGTTCATCCGCGGTTGCGGCGGCATTGGTATGGAGCCGCCAGTCCCGGAGGAGCTGCTTTCCGTCGAATACTCCGATAACAATCTGGGTGTTGCCTACGTCGATAACCAGAAGCATTGGCTGTATCCTTCCGCCTTCAGGGGATTTTTGCCCCTTTCGGGGAAATTTCCAGAAGAAACAGTTGGGGGTCTGCCTTGATCAGCACGTATCCATCAGGCAGACGAATTCTTGCCGGTTTAACCGAAATGCCAGCAGAGGCCTGTGCCGCATCCACATAGACGGATATGCGCTCTCGAAGCGCATCCGCTCCTTCGGCCTCTCCATCCGGTCCCAGAACGGTGAGGGCTATGCGCCGGGGGTGGATTTCGACAGCACCGGTTTGGTTTTTTATATGGACTTTCAGCTCTTGTATCCGTTTCAGGTCAACTCCCCGGGAAAAGGCTCCCTTCCGGATCGCACCGGCCGCAAAAGCGGGATTGTCGGCCGGCGGCAGATCGGCCCGGCTGACAAGCAGCAGCAAAAAAAGCGCAGGAATCAGAATTAACAGACGAAACCAGTCCATGACTATTCCACGGGGCATGGGAGGATCATGACTGCAGCCCCTGCTCCCGGGGTCCGGCATGTTTGATGGCATCGACGATTGCAAGCGTGGCCGCCGTGTTTGCCACGTCATGGACCCGTACAATATGCGCACCGCCCAAAGCAGCAGCAGCCACGGATGCCTGGGTTCCGGTTTCGATCAGGGGATGCAGCGGAGACAGTTCCCCGAAATCCGGGGAACAAAGAAGCCTGCGGATAAATTTTTTCCGGGAGGTTCCCACCAGTATCGTTGTTCCGATTTGTTCAAGGCAGTGCAGGTTTTTGAGAAGCTGCAGATTGTGGTCAACAGTCTTTCCGAAGCCGATGCCGGGGTCGATGATCAGCCGGGATTTTTCCACGCCGAAGGACTCGGCCCGGCCCACAGCTTTCCGGAGAAAGGATACGACCTCGCCCAAAAGGTCGTCATAGACCGGATCAACCTGCATATCAGCAGGCATGCCCTTCATGTGCATGAGGATCCCCAGGGTGCCGGTTTCCGCTATTACCCGGCCCAGTCGTGGATCAAAGCGAAGAGCGCTGATATCATTTATGACGGAAGCTCCGGCGGAAACAGCCTTTTCGGCAACCTCGGCCTTTGTGGTATCAATGGAGATGGGTACCTGAATGCGCTCTGCCAGCTGTTCGATAACCGGAAGAACCCGGCTGCACTCCTGTTCGGTGGATACCGGTTCGGAAAACGGGCGCGAGGATTCCCCGCCGATGTCAATGATATCGGCTCCTTCGGCAACCATGCGCTCGGCCTGGGATACGGCGGCGTCCGCGGAGAGAAAATGCCCGCCGTCGGAAAACGAGTCCGGCGTTATATTGACGACCCCCATGATACGGGTTTTTTCGCCCAGTTCAAGATGGTGATGATTCCACTTCAGTATCTGCGCTGTCATTTTCCGCTTCCGTGCTTGTCTGCCGGCCTGCTACGGGATCGGAAGGAAGCACGATGCCGGGCCGCATGGAATAGATCAGTTCATCGAGTTCTTTGCCCATGACGGTTTCCTTATCCAGCAACTGCTCGGTAAGCTTCTCGAGTATGTCCCGGTTGTCTTCCAGGATCTGCTTGGCCTGTTCATAGCCTTCTTTGACCAGCCGGCTGATCTCGGTGTCGATAAGCTTGGCGGTTTCTTCCGAATAGTCCCGGTGCTGGGCAATCTCGCGGCCGAGAAAGATTTGCTCGTCCTGCTGCCCGTAAGACAGCGGCCCGAGGACTTCGCTCATGCCCCAGGTGCGGACCATGTTGTGGGCAAGTTCGGTGGCCTGCTTGATATCATTGGCCGCGCCGGTGCTGATGCGGCCGAAAATGATTTCCTCGGCCACACGGCCGCCCATGGCAACGGCAAGTTCGCTTTTTAACTGGTCTTTGTACCGAAAATCCTTTTCCTCCGGCAAAAACCAGGTAACCCCGGCAGCCCGCCCCCTTGGAATGATCGTAATCTTGTTGATGGAATCCGTCTCCGGGAGAAAGCGGGCAACCAGGGCATGGCCCCCTTCATGGTAGGCGGTGGTTTTTTTGTCCTCCTCCCGCATCACCTTGGATTTGCGCTCCAGCCCCATAAAGATTTTGTCCTTGGCATCCTCAAAATCCTCCATGGTCAAATGTTCTTTGTTTTTCTTTGCAGCTATCAGTGCGGCTTCGTTGACCATGTTTTCCAGATCCGCCCCCGAGAATCCCGGAGTGCCCTTGGCCAGAACTTCCGCGTTCACGGAAGGGTCAATGGGACTGCGCTTGAGATGGACGTTGATAATTTCGGTTCGTCCCTTGATGTCCGGCATGGGAATGACCACCTGCCGGTCGAAGCGGCCGGGGCGCAGAAGCGCGGGGTCCAGTACATCGGGGCGGTTTGTGGAGGCCACCAGAATGACGCCTTCGTTGGATTCAAAACCGTCCATCTCCACAAGCAGCTGGTTAAGGGTCTGTTCCCGTTCGTCGTGGCCCCCGCCGAGGCCTGCCCCGCGATGGCGGCCCACGGCATCGATCTCGTCAATAAAGATAATGCAGGGCGCATTTTTTTTGCCCTGGACAAAAAGGTCCCGGACCCGGGAGGCTCCAACGCCGACAAACATTTCCACGAAATCGGAGCCGCTGATGCTGAAAAACGGCACGCCCGCCTCTCCGGCTATGGCCCTTGCCAGCAGGGTTTTTCCGGTTCCGGGGCCGCCAACCATCAAAACACCTTTGGGAATCCGCCCGCCAAGCCTGGTATATTTTTTCGGGTCCTTAAGAAATTCAACCAGTTCGGCGACTTCCTCTTTGGCTTCATCCACGCCGGCTACATCCCGGAATGTGATTTTTTCCGCCTGATCCGAGAGCATCCGGGCACTGCTCTTGCCGAATGAAAGCGCTTTTCCGCCTCCGCCCTGCATTTGGCGCATAAAGAAAATCCAGATTCCAATAAGCAGAATCATGGGCAGCCAGGAAACCAGAACGGAGACAAACCAGGGGGTCTCCTGTTCCGGCTTGGCCTCTATTGCCACCCCCTTGTTTCTGAGGGTGCGGATCAATTCGTTGTCACGGGGGGCGAATACATGAAACCGGCTTCCCTTCTCATCGGTAACCGTCAGTTCCTGTCCCTGTATGAGCACGCGGGAGATCTCTCCATTATTGACCATGGAGAGAAATTCCGTATAGTTGAGCTGGGCCTGGCTTGTCTGCTGCTGGCTGAATATATTGTAGAGCAGGATCATCATGAGAACAATGACGATCCAGAGAGCCAGATTTTTGTTAAAATTGTTCAAGGGCATGTACCTCCGAAGTTCTGGTTGGCTAAAATCATATATTATAAATAATAAAGCAGTTTTTTCGCAACAGGGAATTTTATTTTTTCTCCTGCACGGATGCGATGCCTGTTTCGCGTTCCGGACTGAGGCGAGCCTGAAGTATGCGGCGGGTAGTCTCCCGGACCCGGGCGTTTTGCGAGAGCCGAAGGCCTGCCAGCCAGATAATGGTTTCGCCGCTCAAAATCACCGGATGAAACGGCCGTCTTTCTTTTGGCACTTTGTTATTGATCAGGCAGTCTTTGATTTTCTGGCTGCCCTGCATTCCCAGCGGCTGCATGCGGTCCCCGTTTTCCGGGTTCCGGATGCAGAGTTCGGAGCGGAGAAAATCCCTGTCAAAAAATGCGGTCCAGGGATCGGTATGAGCTGAGAAATCCGGTCTCGTCCCCGGCGGCCAGAGAAAAAGCTGCAAAAACCGGGAAATTTCCGGAACCCAGAATTGCAGCGGAAGGTCCCGGATGCCGATACAGTGCCTGTAGACCGGCTGCGGGGAGCGGGGGCGGCACTTCCTGAGGGGGCCGGATGCCCGCCGGATTATCAGCCGCCCGTTTTTCCTCTCCAATCGGATGCGGTCCGGCAGATCAATAGCAGCCCCGCCTCCCGGGCCTGCTGCGAGCTCCAGGGCCGCCTCTACCTGGGCGTAGGCAATTCTGCGCAGGTCGCCCTTTATGTTTTTGATTCCGGCCCGGATGACCCGGCGCAAAAGGGCCGTGTGCAGCTGCCCCAGATAAGCGGTCGAGAGTGCGAGTTCCGCGTTGCGGAAAGAAAGCGCTGCCTGTTCCAGCGACTGCTGCGTCAGTTCGTCTGTCCACTGCTTTTCCTGACGGCAAATCTCGGCTGTGCGGTTCAGGGCCTCCCGGATTCTGGGATTGTAGTTTTCCTCCAGCATCGGCAGCAGCTCCTGCCGGATGCGGTTTCTCAGAAAGGCAGGGTCTGCATTGGAGGAGTCTGTACAATAATCGATTCCGTTATCTGAGAGATGGCCCATGATTTCTTTTCGCCCGGTCCGGATCAGGGGGCGGACAATATTGCCGCGGACAGGGGGAATCCCGCTTAACCCGGATGGACCCGAGCCCCGCAGCAGGTTCATAAGCAGCAGCTCCACGTTATCGTCGCTGTTGTGACCCAGTGCAATCCTGTTGTAGCCTTGCTGCACAGCGGTTTCCTGAAGAAACCGGTAGCGGTGCACCCGGCCGGCTTCTTCCAGGGAGGTTCCGGATTCGGCGGCAGCGGCGCGAACATCCACGGCCTTGTGATAAAACGCCGCCTGGTGATGTTTTGCCAGGCTCTCGACGAATTGGGCGTCGCGTTCCGCTTCTGCAGCCCGAAGTCCGTGGTTGAAATGGGCAATTCCAAGCTGCAGGTTCATCTCCCGGGAAAACAGGAGCAATGCATGCAGGAGGCAGACCGAGTCCGGACCTCCGGAGACCGCTGCAAGCACGGCATCGCCTGTTTTGAGCATTCCAAAGGAATGAACGGTTGTCCTGATGTTGCGGAAAAGTTTGTGGTTCCCTGCTTCGTTCGGCATATGGAGAAGCTTCCTGAATCGCGGGTGGAATCTTAATATATATCGGAAAATCCATGTTGACAAGATCACCGGCAGCGGAGCCGGAGAAAATTTTGCAGTCTGCGGGCCGGAATCGAGGGCAGCGGCGGTTATTGAAATTCTCTCTTGAAAAAAGCGGCTGCAGGTCTTATGGTACATTTGTTTCCGGCAAAAGCCAGATCCATACGCTGAAAACTTCGTCCGCAGTTTTGGTTTCTGAAACACAGCGGTTCGAAGTTCTCTCCCTGTTTTGGAAAAACGGGGGTTCTGGCCGGCCGCCGCGCAACAGACGGTTGTGAACCTCGTCAGGTCCGGAAGGAAGCAGCGATAAACAATGCAGTCTGTGTCGCGGATCGATCCCGGCCATGTTACCCCCTTTTTCCATTCACTCTTCTGTTCTTCGCGCATCCCCTGAAGCGGGGCTTTGCTGCCGTCGTTTTTCCTCCCGGACCTCCCTTGACATTGTCTGTTCCCGTCTTATTTTTTTGACGAATTCAGGCAGGATTCGGTATTTATCCTATTGAAATGAATATAACAAATTTAAATTTCAAAAAATTTAAATGATCGGGGTGATAAAAATTGGCCAAGAGTTCCGAAACGAAAAAAGCGGAAACGCTTGACGGCGAAACCAACGATGCAGGCGTGGAAAATTCCGGCGCAGACGGCCGGGAGAAATCCCAGGGCGGGGACGCTGCGGTACAGGGAGCAGAAGCCGGCGACGAAACCATCGAGAAGTTGAAATCCGAGCTCGAACAGGTCCGGCAAGAGGCCAAGGATGAGCATGACAGACTGCTGCGCCTGTCCGCCGAGTTTGAGAACTACAAGAAACGAATGAACCGGCAGTCTGATGAGTTTAAGAAATATGCCAACGAATCTTTGTTAAAGGACCTGCTTACGGTGGTGGATAACCTGGAGCGGGCCATCACCTCAACCGACGGGGACAGAGGTGTTGAGAAAGAGGGCTGCGTGGTGGAAGGCGTGGAAATGACCCTCAATGAAATCCTCAAGATTCTGCGCAATTATCATGTAGAGCCCATCGAGGCCAAGGGGAAGCCGTTTGATCCTGTCTATCACGAGGCAATGATGCAGGAGGAGACCGATGAACACCCGGAAAATACGGTGGTCAATGAGTTGCAGAAAGGGTACATGCTCCATGATCGGCTTCTGCGTCCCGCAATGGTCGTGGTATCCAAACCCAAATCGAAAAACGAAAAATAGGAAAATATACAATTCTTAATCCATATAAGGAGGGAGACAAATGGGGAAGGTAATCGGCATTGACCTCGGAACTACCAATTCGTGTGTAGCGATTCGAGAGCAGAATGAAACAAACGTTATTACCAATCCGGAAGGCAACAGAACAACACCTTCGATCGTGGCGGTATCCGAAGAAGGCGAGCGCATGGTGGGTCAGGTGGCCAAGCGCCAAGCCATCACCAATCCGGAAAACACGGTGTTTGGTGTAACGCGCCTGGTCGGCCGCAAGTACGACTCCCAGGATGTGCAGAAGGACATCAAAAATCTGCCCTACAAGATCGAAAAAGCGAGCAACGGGGATATTCGTATCAATCTGCGGGGCAAGCAGCACAGCCCGGCGGAGATTTCTTCTTTTATTCTGGCGGATATAAAGGATACGGCGGAACAGTACCTGGGCGAAACCGTTACGGATGCGGTTATTACGGTGCCGGCCTATTTTGATGACAGCCAGCGGCAGGCGACAAAGGATGCGGGCAAAATTGCCGGTCTCAACGTGCTGCGCATTATTAATGAGCCAACAGCCGCTTCTCTCGCCTATGGTCTGGACAAAAAGTCGGATGAAAAGATTGCGGTCTTTGATCTGGGCGGCGGCACCTTTGACATCTCGATCCTCGAGATCGGCGACGGTGTGTTCGAGGTCAAGTCCACCCACGGCGATACGCACCTGGGCGGCGACGACTTTGACCTGCGGCTGATTGATTATCTGGCCGATGAGTTCAAGAAAGAAAGCGGCATTGACGTCCGAAACGACAAAATGGCACTGCAGCGTTTAAAGGAAGGCGCGGAAAAAGCCAAGATGGAGCTCTCCACCGCGCTGCAGACGGATGTGAACCTGCCCTTTATCACTGCGGATGCCAATGGGCCCAAGCATCTGAACCTCAAGATAACCCGGGCCAAACTTGAGGCATTGGTCGAGGACCAGTTAGACCGGCTCGAAGGGCCCTGCAGGACCGCTTTGGAAGATGCGGGGATAAAGCCGGATGATATCAATGAGGTGATTCTGGTCGGCGGCATGACCCGCATGCCCGCAGTACAGGAACGGGTGAAAAAGATCTTTGGCAAAGAGCCGCACAAGGGTGTCAACCCGGACGAAGTTGTGGCTATCGGTGCTGCAATCCAGGGCGGCGTGCTCAAGGGGGATGTCAAGGACGTGCTCCTGCTGGACGTAACTCCGCTGTCTCTGGGCATTGAAACCCTGGGCGGGGTGATGACCAAGCTGATCGAGAAGAACACGACCATCCCTACGCGCAAGAGCCAGATATTTTCGACAGCCCAGGACAATCAGCAGGCGGTAACCATACACGTGCTCCAGGGAGAGCGCGAGATGGCCAAGGACAACAAGACGCTGGGCCGTTTCGAGCTGACCGACATCCCGCCGGCACCCCGCGGAGTGCCGCAGATCGAGGTTACCTTTGACATCGACGCAAACGGCATTGTGCATGTCTCCGCCAAGGACAAGGGCACAGGAAAAGAGCAGTCCATCCGGATTACAGCTTCCAGCGGTCTGTCCCAGGAGGAGATCGATCAGCTGGTAAAGGATGCGGAGATGCATGCAGAAGAAGACCGGAAACAAAAAGAACTGGTGGAGGCCAGGAACAATGCCGACTCGCTGATTTATTCCACCGAGAAATCCATGAAGGAGCTGGGCGACAAGGTGGATGCAGAGACCAAATCCAGAATTGAAGAAATCATCGGGCGGCTCAAAACGGAGATGGAAGGTGACGATGCCGAGAAGATCAAGAGCATCTCTGAAGAGCTGACACAGGCTTCGCACAAGCTGGCGGAGACCATGTATCAGCAGGCCTCCGAGAGCGGCGCCGAAGGTCAGGGCGGTGCTGAATCCGCCGGCGAAGGCGGCTCCCAGACCTCGGGATCCGAGGAAGAGGATGTCGTGGATGCCGATTATGAAGAAGTAAAAGGCGATAACAAGTAATCTTCGATAGACAATAACAGGCCCGGAATAAGGTTTCCGGGCGAAAAATATATGCCCCGGGCTGTGCAAGGCGCAGTCCGGGGCTTTTTTTCGTGCATACGGACATCCTGCGTCCGGCTTTCGAATGCCGCCGGCCTGCCCAACGGCCGGGCGCCGGCACCCATGGTCCCGCAAACAATACGGTTGACTTTTTGCAGCAATTTGATAGAGGCAGATGACGTTTCCCCTTAAAGCCCGTTCCGGACTGGCTTTCTACGAGTGCATCAGGTTACCGCGGTGGGTGAGAGAATATGGTAATAACAGAGATGCTGGCACGAAATGCGCGGATATACGGCGATGAAACCGCGTTGATTGAACGCGATCCTTCAGCCGGAAGCCGGCAGGAAATCAGCTGGCGGCGCTTCTATGAGCTGTCCAATCAGACGGCTAACGCCCTGCGCAGGCAGGGGATAAAAAAAGGGGACCGCGTGGTGCTGCTGCTGATGAACTGCATTGAGTGGCTGCCCGCCTATTTCGGCATCCTGCGGGCAGGAGCGATTGCCGTACCTCTGAACTTCCGATTTCAGTCCCCGGATATCAGCCGCTGTGTGAGGGTCGCCGACGCCCGCGCCATGATATTCGGAGAGGCGTTTATCGAGCAGGTCACCCCGGCAAAAGAGGAAATGGAGCAGTGGATCCGGTTTTGGGTATACGTGGGACCATCGCGGCACTGCCCCGCCTATGCGCATTTTTTTGAGCATTTTGCGGGCCGGCAGCCCGCCGGCCCGCCGGCTGTGGATATTGAACTCTTGGATGGCGCCGGAATCTATTTTACTTCCGGGACCACAGGCAAGCCCAAGGGGGTCTATCTCCTGCACAGGCAGCTGGAGTTTGCCTGCTATGCGGAGAACCGCCATCACAACCAGAGCCATGAAGACAATTTCCTTTGCATTCCCCCCCTCTATCATACGGGCGCCAAGATGCACTGGTTTGGCAACCTGATTGTCGGGGCCCGGGCCGTTATCCTGAAAGGAACGAGCCCGGAGGCCATTCTCGGTGCCGTATCGGATGAGCAGGTAAGCATTGTATGGCTCCTGGTCCCCTGGG
>CAZWNV010000009.1:0-32929 GCA_964635265.1 uncultured Desulfobacteraceae bacterium
TCCCCCTCTGCGCCAGAGAAAGGCGGATATCCCCGCGCTTGTGCACCATTTCCTCCAGCAAAAAACCGCGGATTTAAAGCTCCCTTTCCGGCCAAGGCTGCCGAACGGGGCCCTGGACAGGCTCATGGCCCACGACTGGCCCGGCAACGTCCGGGAGCTGGAAAATTTTGTCGAGCGGGCGCTGATCCAGTCTTCAAGCGATGAGCTCAATATGGAGGTCCTGCCGGGCCCTGCGAATTCCCCCCAGGGCGCCGCAGCGTCTGCGCCCCAAGAGCCGGCAGAGGCCTTTCCCACCCTGGATGCGGTCAGCGTCGCCCACATCCGCCGGGCCCTGAGCCGCAGCCGCGGGAAAATCAGCGGGCCTGGCGGAGCGGCGGAGCTGCTTGACCTGCATCCCAACACCCTGAGGCAGCGCATGGACAAGCTGGGCATCGCCTACCGGCGCCGCTCCGGCGGCCGGCTCCAGCCGGGCAGCCCTGTTTGATTCTGCAGGTTCATTTCTCCCCCGGAAAAACCATTGCAAACAGCTAAACGCTCTGATTAAATATCCGACTTGAGTTTAAGGCGGCATGCGGACGAATTCGGGGGAAATAGACAATTATGGTGCAAAAACAAGATTTTAAAGAGCTGCAGCAAGAAAACGAGGCATTGAAAAAACAGCTTGCCGAGCTGCGGGAGAGCAACGAGAACTACCGGGGGTTGCTGGAGAACCTCAACGAGGTGCTCTACACCCTGGACCACAATGCAGCGATCACCTACATTTCCCCAAATATCGCAAATATCAGCGGATACAGCCCGAGCGAAGTTATCGGCCGTCCCTTCACCGACTTCGTGCATCCCGATGACCTCCCTGGCCGCACCGAGAACTTTCAACGAGTTTTTTACGGGGAGGATCTGGTAACGGAGTACCGCCTTCTCCTCAAATCCGGCGATTCCGTCTGGGCCCGAACCCACGGCAGGCCCATTATGCGCGGCGGGGAGTTCAGGGGCGTCCAGGGAATGCTGGTGGACATCTCGGATAAAAAGGAAGCCGAGGCCGCGCTGCAGCGAAGCGAGAAAAAATTCCGGGACCTTTTCGACAACTCGGCTGATGCCGTTTTTATTTACAGCCTGAACGGATGGATGCTGGAGGTAAACGAGGTCGCCTGCAGACATCTGGGCTATTCCCGGGAAGAGCTCCTGGAAATGACGCCGATGGATCTTGTGGTATCCCGGGAAATCCCCGAGGTGATGAAATGCATTCAAGCCACCAGCGAAAACGGGGCCCTGGTTGTCGAGTCCGTCCACAGGCGAAAAGACGGCATTGAATACCCCGTGGAGGTCAAGACACGGAAAGTGGAGTTTGACGGAGTCCCCGCCATCCTTGCTGTGGCCCGCGATATCACCGAGCGCAAAATTCGGGAGCGGGTGCTTCGCGAAAGCGAGTGGCAGAAGGATCTGATTCTCAATTCCTCAGCGGAAAACATCATTTATCTGGACGCGGATCTTTGCATTATCTGGGCCAATCGCTCGGTTGCCGAAACCACCGGGATGCCGGAGGAAGACATCACCGGCCGTTACTGCTACGCGCTTTTTTGCCAGAGGACCACGCCCTGCCCGGACTGCATTGTCCAAAAAACCCTGGAAACCAGGCTGCCGCAGGAGGCGGAAAAAGTCTCCGAAGACGGCAGATACTGGCTTCACCGAACCTACCCCTCCAAAGGCAATGAGGCCGGGACGAACGCCGCCATCATGTTCTCCCAGGATATAACCGAAAAAAAACAGGCCCAGGAGGAGAACGCACGATTGCAGGAGCAGTTCCGGCAGTTCCAGAGACTGGAATCCATAGGCCGGCTGGCCGGCGGGGTGGCCCACGATCTAAACAACCTTTTGTCCCCGATCCTCGGCTATGGAGAGATGCTGCTGACAGGCGCCGGGTTGGACGAGGACCAAAGGAGCAAGCTTGACCAGATGGTGGATGCGGGAAAGCGCGCCCGGGCATTGGTGCGGCAGCTTCTGGCCTTCAGCAGGAAACAAATGCTCGAGTTTACCACCATCGATCTCAACGAGCTTCTGCAGAACTTTGAAAACCTGCTCGGCTCCACACTCAGCGAAAACATCACCCTCCGGTTCAAGCCGGCCGAGGGCCTCCCCCTTTTCAAAGGGGATTCCGGGCAGCTGGAGCAGGTGATCATGAACCTTGTGGTAAATGCCAGGGATGCCATGCCGAACGGAGGGGAGCTGAGCATCGAAACCGCAGCGGTCGAACTGGATGAGACCTATGCAAAACGGCGCAGCGGCGTGACCCCCGGCACTTACGTCGTACTGGCAGTAAGCGACACGGGCTGCGGCATGGATGAAGACACGAAAAAGCAGGTCTTTGAACCGTTTTTCACGACAAAAAGCGCAGACCAGGGAACCGGAATGGGACTATCCACGGTCTACGGGATTGTCAAGCAGCACGGCGGAAACATCTGGGCATACAGCGAGCCCGGACTGGGCACCACCTTCCGGGTGTATCTGCCGGTGTCTGCCGAATTGTCCATTCCAAGGGCGCAGCAAGCCGGCGCAAGGGGGGAAAAGCGTTCGCAGCCCAACCGCTCGAAGACCATTCTGGTGGCCGAGGATGAAGAAACGGTCAGGAATCTGGTTACCGCCATGCTGGAGAGGCAGGGATATACCGTTTTGGTGGGAGAAAGCGGCGGGGAAGCCATATCCATCTTTGATGATCAAAAATGGGGGATCGATCTGCTCCTTACCGACGTGGTCCTCCCGGACATGAACGGAAAGAGCCTCTATCAAAAAATTTCCGACCGGGATTTCCGGGTGCCGGTTCTGTATATGTCCGGCTATACGGAAGAAGTGATCGCATACCATGGTGTGCTGGACTCCGGCGTGCATTTTATCCAGAAACCCTTTTCCGTCAGCGATTTAACAGCCAAGATCCAGGATGTGCTGAGCCAATAGGGGCACCGGCCAAAGTCATGACGAAAAATCAAAAAATCGAAATTCTGGAACAAGAAAACGCGGCGCTGCGGCAGAGCCGGGCAAAATACGAGCAGCTGCTGGAGAATTTGAACGAGGTCTTCTATACACTCAATCCCGATGGATTTGTAACCTACGTGTCCCCCAATGTGGAAAGACTCGGCGGATACCGCCCTGAAGAAATTATCGGCCGCAGATTCACCGATTTTGTTTACCCTGAAGATCTGCCCGAACGTTTCGGAAAATTCCCGGAGATTCTTTCCGGCCGGGATATTGTTACGGAATACCGGTTTGTGACCAAGGGGGGAACCGCCAAATGGATCCGTACCAACGGCAGGCCGATTTCCCGGAACGGAGAAATTACCGGTATACAAGGCATGTTGGTGGATATTGACAATCCCAAGCAGATGGAAGAACAGCTCCGCCGCAATGAACGCAAATTCCGGGTCATCTTCAACAGCACCAGCGATGCCGTCTATATCCACGATATGGCGGGCCGAATACTGGAGGCCAACGCGGTCGCCTGCAACGAAACCGGCTACAGCTACGAAGAACTCCTGCAAATGACGCCGATGGATATTGTTGTCCCCAGCGAGCAGCACATGGTTCCCAAACGGCTCCAGGAACTCCGGCAAAAGGGGCAGCTTATATTCGAGACCACGCACCGGAGAAAAGATGGTACGCAATACCCGGTGGAAATCAAACACCGCATCATTGAATACGAAGGAAAGTCCTGCGTGCTGGGCGTGGTCCGCGACCTCACGGAACGCAAACAAAAGGAAGAAGCCCTGCGGGAGAGCGAACGCCAGAAAAACCTGATCCTTAACTCCGCCACTGAAAAAATTATCTATTTCAGCACCGATATGCGGGTTATTTGGGCCAACCGTGCGGCCGCCTCCCTGACAGGAGAAGCAGAAGAAGCGATAACGGGCCGCTGCTGCTATGAACTTTGTCACAAACGCAGCGCCCCCTGTCCGGACTGCCTTGTAGAGAAAGCAAGGGATACGCAAACCCCCCAGGAGGCAGAAAAACAGGGGCCTGGCGACCGATACTGGCTTATGCGGGCTTACCCAGCCATTGGCAATGGCGGCAAGGTTGCCGGGATCGTCCTGTTCATCCAGGATATTACCGAAAAGCAGCGGGCCGAGGAGGAAAAGAAAAAACTGGAGGCGCAGTTCCAGCAGTCGCAGAAAATGGAATCCATCGGCCGGCTGGCCGGCGGTGTGGCCCATGATCTCAACAACCTGCTCTCCCCGATACTCGGATACGGGGAAATGATCCTCGCAGAAAAACAGGAGGATGAAGCGCTGCAAAGGCGGCTCACCCATATCATCGAAGCCGGCAGCCGCGCATGCTCCATTGTGCGCCAGCTTCTTGCCTTCAGTCGCAAACAGATGCTCGAATTTCAGCCGGTTGATATAAACAAGCTCTTACGCGATCTCCGGTCTCTGCTGCGCCACAGTCTGCGGGAAGATATTGCCCTCCGCATGGATCTCTCCGATCCTCTTCCCATCGTTAACAGTGATGCCGGACAAATTGAGCAGGTCGTTATGAATTTGGCGGTCAATGCCCAGGACGCCATGCCGGAAGGCGGCGAACTCTCCATCCAGACGGCCGCAGTGGATCTGGACGAGGGTTACGCACGGCCCAAAAAAGGCGTAACGCCCGGATATTACGTCAAAATGTCCGTCAGTGACACAGGCTGCGGAATGGATGCGCACACGCTCGCCAATCTTTTTGAGCCCTTTTACACAACAAAGGAGAAAGACAAGGGCACCGGCCTGGGGCTTTCCACCGCCTACGGCATTGTCAAGCAGCATGGGGGAAATATCTGGGCATACAGCGAGCCCGGCATGGGAACGACCATCAAGGTATATCTGCCGGTTTCTTCCAGGGAGTACGCTGCAGAGAAAAAGGAGCCCAATGCAGAGACGGCACCGCTTCCAAAGCGCCACGGTTCGGAAACCATTCTGTTGGTGGAGGATGAGCAAACCGTCCGCGAACTTGTGGTTTCCATCCTGGAAGCCCATGGATACAGGGTGTTTTCCGCGCCAAACGGGCGGGAAGCCCGCTCCCTCCTGGCCCGGCAAGAACAAACGGTGCATCTTCTGCTTACCGACGTCATTCTCCCGGATATAAACGGCAAGGAACTCTATGAACAGATCGCCGAAGCCTGTCCCCGAATCGGGGTGTTATTCATGTCCGGCTACACCGAAGACATAATCGCCTACCACGGCATTCTGGAGCCGGGCGTGAACTTTATCCAGAAGCCTTTTTCCGTTGCGGATATAGCCGCCAAAGTGCGCGAAGTACTGACCAAGAGATAAGGCCGGGATATCTGGTGCCGCAGCCGGTTTTGCACTTGCCCTTTTGCCGCTGCTGATGTACCAATGGGAAAAGGAGGGTGGCAAAGCCGCTGTATAAGGGCGGAAGCGGGACAAAAGGCAGCAACATGCTGCAACAGAAGGGGAAATGCTTATGCTGCAGCGATACAAGTCGGAGAAGAACCGGGAGCTTGCGGAAAGCATTTACATACTCCGGCAGCAGGGGACCAGCTATCACGAAATCGCCCGCCGCATGAACATGAAGTATTCCAATGTAGTCAATATTTACAGAAGGGAATGCCAATTCCGGGAACTCGCTTTTGCCATGCCTTTCGCGGAATACATCCCGCCGCGCATCAAGAACGCCCTGAGGAAACAATTCGGCCTGAACCTGCTCGCAGACCCCCGGAACTTCTGCAAGCCGGAGCTTCTTCGGCGCCTTTTCCTTTTCCCCGGCGTGGGAGAGAAAGCCCTTCAGAGCCTGGCGGATGCCTTGAGCGAAGCGGGTTATGAAGCCTTTTCTCTGGAGGAGATCAAGAAGCAGATCTACCAAAAGAAGGCCCGGAATTTTTCTTGACAAAAACTCCTTGAGAAGCTAAATATATAAGATTTTAATAAATACCGTATTCCTTGCTCCGGCTGTGCATTGGCTGTTCTTTGGCCGGGGCTGCTAACCCGTAAGGAGGATTCATGAACAAGTACGAAACCGTTTTTATTATCGATCCGGACTCCGGGGAAGCGGATGAGCAGGCCATCATGGACCGGGTCCGCTCCCTTGTCAATCAGCATAGCGGCAGATTGCTGGTGTTTGACGATTGGGGAGTGCGCAAGTTCGCTTATGAAATCCGGAAGAAAAGGCAGGGCCACTATATCCGGCTCGAGTACGCAGGCGCCGGTGACCTGGTCCCGGACATTGAGCGCTTTTTCCGCATTGACTCCCGCGTGCTGAAATTTATGACGATCAATCTGGAGAAAAACATAGATCCGGAATCTCTGCCGGCAGAAGAGCCGGAGACGGCTGTGAGCTCGGCTTCTGCCGCGGAAACATCCGCCGCAGAACCGGAAGCCGCCGATACGGAAACAGCGGAAACAACGCAAGGCGAGACATCCACGGAGACGGAAACCGAAGGCGAAGCAAAGGATCAATAAAATGGCTTTCAATCCCAAGAAACGATATTATCCCCGGCGCAAGGTCTGCCGTTTCTGCGCCGACAGCAGCCTGAAAATTGACTACAAGGCGCCCAACACCTTAAAATACTTTATCACCGAACGCGGCAAAATTATACCGAGACGGATTTCGGGCACATGCGCCCGGCATCAGCGCCAGCTGGCCCGCGAAATTAAACGAGCACGAAACATAGCGCTTCTGCCCTTTGTCGGCTCCCTTGATCAATAATCCGTCTTTTGCGGCAAACGCTCCAGCACATCCCCGGGGAGTGATAGCATAGTGAATGCTGCCTTTCCTGACAGCATGGTAAAGGACACCCTCAGCGGAATTGTGCTAACAGTACTGATCTGCACTGTAGCTGTAACCATACCGTTGATTGGATTCGCCGCCCTGCTCCTGCTGCCGCAGCCGATCATCCTGTACCGGCTGCGGCTGGGCCGCAGGCAGGGAGTGATCATCATCGCTGCGGCCCTGGCCCTTATCCTGCTGCTTGCGGGCAAAATCTTTGCTGATGCGCTTTTTCTGCTGGCCATGCTCGGGCTGGGCTTTTGCATGGGCGAATGTATGGAACGCCGCTTTTCGGTGGAAAAAACCATCGGGTATGCCTGCGCTGCCGTGCTTGCCGGGGCGCTTTTCCTGCTGGCGGTTTATGCCGGCGGCCCGGGAGCCGGCGTGCGGGAAATGCTGACCGATTATATTGGTGAAAACCTGCGGGCAACCATTGCCCTATATGAGAATACCGGGGTGCCGGAGGAAACCATACGGATGCTCCAGGGCTCCATCGCCTCCATCACCCGGGCGCTTATCGGAATACTGCCCGCACTTGCGGCCGTGGGGCTGCTTTTCGCCGGCTGGGTGAATCTGCTTGCGGCGCGCAGGCTGCTGGCCCGCTGGGAGCCTGCGTATGCGGACTTCGGGGCGTTAAACCTCTGGAAAAGTCCGGATTTTCTTGTATGGGCCGTCATCGGAGCCATTGCCCTGATGCTTCTGCCGGGCCATACAACCAGGCTGCTTGCTTTGAACGGGTTGATGGTACTGGCGATCATATATTTTTTCCAGGGGATCGCGGTAACCTCTTTTTATCTGGAAAAAAAGGGTGTTCCCCTGCTGCTGCGGGCAATGATTTATGCCCTTATCGCCCTGCAGCAGATTTTTGTGCTGCTTGTTGTGGCAATCGGTTTTTTTGACGTATGGGCCAATTTCCGGCGCCTGGGCTCTTCGCCGCCGGCCGGACCCGACCAGTAAACCAACGGCTGCCGGGGATGTTCTGCTGCAGATACAAAGCGAAAAAAATCCGGCAATTCATTCGGGATATGCCGTTATTCATTCGACATATGGAGGAGATGCAATGAAAGTCATACTCAGAGAAACAATTGAACCGCTTGGCATCGCCGGCGCAGAGGTGGATGTCAAAAAGGGATACGCCCGCAATTATTTGGTACCCCAGGGCAAAGCAGTGTATGCCACCCCCCAGAACCGCAAATTCATGGAGCAGCAGAGGGCAAAAATCGATCTGCAGATTGCAAGAGAGCGGAAAATGGCCGAAGAGCTGGCCCAGCGCCTGGACGGCGTGGTATGCCGGATTCAGGCGAAAGCTGCAGATGAGACGCGTCTATACGGCTCCGTCTCCACCCGCGATATTGCGGACGCACTGGGGGCCCAGGGGATCGAAGTGCCAAAACGCATGATTCTGTTGAAAAATCCGATTAAAGAAGTCGGCACCTACCAGGTCCCTGTTCGGGTATACAAAGATCTGGAGCCGGAGATCACGGTGGAGGTAACCCGCGCATAATCAGAGCGCAACGGCGGAACTGCAATCGGTTTGCAGCTCTTGGCCGCCGTCATCGGGGATTATCCAAACAGAGGACGGAATTTTTCCATGAGCACGCAGCAAGGTGCAGCCCAATCCGCACAGAAGGAGTACGCGTTTGACAAGATCCCCCCGCAGAACCTGGATGCGGAGGAATCTCTAATCAGCGCCATCCTGCTGGACAACAACACCCTGCTGGATATACTCGACATCCTGTCTCCGCCGGATTTCTACAAGACAGCCCACCAGACCATCTTTGAGGCCGTCACGGAACTCTTCAACCGGGGGGAGCCGATTGACCTGGTTACGCTGGCCGATCACATCAAAAACAAAAACCAGCTGGAAAGCATCGGCGGTGCGGTCTATCTCGCCCGGTTGGTGGATACCGCGCCGGTGCCCTCCAATGCCAAAAACTATGCCATCATCATCCGGGACAAGGCCGCGCTGCGCCGGTTGATTACCGCTGCAAGCCGCATCACCACCAACTGCTTCGAAAATTCCGCGAACGTGGAAGATGTCATTGATTATGCGGAAAAAACCATATTTGAAATCTCGGAGAACAAAAGCAAACAAAGCATCTTCCCCATCAGCAAGATCATTGAATCCAACATCGACACCCTGGAGGCCCGCCGCGGCGACAAATCCCTGCTCAGCGGCGTACCTACGGGGTATAAAAAGCTGGACACGTTAACATCCGGGCTCCAGAACTCCGACCTGGTGATCATTGCGGCCCGCCCCGGCATGGGCAAAACCGCTTTTGCGCTCAATCTGGCCAGAAACGCTGCCGTTGCGGGCGAGTTCCCGGTTGCTTTTTTTTCGCTGGAAATGAGCAAGGAGCAGCTCTCCATGCGGCTGCTGTGCGCCGAGGCCCGGCTGGATTCGGCCCGCCTGCGGGACGGCTTTTTCAGTGATGATGAATGGATGAAGCTGATCCACGCCGCGGACACCCTCTCCAACGCGCCGATCTACATCGATGATTCCCCGGAACTCTCGCCGCTCGAAGTCAAGACAAAGGCCCGCAGGCTAAAACGGGAAAAGGGCATCGGGATGATTCTCATTGATTACCTCCAGCTGATGAAGCCGGGGAGCAGCAAAGAGCGGCGGGAACTGGAAATATCAGAAATGTCGCGCGCTCTCAAGGGCCTTGCAAAGGAACTGGATATCCCGATTGTTGCCCTCTCCCAGTTAAACCGCAGGCTTGAAGAGCGCCAGGACAAACGGCCCCAGCTCTCTGACCTGCGCGAGTCCGGCGCCCTTGAACAGGACGCGGATCTGGTTATGTTTATTTATAGGGATGAAATCTATAACAAGGAGGAGACCAATCCCAACAAGGGCATTGCCGAAATTCATCTGGCCAAACAACGAAACGGACCGGTGGGGACCGCTTATCTGGCCTTTCTCGATGCCTATACCCGGTTTGAGGATCTGGCCTATGATGACGGATTCTCCGGTTGACAAAGCGCCAGCGGCTGACGGCCGCAGAAGGCGGAGGCGCAGCAGGGCTCTGCCCGCTGCTCGGCATTGCTTTTGCAGCCGAATTCATCGTACATGAAAAAAATTTCGGGAAATACAAACGGATTAAAATCCGTTCAACTCAAACGCATAGAAGCCCTCTACCACCGGCGCATACCCCATGAATCGGTTGTCAGCTACCAGCTGGCAGCGGAAGTGTGCGCCCTTTCCTCTGAGATTCGCCGTCAGATAGGTCTTCTGGTCAACCGATCCGGAAAAATTGAGGCGGTTGTCATTGGCGATAACCAGGGGCTGCTGCTTCCGGACACCAGCCACTACAAGGCGCCGCCCGGCCGTCTAAAAGGGCTCCGGCTGATCCACACCCACCTCAAGGAGGAACCGCTAAGCCGCGACGACCTTACAGACCTGGCACTCCTGCGCCTGGACCTGGTTGCAGCCGTTACCGTGACGGAGCGGGGGGAGCCCGGAACCATCCACCTGGCTCATATTTTCCCCGGCCGCTCGGCCGAGTACCCGTATGAAATCTATCCGCCACGGGATATGGAAGATCCGGGCATCAACTTCCCGGAGTTGGTGAAAGCGCTGGAAGACGAGCTCCAACGCACTTCCGCCCTGCACCGGGTGGACCCCGGCGTGGAGCGGGCCATCCTGATAAGCGTCACTACCATGCCCAAACGCCGCGCCCGCACCTCACTTAAGGAGCTGGCTGAGCTGGCGCGCTCCAGCAACATCCATGTCATTGATACGATGATCCAGCAGCGCAAACGCGTTGACCCCAAATACCTGGTGGGAAGGGGAAAAATCGAGGAACTGGCCATATATGCCATGCAGCAGGGAGCCACCCTGCTCGTTTTCGACCAGGAATTAAATCCCTCGCAGATCCGCTCCATTACCGATAAAATCGAACTCAAGGTAATCGACCGCACCCAGTTGATTCTCGATATCTTCGCCCAGCGGGCCCAGAGCCGGGAGGGCAAACTCCAGGTGGAGCTCGCCCAGCTCAAATACCGCCTCCCCCGGCTGGTGGGGCAGAATACCGCGCTGTCCCGGCTTGCCGGCGGCATCGGCGGACGCGGCCCGGGAGAGACGAAACTGGAGATCGACCGCCGCCGTGTCCGGGACAAAATCAACCGCATTGAAAAAGAACTGGCAGGGGTGATCAAGCACCGCCAGCAGCAGAAAACCAGGCGCGAGAAGAAGGGCCTGCCGGTCATCTCCATTATCGGCTACACCAACGCGGGCAAGTCCACGCTTTTAAACACGTTGACCAGAAGCCGGGTCCTGACGGAAAGCCGGCTGTTCGCCACGCTGGATCCCTCCAGCCGGAGGCTGAAGTTTCCCCGGGACACCGAAGTGATCATCACGGATACAGTGGGCTTTATCAAAGACCTGCCCAGGGAGTTGAAAGTGGCCTTCCGGGCTACGCTGGAGGAACTGGAAAAAGCGGATCTGCTGCTCAACATAATTGATGCAAGCAATCCGGAACACCCCGCGCATATCGAATCCGTGGAAAACATTCTCCAGGAGCTCAATCTCCAGCATATTCCCCAGATCCGGGTTTTTAACAAGATGGATCTGCTCGACGAGGAGACCGTTCGCCAACTCGCTTCCAGAAACGACGAAATCGCCGTTTCTGCGACAGACGAAACCACCCTGTGGCCTCTGATCCAAAAAATGGAGGCCTGTGTAAGTCCGCAGCCGCAGCCCGGCCCGGAAAAAACGCAGGCCGCTGCCGGCGGAGATCCCCTTGGCAATTGACAAGCCGGGCAGGGGGATTATGTTGTTGACGGATCTCTGGCAGCTAGGCTAAGGTTTTGCTAATGGATCTCAATGCAATACAAAACGTCGCCATCGGTGCCGCTTACGCGGGGGCCGGAGTCCTTTCCGGATATTTCGGCAGCACCGGCGGTGTTCACAAAAAAGGACCCAATGACCTGGTTACGGACGCGGACCTGGAGTCGCAGCAACAGATCGTTGCCGCCATCCGGGAAAAATACCCGGATCATGCCGTAATGGCCGAGGAGGAAGGTCTGCACAACGAGGAATCCACACGATGCCAATGGATTATTGATCCGCTTGACGGCACCACCAACTTTGCCCATGGGATTCCGATCTTCGCCGTATCCATCGCCTTTGCCCATGAAAATACAACGCGGGTGGGCGTTGTGTTAAGCCCGATCAGCGGGGAACTCTTCACTGCGGTGGAAGGCCGGGGGGCAGCGGTAAACAACAGCACCGCCGCGGTTTCCCCGGAATCCGAGATCTCCGAGAGCCTGCTGGTAACCGGTTTCCCCTATGATTTTCAACCCATTGTGCAAACGGTGATGGAGCGCTTTCAAAAATGCCTCTTGTCTGCCCGGGGGATTCGGCGGCTGGGCGCCGCAGCCCTGGATCTCTGTTATGTCGCCTGCGGCCGGTTCGAAGGCTTCTGGGAGCAGGGCTTGAAGCCCTGGGATACAGCGGCGGGAGCCCTGATCGTGCGGGAAGCCGGCGGCAGGGTCACCGACTTTTCCGGAAATCCGCACAATCCGGACAAGAATGAAATCCTGGCCACCAACGGCCGGGTACACGATACAATTTGCTCATTACTGAAAGCAGGATAGAAAAGATATTCTATGATGGACTCTGATCCCAAAAAAACCGCAGATGACAACTTCGTCGAATGTTTCGGTCAGTTCAATTTCAGCAACACCATATGCCGCAATCACTGTGCCCTCAGGCTTCGCTGCGCCATAGAACAGGGAGAGCAAACCCGCATAGAACAGTTGGAGGATTGGATGGCGGTACAGGAGATGCCCTCCAAAATTCAATAGACCCCCAAAAACCGATCACAGCTGCAAACAAACAGCGAAATCAAGCGGCAGGTATCACAACACCCGCATCTTCAGGAAAGCTGCATTTTGCCGGGATTTAATATGCCTGCCGGGTCAAAGGCCTGTTTGATCCGCCGCATCAGGGCCAGAACTTCGCCGGGGATCTCGCGAGGCATGTATGGAGCCTTGGATATGCCGATCCCGTGCTCTCCGGAGATGGTGCCGCCAAGGGCCAGTGTGTAGTCAAACATTTCCTCAAGGGATGCTTCGGCCTTTTTCACGGCTTCCGGGTCCGTTTTATCCAGCATGATATTGAAATGGATGTTGCCGTCCCCTGCGTGGCCGAAACTCACCATAATAAGGCCCGTTCGCTCGCTGAGCTCCCGAATCTTTTTTACCATGTCCGGAATCCGGCTTCGCGGCACCACGATATCCTCATTGATCTTATCCGGGGCCAGAGCATATAAGGCGGGGGATATGGATTTTCTGGCCTGCCACAAACGTGCGGCTTCCTCGGGGCTGCGGGCGGCCTCCACCTGTCGGGCCCCCATTTCCATGCACAGGGTCCGGACCGCTTCCACACTGTGGCGGACCGCAGGCCCGGAGCCGTCCACCTCGATGAGCAAAAGGGCCTCCACGTCACTGGCAAACCCTTTCTGCAGATAGTTCTCCACGCACCGGATCGAGGCCTTATCCATAAACTCCACCGTGCGCGGGATAATCCCCTTGCGGATGATCTCTGAGACCGTTTCCGCGGCTGTTTCCATGCGGTCATAAAGGGCGGTCAGGGTGGCGGCGGTCTCCGGCTGTGGCAGCAGGCGGAGGGTAATCTCCGTGATAACCCCGAGGGTGCCCTCGGATCCGGTCAGTAGCCTGGTCAAATCATAGCCCACAACCCCCTTTGCCGTTTTCACCCCTGTATCCACAACCGTACCGGTGGGCAGCACCGCTTTCAGACCCAGCACATAATCGCGGGTAACCCCGTACTTGACCGCTTTGGGCCCCCCTGCGCATTCGGCCACGTTCCCCCCCAGGGTGGAAAAATCCGCGCTGGAGGGATCGGGAGGATAGAACAGGGCTTTCTCCGCCACAGCCCGCTGGAAGCTCCCGGTTACCACTCCCGGTTCTACCCGGGCAATGAGGTTGTCCGTGTCAATCTCGAGAATCCGGTTGAACCGGGTCATAACCAGAACAACGCCGCCCGCGGATGCCAGCGCTCCACCGGACATGCCGGATCCGGCCCCGCGCGGGATCACAGCAAAACCCGCATCGGTCGCCAGACGCAGAATCCGGGCAACCTCAGCAGTACTGGCGGGAAAGACCACCGCATCCGGCATGAATTCCTGCCTGGTGGCGTCAAAAGCATAGCAGATGCGGTCTTCCTTTTCCCGGCTGCAGTTCTCCCTGCCGACAATGCGCCGGATCTGCCGGAACCCGTGGCTGCTAAGGGGCTTTATGGCTGAAGGCATTTCCGGAGAATTTTCCCTTACGGCGAAAAAGCAGGTCAGAACCGGCCTTTTGTCAGGTTTCCCTCGATACGCTCCACCTGCTTCTGCACGTCCTTTTTGACCTTGATCTCGTTTTCCACGGTGTTGATGGAATGGATGACAGTCGCGTGATAGCGGTTGAAACTTCTTCCAATGGATTGAATGGATTGCTTGGTATGCCGCCGGGCAAGAAACATGGCGATCTGCCGCGGCCGGACGATGGCTTTTTTGCGGGAGCTGGACGTGATCTCCGCCTCCGATATGCCGAACTCATTACAAACGAGCTTCTTTATGGCCTCAATGGTTATGGATTTCTGCGCCACCGCCAAATTCTCGACGACGCTTCTGGCGAGCGGCATATCCACCTTCATGTTCATAAGCCCCGCCTTTGTGGCCACGCCGATCAATCCGGACTCCAGCAGACGAACGTTTTCTGTCAGGGCATCGGCCATATATTCCAGCACTTCCCGGGAAAAACTGTATCCATGGTACCGGGCCTTGCACTGCAGGATTTTCAGGCGGGTGGAAAAATCCGGCAGCTGAATTTCTGATATCATGCACTGCGAAAGCCGGGACCGGAGCCGCTCGTTTAGTTTGGGAATATCCCTGAGGGGCATTGTGCTGGAAAAAATGATTTTTTTCCCGGAATCGTAGAGATAATCCAGGGACAGGGCCAGTTCATCCTGGGTCCGGGTCCGGCCGGACAGAAAATGAATGTCCTCCAGCAGCAGCACATCACAATTATTCCGGTATTTCTGCTTAAATTCCGTAATGGATTTGTTGCGCAGGGAGTTGACCATATCCGTAGTAAAATCTTCGGCCGTAATATAGAGAACCCGCTCGCCGGGAAAAGCCGAGAGAATCTTATGGCCGACCGCCTGGGACAAGTGGCTTTTGCCCATACCCGGCTGGCTCAGAAGAAACAGAGGAGGAAACCGGTTCTGCTCTGTAGCCAGGGCGACTGCCGCATTATAGGCAAACGTAGAATTTTCCCCCACAATAAAATAGTCAAAAGTAAAATCTTTTCGCAGAATTCGCCCCAGACGCGGCTGGCAGTCAACGCTGGGCAGATGAAGCTGCCGCTCGAACCCTCCGGCAGCCCCTTTTTTCCGTTTTTCCCCCGAACCGTTGCCGTTGCCGTTGCCATCGGCAATCTCCAGGGTCAGCTGTATGCTGCGGCCGGCCTGCCGGCTCATCTCGGATTCGATCCGACCCCCGAAATTTTCCCACAGACGCCGCTTGAACAAAATGTTGGGGCATTCCAGAACAACGCGGTCTTCCGCTGCCTGGAGAAACTGTACGGGTTCTATCCACATCTTATACACATGGAGGGGCGTCCGTTCCTTAATCGAGGCTTTCACATTTTCCCAGATCGTTTCCATAAGACTGCAACCTCGTCGAACACTACGGATTCAAAAAAACTGTTGCCAGAAGGCCCTTCAGTTCATTAAGGAAATACAAGCCGATTTCACGCACAAATTATGGTTTATGCGGGAGGTAGAAATTTACATATACCGGGGCGGTTCGAATTTCGATATTCCTGGCGATGTGAAAAAAACCGCGCTTTCTCAGCGAACGATTGCCCCCTGTATAATCCATGAAAGCCTTGGGGTCAAATCAGATGAGATAGGGAATTTCCCCTTCCCCGCAAAACTTTCAACAATATATATCCCTCTGATTATTAATCCAAATTTATAGAGCCCATACTCCAACTAGTACAATGTGCTCTAAAATTTGAACACCCGTCAGATAACCAGCATACGGGCGGTCAACCGCTTGTTCCGGAAATTTCGAAAAAGATCGGGTTTGGCGATATGCTTTTATTTTTTTAAATTTTCTTTGATTTTTACGGATATATGATTATTCGGCGACATTTCTATGACGTTGCTCGTTGTCAAAACAAAGATCCCGTGCAATATTGATCCGATAGAAAAACAGGCAGACAAGACGAAAAAACCGCGCCGCAAACCGGCTATCCGCTGTAGCAGTATGGCGCGGCAAACACTGGATTAGATTAAAGGACAGACCTCAATGGTGCGGCTGCATTCCGGACTGGAAGAGTTTCTCTGCCGCCCGCCGGGCTGGCTGAAAGACCAGCGCTTAGGGCTGCTGTGCAACCCGGCCTCCGTCGACCAAAGCTTCCGGCACGCTCTGGAATTGCTCAAGGATCGTACGCCGGGCCGGCTGACCGCCGTTTTTTCCCCTCAGCACGGCTTTTGGGCGGAAAAACAGGACAACATGATCGAATCGGATGACAGCGTGGATCCGCTGAGCGGACTCCCCGTATTCAGCCTCTACGGAAAAACCCGTCAGCCCGACCGGGAGATGTTCGAGGGGATAGACACCATGATCATTGACCTCCAGGACGTGGGCACCCGGGTCTATACGTTTGCCACGACGGTTTCCTATTGCCTGGAAAAGGCCAGGGAAACCGATCGGAGCGTTCTTGTGCTGGACAGGCCCAACCCCCTAAACGGCATACAGGTGGAAGGCAACCTGCTGGACAGCAATTTCGCCTCCTTTGTGGGGAGATATCCCATCCCCATGCGTCACGGCCTGACACTGGGAGAGCTGGCCCTCTATATCAACACCGTCTATTCCATCCACTCCAGACTCTTCGTAATCCCCGTCAAGGGGTGGCAGCGGCAGATGTTTTTTCCGGACACGGGGCTTGCCTGGGTGCCGCCGTCCCCGAACCTCCCCACCAGCAGCTCCGCCCTGGTATACCCGGGACAGGTGCTTTTGGAGGGCACCAACATCTCCGAAGGCCGCGGAACCACCACTCCCTTCGAAATGTTCGGGGCCCCCTTTATTGACCAGGAGCGCGTCCTCTCTTTTATGGGCGGGCGCCGCTTTCCCGGGGGGATACTGCGCCCTGTGGTCTTTGAGCCCATGTTCGGCAAGTGGCAGCATCATCGCTGCCGGGGTTTTCACCTGCATATAACGGATCCGCAGTCCTACAATTCCTATCAAACCAGCCTGCGGCTGCTGCAGGCGATCATCCGCCATCACCCCCGGGAGTTTCAATGGCGCAGCCCACCCTATGAATACGAGTGGGACAGGCTCCCCATCGATCTGATCGCAGGTTCCGACAGCCTCCGGGAACAGCTGGAGAACATGGTGCCGGTCGAGGAAATGGCAAAAAAGTGGCAGGCCCCTGTGGAAAACTTTCGAAAAGAAGCAGCGAGGTTTTTTCTTTATGACTGATACCAGCAACCGCTCCACTGCCGCCGGCCCCGGAGAACCGGCCGACTGGCGGCGCATGCGGTTTCAGAAAAACAAGGTATGGATGGCCCTGGATGCGGGCGGCCGCCCCCTTCGGCATAAAAACAAGGTGCTGATCAAGTACCAGTTGAATCAATCCCACCAGTACTGGGTGCGGGCCGAAAACATCCAGGAAATCGATGCCGCGCCTCCCGGCAGCCAAAGCCCGAAAGCGTCTCCAAAAAAGCAGCCGGACCCACAAGCCCCGCAATCTGCCGGCGATCCGGGCGCCGGGTGCGGGAAAAACACTATCTGTATCTATACCGACGGCGCCTCCTCGGGCAATCCCGGACCTTCCGGCATCGGGGTGCTGCTCCGGTACGGCTCTCATGAACGGGAAATTTCCGAATACATCGGCATTGCCACCAATAATATTGCCGAGCTTACGGCTGTAAAAGCGGCTCTGGAGGCAATTCAGCGAGATGATCTACCGGTGCGGCTTTACACGGACAGCAGTTACGTGCACGGACTGTTGACAAAAGGCTGGAAGGCGCAGAAAAACCGGGAACTCGTTGCTGAACTCCGCAGTCTCTGCAGCAAATTCCGGGATATCAAATTTCTTAAAGTAGCCGGGCATGCAGGAAATGAAGGCAATGAAAGAGCGGACCGACTGGCTACCAGTGCAATAAAAAAGGGCTCTGCCGACAGCGCTCGGCAAAGCCCTGAACCAACAGCATAAAGAAACCCTATTTCCCGGCTTTCAGGGATTCCAGCTCTTTCTTCAACTCCTCGTTTTCCCTGCGGTATTTTTCCACTTCGTCTTCCGGCTGGGTGTCCGCCGAGGATACTTCGCCCTCTTTCTGCCATGTATCCTTGAGTTCGTCGAAGCCGAGATACAGCGCCAGACAGCCGCCCAGCAGCAGCATAACCGGTACCGCGCCCGCAAGAAGCTGCAAAAAAGCCTTAAACCATATTGCCAATCCGATCAAACCGATTACAGCTGCTATCGCGCCACCAATTAACGTTTTCATAAAGCTGGATCCTCCTTTAATGAGTTATTGCATTCCCGACCTTTTGGTATTTGGACAACCCCGTATTTTCTGATTAAAAAAAGTACTTACCACAAGCCCGCATCTAAAGCAAGGCAAAATTTGTGAATCTGCTGCTGCCCGGCCCGTTCGCATCCGCACCGCGATTCTGGATTATGCGCTTGAAAACCATAAGACAAACTGATAACAAGAAGAGTTGTTGATGATTGCTGCAGCCCACGGCTGCGGCCGTTTTCCTGATTTTAGGCCGGTCTTTCCGGCAGCAAGGCGGAAACTGTGACGCGCCCTGGAAACATTCCAAACCGGATCCGGAACTGGTGGGACAGACGGGTCACCGGAGCACACCGCCCCTTTGCCTGCTACCTGCCTCCCCGTACCGGGATTATTTCGCAGTTGATTCTGCGCCTTTTGTTTACAGGCATTCAACTGGACTCAGCCCGCCCCGAACTGCCGCACAAAAATGAAAAAAAAGACCGGATCGTTATCTATGTCAACAAATACAAGAGCAATTTTGAATTCCTGTTCTTCCACACCCGGTACCGGCGGGAAGGCCTGCTGCATCCCGCCATCGGCCTTGACTACCGCCTGATCTTCTGGCAGCCGCTTGGGCGCCTGCTGCGGATGCTTTTCTTTCATCTGCACTATTTCCTCCATCACTTTGCTCTGCCCGATCCCTACAAAAGCGGCTATATCCGCGACAAACTCATGGCCGGCGATGCCGCTCTGTTGTCACTGGTTGAGGAAAAGGGATTTTACCGCCGCTTTGTCCAGTCCAAAACCGATCCGATGCACTACCTGATTGAATGCCAGAAGCGCATCGAGCGTCCCATATACTTTCTTCCCCAGTTGATGCTGTTTGGCAAAGCACCGGAGAAAACCCGGCTGTCCTTTATTGACATGCTCTTCGGCACAAATGAGAACCCGGGGCGCCTGCGCCGCCTGTTCGCCCTGATCCGCAGCCCCAAAAATATATTTATCGAGGCCTCCGAACCGCTCAACCTGCAGGAGTTTCTGGAGCAGCCCGAGATTGCCCGGCTCTCTTCCCGGGAGCAGGCCGTGGTACTCCGCCGGGAGCTGCTCAGCCAGATCAACAGGCACCGGCAGAGCATCACCGGCCCCACCCTGAAATCCCGGCTGGAGATCATTGAGGAGCTGTTAACGCGCCAGGACGTACAGCAGTTTATCGCGGAGCATGCCAGGCAAGCCAATATATCCATTCATCAGGCCCATAAAAAAGCCTCGGCCTACCTCAATGAGATCGCCTCCAACTACAACCTGAAGATGATCCGGATTTTTGATGTCGTGCTGCGCTGGGTCTTTCGCAATATTTTCGAAGGCATGGTCATCGACTACACCGGCCTTGACCGGATCAAGCGCATTTCCCGGCGGGCGCCGCTGGTGCTGGTGCCCTGTCACAAAAGCCATTTGGACTATTTGATCCTCTCCTGGGTCTTTTTTAACAACAACATGCCCTGCCCGCTCATCGCCGCCGGCAGAAACCTCTCCTTCTGGCCGCTGGGCCCGATATTCCGCGGGGGCGGCGCATTTTTCCTGCGGCGGACCTTCAAAGGGGAAGCCCTCTATCCCAAAGTATTTGCCGCTTACATCCAGAAAATTATTGATGAAGGTTTCTATCTGGAGTTCTTCCCGGAAGGGGGCCGGAGCCGTACCGGCAAGCTCCTTCCCCCGCGCATCGGCCTCCTGGCAACCATACTGGAGGCTTATCCCCGTATCCGTTGGCAGGACATGATTTTTGTGCCCATCTACATCGGATATGACCGGGTATTGGAGGAGAAGGCCTATATTCACGAACTCGAAGGCGGCAAGAAAAGCCCGGAAAACCTGCGGAACGTGCTCAAGGCACGCAAGTTCTTAAAGAAAAAATACGGCAAGATTTACCTGAATTTCAACGAACCCATCTCGCTGCAGTCCTACCTGCACCAGCAGGAACTACAGGCCGGGGACCTGGCGGGAGGTGCCAAAAACCTCTCCCTGGAGCTCGGCCGGCGGCTAATCGGCGCCATCAACCAGGTAACCGTTGTCACCCCGCACTCGGTGCTGGCCAGCGCCATACTGAACTGCGGCCAGAAGCGCCTCTATTCCAGCCAGCTTTTCCATGTGGTCGACACCTACATGAATTACCTCTTGAACCAGAGCGCCAACCTCTCCGACACCCTGATCATTGATAGAAACAGTGCATTTCTTCATGTGCTGGACACATTTATGCAGAACAAAATGCTGGAGAAAGCCACCTCTGAGCTCTCCACCGACACCGAATCCAATCCCTTGTTCAAAATTCCCGACAGCCGGAGACCCGGCCTGGAATACTACAAAAACAACTGCATTATCTGTTTTATCCCGGCTGCTTTTACAGCAATGGCGATACTCCGTGCGGATGCCTTCCAGTTTGCCGCACAGGATCTGCATGAGAGCTATCAGTTCCAGCGGGAACTCTTTGCCAATGAATTTATTATTCAGCAGCAACCCGTTGCGGACGTCATCCGCAAAACCCTGAAGGCCTTCATTGACGATGCGATCCTGGTGCCCCACGCCACTTTGCCGGAAACCTATAACATCACCTCTGCAGGCTACCGCAAGCTGTACATGTTTGCCGCCTTCCTGACCCCCTTTTTCGATTCCTACTGGGTCGTGCTCAGTTACATGAGGCGCTATACCAAGCGCCCCATTACCGAAGTAAAGGATTATGGCAAGAAGATCCAGGCCTTTGGCAGCAGGATGTACAAACGCAATGAAGTAAGCCGCAAGGAGGCACTGACCCGGCAGAACTTTCAGAACGCTGTCAATTTTTTCGTCAGCCGCGGCCTGGAAAACCCGGAGGCTGCCGAGGAAGACATGGCGTTCTATACCCGGGCGCTTCAGAACTACCGGCACCACCTGCAGGAAAACATCCCCTTGATATCCTGATGAAAGCCCTACTCCTTGCAGCAGGCTTTGCCACCCGGCTTCTCCCGTACAGCCGGAACATGGCCAAGCCCCTGTTCTCCATTGCCAGCCAACCGGTAATCGCGCGTCTTATAGACGGGTTGATCCAGGCAGGGTGCAGCGGTATCATCATCAATACGCACCACCTGCATGAACAGCTTGCTGCCTTTGTGGCAAACCGCGATTTTCCCATACCGGTAAAAACCCGCTATGAACCGGAAATCCTGGATACGGGCGGCGCCATCGGTAATGCAGCCGACTTTTTGGCCGGCGGGCCCTTTCTGGTCATTAACGGCGACATTGTAACAGACCTGGATTTTGCCGCGCTCTACGCTTTCCACTGCAGCCACCGGCATCCGGCAACCCTGGTCATGCATGACCGCGCGGAGTTCAACTCCGTGGCCGTTGACAAATCCGGCTTTATCCGTGCGTTTCCCCCCGACGCTCCCCCGCCCGGGACAAAACAGATGGCATTTGCCGGCATTCAGGTACTCGATGCCGCCATCCCGGAGGAAATCCCGGCCGGGCCAATCAGCAGCATAACAATCTACAAGTCCCTGCTTGCGCGAAATATGGACTTCAAGGCCTACATCCCGGAGCGCTTCTACTGGCAGGACATCGGCAGTCCGGAGCGCTACCGGTCCGCCGCATTTGACTGCATGGCACCCGGCGCTTTTACTGCGGCCTTCGGCTGCAGCCCCCCCGCCGCCGCCATATCCCGGCGGCAACTGGCCGGAGACGGATCAACGCGCGGGTGGTACCGCGTTTCGGCAGAAGGACAGAGCCTTGTCATGGCCGACCACGGCATCCACACCACGGCCGATACAGCGGAAATCGACTCCTTTGCAGCCATCGGCGCACATCTGTACCGAAAGCGTGTGCCGGTGCCCCGCATATTCCTCCACGACCGCTGCAGCGGACTGGCGTTTCTCGAGGACCTGGGCGACACCCTTTTGTATGACCGGCTGCAAGACAGCCCGGATAAAAAAAGCCTTTTGGGCACCTACAGGCAAGTGATCCGGGCTGCGGCAAAAATGTCCGCGGCGGGTGCACAAGGCCTTGATCCGGCTCTCTGCTATCAGGGCCCGTCCTATGACCGGGAGATGATCCTGGAAAAGGAATGCCGCTATTTTGTGGAATCCTTCCTGCAGGGTTTTCTGCAGCTGCCCCGGCCCCAATGGCCGGACGCCCCGGCGGGGCTTTACCGGGAGTTCTCGCAACTGGCTGATACGGCCATCGAAAACGGTGTGCCCGGCTTTATGCACCGGGACCTGCAGTCAAGAAACATCATGGTCCGCAGCGAGCAGATCTATTTTATCGACTTCCAGGCCGGCCGGACCGGGCCTTTCCAGTACGACCTGGCAGCCCTGCTGATCGACCCTTACGCCCGACTGCCGGAGCAAGTGCAGCAAACACTGCTGGAGTTTGCCATGGCAGAGATGGCACGGTACCGCAGCATCAACAGGAAACGCTTCCTAACCGGATACCGGGCCTGCTCTCTGACCCGGACCCTGCAAACGCTGGGTGCCTTCGGCTATCTCGCCACGCAGGGGGAAAAGCCCTTCTTCCGCGGATTCATACCGGCGGCAACAAGGAACCTCCTGCGGCTGACCGGGGATTTCTCCGGGATGTTTCCGCTGCTTGCCCGGCTTGCGCAACAGGCAGCCGAGGCGGTGGAAACCCGCAAGCTGACTTGACGTTTCCGCAGTTTTGTTTCAATAATGGCAGTAGTGCTTTTCCTGCCTGCCCAATCGAAAAAAAGGAGTTTTTATGAGCCGATTCAAACTGATGGTAAACGGCCTGCCCGGCAAAGTGGCCACGGTCATCGCCAGAAATGCCATCTCGGACAGCACGGTGGATTTTATCGCCCAGTCCCTTACCGGGCCGGAAATCGAGGCCGACTCCGTTATGGTGGAGAACACGCCGGTGCGCCTTGTCCGCCCGGGAAAACGGGATTCCGCCGTAAACGCACTCAAATCCGAAGAAGGCCCCTTTATGGCTGTGGATTTTACGCTGCCGGATGCCGTCAATGAAAACGCAGAATTCTACTGCCGGCACCAGATCCCCTTTATCATGGGCACCACCGGCGGCGACCGGGAGAAGCTGGCCCGCACGATTGCCGGGTCCTCTGTCTGCGCCGTCATTGCCCCCAACATGGCCAAACAGATTGTGGGGTTCCAGGCCATGATGGCCTATGCAGCAGAGAACTTCCCCGGCCTGTTTGCGGGCTACAACCTCCGGATAACGGAGAGCCACCAGAAAAGCAAGGCGGATACCTCCGGCACTGCAAAAGCCATGGTCCGCTACTTCAACGAACTGGGCCTGTCCTTTTCCGAAAGCGATATTGAAAAAATCCGGGATCCGGAAATCCAGAAAACGGAGCTGGGCGTCCCCGAAGCCCACCTGGACGGCCACGGCTGGCACACCTATACCCTCTCCTCCCGGGACGGCACCGTTGTCTTCTCCTTTACCCACAGGGTCAACGGCCGCGAAATCTATGCCTGGGGAACGCTGGACGCGGCCCGCTTTCTGGCAGAAAAGATCAATGCCGGAGAAACAGGCAGAATGTATTCCATGATTGATGTACTGCAGGGGGCCTAACATGCGCGGCGCAGCAGTGCTGGTCATTGCGGTCCTGCTCTCGGGGTTCTGCGCGGCCGCTGCCAGCTCCGGCACCACCTATCCCGGCAAGGACTGGCAGGACCGGCCCGACCCCCTGGCATCCCCCCGTGCCCGCAAGGGCGGAGAGGTCACGGTATTCGGCGGCCAGTATCCCAAAAGCCTGAACTACTACCTGGACAGCAATGTCCTCTCTGCTGAAATTTTCGGTTACATGTTCGAAACCCTGCTTTCCATGAACCCGCAGAGCCTTTCCTACGAGCCCGGGCTGGCGGAAAAGTGGCACATCTCCGAGGACAAAAAGAGCTTCACCTTCCACATAGACCCGGATGCCCGCTGGAGCGACGGCGAACCCGTTACCGCCGAAGACGTGCGCTGGACCTATGAGGCCATCATGGACCCCGAGCATCTGACAGGGCCGCACAAAATCAACATGGAGCGTTTCCATCCGCCGGAGGTGATCGACTCCCGAACCATCCGGTTTACCGCCAAAAGGGTGCACTGGAAAAATCTGCAGGCTGCCGGCGGCCTCCATGTGCTCTGCAGGCATGCTTACAAAAACCGGGATTTCAACAAGCTCAACTTTGAATTTCCCGTGGTATCCGGGCCCTACAGACCCGGCCCCATCGAGGAGGGCCTTTTCATCAAAATCAAACGCCGCAAAGACTGGTGGGAGGGCGACGCGGAGCGCAACAAGGGAAAGTACAACTTTGATACCATTACCTACCGCTTCTACGGGGAGCGCACCAATGCATTCGAGGCGTTTAAGAAAGGAAAAATTGATATCTTCCCCGTCTACACATCCCGGATCTGGATCAACGAGACCAACACGAAACATTTTTTCAAAAACCACATCATCAAGCAGAAAATCTACAACCACAAACCAGTGGGCTTCCAGGGCTTTGCGATGAACATGCGGCGCGCCCCCTTTGACGAACTGCGGGTCCGCAAGGCCATGGCCCTGCTGCTCGACCGGCGCAAGATGAACCGCACCCTCATGTACAACCAGTACTTCCTGCATCGCTCCTATTACGAGGACCTGTATTCGCAGGAGCACCCCTGCCCCAATCCCCTGATACCAATGGACAAGGAAAAAGCGCGGCAGCTACTGCACGAGGCCGGGTGGCGGGTCAACCCCGAGACCGGATACATGCAGAAAAACGGGCAGCGGCTCTCCTTTCGATTTTTGTCCCGCAACGCGTCCGCGGATAAATTCCTGAGCATCTATGCCGAGGATCTCAAGGATGTGGGAATTGAAATGGAAATCGACCGAAAGGACTGGTCCGCATGGGCCCGGGACATGGAGGAGTATAATTTTCAGATGACATGGGCTGCCTGGAGCGCCGGCCTGTTCAAGGACCCGGAAAGCATGTGGGCCTCAGAGGAGGCCAGGCGCAAGGGAGGCAACAACATCACGGGGTTTGCGGACGAAACCGTGGACAGACTCATTGAAAAACAAAAAACGATCTTTGACGTGGCCAAAAGAAACGCCATCTGCCGAAAGATCGACCAGATCCTGTACCGGAAATTCCCCTATGTCCTGCTATGGAATATCGACTACACGCGTCTGCTGTACTGGAACCAATTCGGCATGCCTGAGACGGTGCTTTCCAAATACGGCGACGAGGGCAGCGCCATGGTCTACTGGTGGATGGATCCGGACGCCAAGGCCCTTCTGGAGGATGCCGTCCGGCATGAGTCCCTCCTGCCGCCCCGGCCTGCGGAAGTAGAATTTGACAAAGCCTTTGAACAGTGAGGCTTACGACGCCTGCACGATTTCATAAACGCGGGACATGGCCGCATCCAGATTTTGGGGGTGCGGTCCCCCGGCCTGCGCCATGTCCGGCCTTCCCCCTCCGCCTCCGCCGACCTCGGCAGCAACGGATTTGATGATGTTGCCGGCGTGAAAACGCTGCAGCAGATCCTTGGTCACCACGGCGATCAGCAGCGCCTTGCCGTTGTTTTCCGCCCCCAGCACAACGATTCCGGACTGCAGGCGGTCCCGGAATTTGTCCGCCATATCCCGCAGCGCAGCCGGGCCCTCCGCCTCAACCTTCTTGGCCAGCACCTTTACGTCGTTGATGGTCTGGATTTCACTGTCCGCCTGACCGGCGGAGACGGCGGCCATCTTGTTCTTCAGACGCTCGATTTCCTTTTCCGCCGACCGCTGCTGGGAGAGCAGGGATTCGAGGCGCTCGTAGAGATTCTCCGGGCGCTCCTTGACAAGGGCGGCCGTATCCTGGAGAATCCGCAGGTGCGATTGGACATGGGCCACTGCAGCCTCCCCGGTAAGCGCCTCGATACGGCGCACTCCTGCAGCCACACTGGTTTCGCTGACAATCTGGAACAGCCCGATATCGCCCGTTCTCTCGGTATGGGTTCCGCCGCAGAGCTCCTTGCTGAAGCGGTCCAGCTCAATGACCCGGACCCGGTCGCCGTACTTTTCTTCAAAAAGAGCCATAGCCCCGCTCTGAAAGGCTTCCTCCGCATCCATCTCCTGGATGGAGACGGCTATATTGTCCCGGATGCGCTGATTCACCAGGGTCTCGACCGCCTCCAGCGACTCCCGGGAGACCTGGGAGAAATGGGTGAAGTCGAAACGCAGACGGTCAGGCCCAACATAGGAACCGGACTGCCGGACATGCTCTCCCAGAACCGAGCGCAGGGCTGCATGCAGCAGGTGCGTAGCTGTATGGTTTGTCGCCGTGGCCTTGCGGCGATCGCAGTCCACGGCCAGGGTGGCAGAGTCACCTGCGGCGATCCTGCCGGAGGCCACGCGGCCCTTGTGTATAATCAGACCGGTCGGGTCCTTTACAGTATCGTGGATTTCCACATCGAAATCGTCTCCGCTGATCCTGCCGGCATCGCCCACCTGGCCGCCGGACTCCGCGTAAAACGGGGTGGTCTCGGTGACAATCTCCACTGTATCACCGGCTTCCGCGGCATCGACCGGCTGCTCATTCTTCACCAGAAACAGCACCCGGGACTGCGCCTGGAACTGCCCGTAGCCCACAAAGCAGGGCAGCTTGTCCAGTTTTGCGGAGAAGTCTTTATACGCCTCGCTGACGCCGGAGAACGCGGATACGGAACGGGACTTCTCCCGGCGCTCCTCCATGGCCGCATGAAAGCCGTCCATATCCAGATCGAAATTCTGATCCCGCACCACGTCCTCCACGATATCCACCGGGAAGCCGAAGGTGTCATAGAGTTTAAAGATCACATCTCCGGGCACAACGGTCTCGCCGTTTGCCTGCATCTGCGAGAGGGTCTCATTTAACAGCTTCAGCCCGTTTTCCAGGGTCTCCCGGAACCGGACTTCCTCGTTCTTGATGACATTGAGGATAAAAGCCCGTTTTTCCTCCAACTCCGGGTATGCCGTCTTCATGACCGCAAACACCGCTTCCACGGTCTCGTGCAGGAACGGCTCTGTCAGATTAATATAGCGGCCGTAGCGGATCGCCCGCCGCAGGATCCGGCGCAGGACATAGCCGCGCCCCTCGTTTGCCGGAAGCACCCCGTCACCGACCAGAAAAGCGGCAGCCCGGCTGTGGTCCGCGATCACCTTCATGGCCACATCCGTGGCCCGGCTTTGGCCGCAGCTCTGTCCGCAGAGCTGCTCGATCCTGCGGACAATGGGCATAAACAGATCGGTCTCGAAATTGGTGGCCGTATCCTGGATGATGGATGCAATCCGCTCAAGCCCCATACCGGTATCAATACTGGGACTTGGCAGTTCGTGCATCTGCCCGGACTCATCCCGGTTGTACTGCATAAAAACCAGGTTCCAGATCTCCAGGTAGCGGTCGCATTCACAGCCGGGCATGCAGTCGGGGCGGCCGCAGCTTAACTCCGGTCCGCGGTCGATCAGGACCTCTGAGCAGGGCCCGCAGGGACCGGTGTCGCCCATGGACCAGAAATTGTCCTTCTCCCCCAGGCGCACGATCCGCTCCTCCGGGACGCCTATGGTGTCCCGCCAGATCGCGTAAGCTTCGTCATCATCCTTGAAGACGGATACCCAGAGCTTCTCCGGGGGCAGCCCGTATTCGTTTACCAGCAGGTCCCAGCAGTAGCCGATGGCCTTTTCCTTGAAATAATCGCCGAAGGAGAAATTGCCCAGCATTTCAAAGAAGGTATGATGACGCGCCGTATAGCCAACATTCTCCAGGTCGTTGTGCTTTCCCCCTGCACGCAGGCACTTCTGCGAGGTTGCCGCCCGGTTGTAATTGCGTTTTTCCTCGCCCAGAAAAACGCGCTTGAACTGAACCATGCCCGCATTGGTAAACAGCAGCGTGGGATCATCCTGCGGCACCAGCGAGGAACTGCGAATAATCGGATGGTCATGCCTGCGAAAATAGTCAAAAAACCGTTTGCGTATTTCGTCTCCCGTCATGGCCTCTCCAGATTTTGCCTAAGAGTTATCCGCACTTTCTTCGACTTCCTCCGGCGAATTCTTGACCTCGCCCAAGCCAACGGAATCCTTTACCTCCCGGAGGATCTTTTCAAAATAATCCGGGTTGTCCCTGAAGAACTTCTTGACGTTCTCGCGGCCCTGGCCGATGCGCTCGCCGGAGTAGGAGTACCAGGAACCGCTTTTCTCCACCACCCCGGCTTTCACCCCCATGTCCAGAAGATCGCCGGGAAGCGAAATTCCCTCGCCGTAGGTAATGTCAAACTCGGCCTCCTTGAAGGGCGGGGCCATCTTGTTTTTCACCACCTTGGCCTTGGTCCGGTTGCCCACGACCTCCTGGCCTTCCTTGATGGAGCCTGTGCGGCGCACCTCGATGCGCACCGAGGAGTAGAACTTCAAGGCGTTGCCGCCTGTTGTTGTCTCCGGATTGCCGAAAACCACACCGATTTTCATCCGCAGCTGGTTGATAAACACCAGAGAGGTCCGGGTTTTGCTGATAGTGGCGGTAAGCTTGCGCAGGGCCTGGCTCATGAGCCGGGCCTGGAGCCCCATATGGGAATCGCCCATCTCCCCCTCGATTTCGGCCCGCGGCACAAGCGCTGCAACCGAGTCAATCACCAGAATATCGATAGCACCGCTTCTTACCAGCATATCGGCAATCTCCAGTGCCTGCTCTCCCGTATCCGGCTGGGATACCAGAAGCTCATCACAATTTACCCCCAGCTTGCGGGCATAAGAGGTGTCCAGGGCGTGTTCGGCATCCACAAAAGCGGCAATTCCGCCCTTTTTCTGGGCTTCGGCAACGGCATGCAGGGCCAGCGTAGTCTTACCCGACGCCTCGGGCCCGTATATCTCGGTCACCCGGCCCCGGGGAATGCCGCCGATCCCCAATGCCTTGTCCAGGGCCAGCGAGCCTGTGGAAATCACCGGCACATCGATAATCACATTGCCGCCGAGCTTCATAATGGAGCCTTTGCCGAACTGCCGCTCGATCTGATTGATGGCGGTCTCAACAGCCCGTTCTTTTTCCGTCTCCTGCGTCATAACGCCTCCTGCTAAACAAATTCCGGGGCCGGCTCTATTCCGTCCCCAGCGGCACCCGGGCCAGTTCCGTGTAGACAGCTCCCCCGGGCTTTAATTCACTCTGGTAGAGGCAGAGCGAATCCGCCACAAAACTGCGCGATGCCGCCCGGCCGTACCTGCCGACCGCTTCCACTACGGCATCCGGGGGGATCCTGCCCTTTACCCGCCCGAGCGTTAAATGCCCTTTGAACGCTTTTCCTTCCCTTTCTATTCCCAGCTCGGCCAATTCTTCCTCCAGCCCGGCCTGAAGACGGGCCAGGACATGACTTTCCCCGCCTACACCGCACCACAAGACCCGGGGCCGCTTAACGCTGGGAAAGGCCCCCAAGCCGGCCGCCGTGAGGATAAGCGGCGCAAAAGGGCGAACCGCGATCTGCATTGCCGAAACGATCCGGCCGACTTCGCTTTCCGGGATATCGCCCAGAAATTTCAGGGTCAGATGAATACTCTCCGGCCGCACCCACTTGACCGGCCAGTTCTCCTTTTTGAGGCCGGACTGGATTTCGGCGAGCAGCCCGGCCACGTCCTCCGGCAGCGGAATTGCCACAAATGCCCGCATTTTTGCCGCGGAAGTCTCCCTGCTCTGCCCTTTTGCCGCCATAGCTCCCATGCCTTCGGCTGCCTATCACACCAGCGGCAGCACTTCCCAGACCATCAACCCGCGAAGCAGCAGGTTGGCCGCCGCGCCGGCGAGGAGATCATCAATCACAATTCCCGGCCCTCCCGGACACCGCTTCTCCAGATACCGGATGGGAAATGGTTTGAGTATATCAAAAAACCGAAAGAAAAAAAAACCGCCAATCCAGACCCCGGATGTCAGCGGAAGCCCGACAAGGGCGGCCATCATGCCCGCTACCTCGTCGATTACGATTTGGGAGGGATCCGGTCTATCCAGAATGGCTTCCGCCTTTTGGGAAATCCAGACAGCACATCCGGCAAAACAGACAATTGCAAAAAGCGCCGCCGGTAGGGAGAGCAGCGTGAGCAGCCAGCAGGCAAGAAGCCCCAGGACCGAGCCGAAGGTTCCCGGCGCCCGGGGGATGTAGCCGACGCCTCCGCAGGTAGCCGCTGCGAGTATGAGCCTGCCCCCCCAATCCATGCAACGGTTGTATATGCTGGCAGGGCTTGTGTCAAGGCAATTACGTCCGGCCCGGAGACTGCCGGACGACCATGTGATAGACCTCCCGCAGGGGCATGCCGGCCTCCCTGGCAACTCTCCGGCAGGCTTCATACTCCGGTACAATCCGGGTGCGGCCGTCGGGCAATGTCACCTGCTTGGCGGCAACCGGGCCGCATCCCGTCTCCACGGTCACCGGCTTTCGATGCAGAATCCGGCGGCTTACCTCGTAGTAGCGAACACCCGTTGTGGTGGTTTCGGCAAGAATCTGCTCTACCATCGCCTGACTGCGCGAATGCGGGCACAATACCTGGAGCAGGGTCCCGGGACGATTTTTCTTCATAAAAACCGGAACCATCCATACATCCAGCGCCCCGGCGCCAGTGAGCTGCTCCTGCAGATACCCGTACACCTCGGGGTTCATATCGTCGATGCAGGTTTCCACCATCATTACCCGCTCCCCGGCCCCAGGAGCCCGGCCGAGCATCACGCGCAGCAGGTTCGGCAGCACGTCGCCTTCGCGGCTGCCCGCGCCATAGCCGGTGCCGGAAATGCACATATCCGGTGCGGAGCCGAAGGTTTCCGCCAGGGTGCGGATAATCGCAGCCCCTGTCGGGGTCACCAGCTCAGCCGCTGTATCCGTTCCATAGACCGGAACATCCTTTAATATTTCCAGAGTCGCCGGGGCGGGTACCGGAAGCGTCCCGTGGGCGCAGGAAACCGTGCCGCGGCCGAGCGGTATCCGGGAAGCGGCGACCCGTTCGATCTGCAGATAATCCACGCACAGGGCTGCTCCCACGATATCGACAATGGCATCCACGGCCCCCACCTCATGGAAGTGCACTTCCTGCCTGCTGCAGCCGTGAACCCTGGCTTCGGCCTCGGCCAGACGATCAAAAATCTCCAGGCTGATCCTGCAGACATTGCCCGGTAGCCGACTGTTTTCCAGCAGCTCTGCAATGTCGGCAAAATGCCTGGGGCCGGCGGCCGGCTCATTGGCAGCCACCGTAGCCTGCCTGGCGGCGATCCCCTTTCTGCGGACCCGTCTCACCGATATTTCGGCTTCGATGCCGAGATCCGCTGCAAGCCTTTCGCCGAGCCAGGCAGGAGGCACCCCCAGGTCGCAGAACGCTCCAAGTGCCATATCTCCCGAGATGCCGGAAAAACAGTCAAAATAGGCAATCATATCCGCCCTACCCGGCCGCTTGTGCATGGAGACGAAGAATCTGCACCAGCAGTTCCGCGCATTTTTCCATATCCGCCAGCCGGATCGATTCCCGGGTGCTGTGGATATCCGTCATACCGGTTCCCAGGACCCCGGTAACGATCCCGTTTGCAAAAAATATATTGGCGTCTGACCCGCCGCCGGTGCGCCTCGGGGTCATCTCCCGGCCCAGGGCTTCCGCCGCCTTTCTGGCAAGCACCACCGCGGGATGGTCCTCAGGGATATGCGTTGCGGAAAACTCGTTGCTGACATGAATCTCCGCACGCGGCAGCCCCTGCCCCCCCGCTGAATGGTGATAGCTGTTGACGGCCTTCTCAAACGCACCGGTAATCGTGTTTGTAACATCCGCGAGCTTGGCCTCGTCATGGCTTCTCGCCTCGCCCTTTATCCGGGCATACCGGGGCACGATATTGGTTGCGCCGGGGGCCTCAAAGACACCGATATTACAGGTTGTCTCCTCGTCTATCCGGCCCAGCTGCAGGCCGGCGATGGCCTGGCAGGCAAGAGAGATGGCATTAATGCCTCTTTCCGGGTCCGCCCCGGCATGGGCGTCCTTGCCGTGCACGCAGATGTCGAAATGATTGGCAGCCGGCGCCCGGACAATGATGCTCTCGGTGTCCGATGTATCCAGGGCGTAGCCAAAGTGGGCCGATATCAGGCTGTAATCCAGGTTCTTGGCCCCCAGGAGCCCGATCTCCTCACAGGTGGTAAATACAAGCTCCACCGGCCCATGGGGCAGGTTATTTTCCTTTACCACCCGCAGAGCCTCCAGAATAATGGCGATTGCGCTTTTGTCATCAGCCCCCAGCACCGTATCGCCGCCGCTGGTAAAAACGCCGTCATGCAATTGCGGCACTACCCCGCGGCCCGGCTCCACTGTATCCATATGGGCGTTTAACATAAGCGGTGCGGCATTGGTGTTTCCCGCAATCCGCACGATCAGGTTCCCGGTTTCGCTGCCCGTGAATTGCGCCGCCCCGTCGACCAGAATCTCCGGATCCCATGGGGCCAGCATACGGCAGATCGCCGAGGACACACCGGCTTCCTCCTTTGAGACGCTGTCGATTCCGACAAGCTCCGTAAACGTTTCCGCAAGACGCTCGCTATAAACCATTTTCCCTTCCCCGATCCGTGGTGAAAAAATATTGACAACATTCCCGCTTGCTTTTACTGTAACGGCGTGATTTGCGGAAGTGCGAAGCTCACTGGTGGGGCTCCCGGACTTCAAATCCGGTGTAGGGC
>CAZWNV010000010.1:0-30816 GCA_964635265.1 uncultured Desulfobacteraceae bacterium
CATTGCGCTCCCGGCCCAAAACCGCCGCAGCAAGCTCTTTTGTGGTGGTTTTGCCGTTGGATCCCGTGATTGCGGCCACCTGTACCCCCAGGCGCCTGCGGTGAAAACGGGCCAGATCCCCCAGTGCCCGGATGCTATCATCGACGAGAATACAGCAGCCGCCGCTTCGTGCCCATTCCACGAGCAGGTCGCGGTCCGCAGGCAGCTCTTCCACGATGAGACCCTTGATGCCCTTATTCATGAGCTTCGGGGCAAAGGCATGCCCGTCATAGCGTTCGCCCTTGATCGCAACAAAGAGCTGGTCCCTGGAAATAATGCGCGAATCGATACAGATGCCGGAGAAAACCCTCTTTTGGGGACCGGCCACCAGGGCGCCGCCTGTAGCCTCCAAAAGGTCCTCGATATGCCAGCTGTCCCGTTTTTCCATCAGTTCACCGACAGTGCGCGTCTGGCGGTTTCCCGGTCATCAAAGGGGAGGACCTCGCCGCCCGCGATCTGATAGTCTTCATGGCCTTTGCCCGCAATAAGAACGCAGTCGCCCGGTCCCGCCGCCTGTATGGCCAGAAAAATAGCCTTTTCCCGTTCCGGTTCAATGGCATAGCCTGCCTCTATGGCCTTTGCGGCGCTAATCTCCGCCCGGGAGAAACGCCGGGGCAGCACCCGTTTGACCCCGCTTTCGATATCCGCAATAATCCGCATGGGAGATTCGCTGCGGGGATTGTCCGAAGTGATCAGCGTGATATCGCTTTTTTTTGCTGCAATTTCACCCATTTTTGGCCGTTTTCCCGAATCTCTGTCGCCTCCGCAGCCGAAAACGCAGATAATCCGGCCGCTGCTGATGCGCCCCAGGGTGTCCAGGACATTTTCCAGCGCCGCGGGCGTGTGGGCATAATCCACGAAAACGTGCCGGCCGGCTTTATCCGGAATGCGCTCCAGCCGCCCGGGAACAGCGGAAAAACTGCAGAGGGCCCCGGCAATCACCGACGGTTCGATGCCCAGGGCAACTGCTGCACCGGCGGCGCAAAGCAGGTTTTCCAGGTTAAACCATCCCACCAGCCCGGAACGGACTGATACGGCCCCCCCCGGAGTCTGAATGCAGGCATCAATACCCTGCGGGCCGAAGGAAACGCTTTCCGGATACACGTCCCGGCTGCGGTCTCTGCCCACCTGCAGCTGCCGGCATTCCGGGGAAACTGCAGCGGCCATGACCGGCCCGGCCGGATCGGCCATGTTGAGCACGGCCGCGCATGCCCCCCCTTTGTTTTTCCGCCGGAGAAAATCCGCAAACAGCCGTTTTTTGGCCTCCCGATAATCGTCCATATCCGAATGAAAATCCAGGTGATCCTGGCTCAGGTTGCTGAACACCCCCACATCAAACCCGCACCCCTGCACCCGCTCCAGCGCCAGGCCGTGGGAGGAGACCTCCAATACCGCATGGCTTACCCCCGCCCTGTGCATATCCGCCAGAATCCGCTGCAAATCTGTTGCCTCGGGTGTTGTCAGGGCATTTTCCCATACCTCTCCGGCGTAGCGGCAGTTAATCGTCCCGATAACCCCCGCGCGGGCGCCGCTTGCAGCCAGGATATGCTCCAGCAGATAGGCGATCGTGGTCTTGCCGTTTGTGCCCGTAATCCCGATCATCAGCATTTTTTCAGAGGGGAAGCCGAAAAAGCGGGCCGCAAGCAATCCCAGTGCCTTGCGCGAGCTCTCCACCCGAAAAAAAGCCGCTGTCTCCCCACACTCAACATCTTTTTCCGCCACAACCGCGCAGGCTCCCCGGGAGACCGCATCGGCAATAAAATCATGGCCGTCCGCCTGTGCGCCCCGTATCGCTACAAAAATACTGCCGGTCCCCACCCGGTCTGAGCGGTGTTCCACGGAGGAAACCTCCCGGTACTCTCCGCCGGATACCGGCATACGGCTGTTTTGCCGGTCCAGCAGAGATTCGATGGTCTGCATGCAGGCACTCAGCTTCATGCGCCCTGCTCCCGGTCCTTGACGGCCAAATCATAATGCCTGTCTTTGTGGTGCGGCGGGACATCCATGTAATTGAACGCCTCCAGGATAATGCTTCGGAATGCGGGCGCCGCCACTACTCCGCCGAAATGCTGCTCCCGGGGCTCGTTGACAACCACCAGGACGGCCAATTCGGGCTGGTTTTCCGGAGAAAAGCCGACAAATACGGCATTGTATTCGCAGTCTTCATAAGTACCCTTCTCCGTCAACTTCTGGGCGGTGCCGGTCTTGCCGCAGACCGGATATCCAGCCGGAACGGCATTGCTTCCGGTGCCTTCGCTGCTGGTAGCGGCAAGCATCATGGATTTGAGCTGCCTTGCTGTATCAACGGAAACGGCACGGCCACGGCTTTCCGGTTCCCGGGTTTCCAGAATCTTTCCGTGCTGATTGGTTACAGCCTTTACTATCCGCGGTTTCATGAGAATTCCCTCATTGGCGATGGCTGAAACAGCACTGACCAATTGTACCGCGGAGACCGAAACCCCCTGTCCAAAAGCGATATTGGCGCGATCAATCGTGCGCCAGTTCTGATAATGCCGGAGCCTGCCCGAAGTCTCGCCGGGACAGTCAATGCCGGTTTTCTGCCCGAACCCGAAATCCTTCAGGGTCTTGTAGAGGATCTTTCCGCCGATTCTCTCCGCAATCTTGGCAGCCCCGATATTGCTGGAGTACTTGACCACTTCCCGAAGCCGGAGCATCTCGTGGGGATGGATATCGTTGATGACATGGCCGCCGGTGCGGTAGCTGCCGTCTTCACAGTCAATAAATGTCTGCGGGGCAAGCCTGCCGGATTCCAGAGCGGCTCCGACGGTGAAGAGTTTCATTACGGAGCCGGGTTCAAACGGATCGGTTATGGCGCGGTTCCGCCACCTGTAGCGGGGATAATCCGTAAAGCAGTTGGGATTAAACGTTGGATAATGGGCGATGGCGCGGATTGCTCCCGTGGCGGGAACCATCACCACCGCCAGGCCGGAGCGGGCCCGGTATTTCTTTACCGCTGCTTCAAGCGCGTTCTCCGTAATGTATTGAATGTTTGCATCAATGGTGAGAACCAGATTTTTTCCCGCCTCATGGGAAGAGTCCTCGACCTCCCGGTGAAAAATCCGCCCCATGGCGTCCCTTACAACTGTACACCGCTTTTCCCCGCCCTGCAGGTAGTCATTGTAATAATACTCCAGCCCTTCCAGCCCGCCTCCTTCCACGCCCGTAAACCCCAGAACCTGGGCGGCAAGACTCTTGTTCGGATACAGCCGGCTGAATCCGGGAATGTATTCCAGGCCCGCAATCCCCAGGGATTTGAGCTTTTCCGCCTGCATGGAGGAGACTTTGCGGTCCAGCCACACAAAGGTGCTGTCGCGGCATAGCCTTTTCTGCACCGAGGCCCGGCTTAAATCCAGCGTGCCCGCAATTTTCCCGGAAACGCTGCCCGGAGCCTGCACGGCTTCGGGATGGGCGCCCACGGCCACTGTCCGCATGCTCACCGCAAGCTCCTTCATATTCACATCATAAATCGTCCCGCGCCTGCCATCGGCCTGCACCGCCTTTTTGCATTCCCCGGAAGCCTGCCGGGACAAATCCGCGTCCCGGATCACCTGGACGTAGAATGCCTTCAGGCCGATGATCCCATAGCAGAGGGTAAAGAGCACACCAACTACCATGATACGCCGGTTGCGGCGCCTGATGCGTTCTCTGGTGACCTTGGTCTGCTTCATGGCAGCACCACTACCTGTTCCGGCGCAGGGGTCTTCAGGTGAAACCGGCGGGCGGCCACCTGACTGAGAGCCTGGGGGGCAGTCAGCCGGGCCAGCTCGACCTGCAGGCTTTTCTGCATTTCCAGGAGCTCATCCTGCCGTTTCTCGGCCGCCGTGATTTCGTAGCCGGTACGGATGCACTGCACCCCGCACCAGGTGTGAAAGAAGAACTCAGCCAGAAAAAGCAGGAGCAGCAGCAGAATCATCCGGGCGATGCCGGGACTTAAACGGCCGGAAGCGGACTTCTTGTTTTGTTTCAGATTGCCTGCCACAGCTAGCCCCCTGGCCAAAATGCTGGTTACAGTTTCTCCGCCGCCCTCAGACAGGCGCTTCTCGCCAGGGGATTGCGCTGGATTTCCGCAGCCCCCGGCCGCTTGACTTTCCTGGTCAGAACCCGCAGCTTCGGTTCATTGCCGCAAACGCATTTCGGAAAATCCCGCGGGCACGTGCAGGGATTTTCCAGGAATTTGAATCGATGCTTGACAATGCGGTCCTCCAGGGAATGAAACGAAATCACGCAGATTCGGCCGCCCGGCTGCAAAAGCTCCACGGCATCGGCGAGAAACTGCTCCAGCACTTCCAGTTCCTGATTTACTGCAATGCGGAGCGCCATAAACACCTTTGTGGCCGGATGAATCTTGCGCTTGCCGAGGACCCGCCCGGGAACCGCCGCGCGTACCAGTTCCACCAACTCGTCGGTGGTGCGAATCCGCTGTTTTTGGCGACGGGCCACGATTTTTTCCACAATCGGACCGGCCCATCTTTCTTCTCCATAGGTCTTGAAAATCTGCTTGAGCGCCTGGGGGGATTCCTCGTTGACAATATCCGCAGCCCGGCGCGGGTTGTCTTCGCTCATCCGCATATCCAGGGGCTCTTCCTGTCTGAAGCTGAATCCGCGTCCGCTGGACTCCAGCTGATACAGCGAAACCCCCAGGTCCGCCAGAATGGCATCCACTGCCCGGATGTGGAGTTTCGCCAGTATATTCGGGAGATTGACAAAATTGTCGCAGACCAGGTGAACGTTGGTTTCGCTGGGTCCAAGCCTTTGAGCTGCCGCTTCCACGGCGCCTTGGTCCTGATCGATTCCGACCAGCAGCCCGTCCGGCAGGATTTTTTCTATGATGGCGCTTGCATGGCCGGCCCCGCCGAGTGTACAGTCCACACAAATATTGCCCGGCCGGCAATCCAGGCAGGCGAGGACCTCGTCAACCATTACGGGGGTGTGGCGATAATGCATTGGATCAAAGCCCTAATTTGGCAATTTCGCTTTGAACCTCCTCATCCTGCATATCCTCTTCTTCCAGCTTAAGATTTTCTTCCTCCCACCGCTGCCTGGACCAGATTTCAAAATGATCCAGTACGCCGACCAGAACGATTTCCTTTTGAAGCCTGGCATAATTTCTCAGTTCGGGAGGGATCAGGATTCGGCCCTGCCGGTCCACCGGGCAGTGCTGCACCGCACCGATAAAAACCCTCCTGAAGCGGCGCATGGCCTCGCTTTTTTCCGCAAGCGAGTGGATGCGTTCCTCAATTTTTTCCCATTCATCCACGGGATATGCAAACAGGGCCTTGTCCAGGCGCGTCACCATCAGGGCCTGCTCCTTCTTGGTCTGAAGGATCTCCCGGAATCGGACCGGAATGATCAGCCGCCCCTTGGTATCTATGGTATGATGAGAACTTCCCCGGAACAATGGCCCTGCTCTCCATTAACATCCATTTTGATCCACATTTGTTGCTATACTACAGAAACTATTCGTTATGTCAACCCAAAAACGATTTTTATCTATTTTTTTTCTAATAATTATTAGCAGTTAATTTTGCAGAGCGGCAGTGAAGCATGGTGGAGTTTTGTGGGAGACCTGAAAAACAACATTCTACAAGAAAACTTTGGGGAAAACTTGCCCGGGAAAAATGGAATGCGGGGGACGGGGGAGGTTCAGGGACGGTCGTTTTCGGGCCGGTCGGTTTTTTCCGGCTCATGCGTTTGCGGTTCATGCCACTGGCAGACGTTTGCCAGCTCGTCTATCCAGGTCTTATGCCACAGGCTCACCCGGCTGCAGTAGGCGGCACGCCCGATCAGATGAGCCGCCACGGGGGCTGTCAACAGCAGAAAAAACACGGCGGCCAGCGCCCGCAGCGTAATGGAGAGTTCCGCATAAAAAGCGCCCACGGCCAGAAAAATCAGCCCGGCGCCCAGGGCTCCTGCCTTGGTTGCCGCATGCATCCGGATAATGGTATCCTGGAGCCGCAGCATGCCGACAGAGGCAACAAAGGCGAAGACCGCACCCGCCAGCAGCAAAAAAGCAGTGACAATTTCCATCAGGGACCATCCTTTTCTGTTTTTGTTTCTGTTTCATCCGCTCCGCCTTCGGGCATTCGCTCCCGGAAACGGGCCAGGGCCGCGGTTCCCAGGAAGGCGATCAGCGCATAAGCGATGGCCACGTCCAGAAATGCCCGCTCTTCGGTGTAGATGGCAAATACGCCCAGACAGGAGACGATCAGAACCGATATCAAGTCCAGGGCGACAATCCGGTCCGCGGCATCCGGACCGATCAGCAGCCGGATAAATGCGAATAAAATGGCAAGCGACAAAAGTACCAATGCCACCTCAGCCGTGCGCGCGAGAAGGACGCTTTCCATACCCATCAGCGAATCGCCTCCAGAACGCGTTTTTCAATACCCTCCTTGATCTGCCTGCGGGCGGCTTCCACATCATCGAGAAACATTACATGCACATACAGGCATTTACGGTCCCCGGAGACGTCCAGGCTCAAGGTCCCGGGCGTCAGTGACACAAGGTTGGCCACCATCATGATCTCGAAATCCGTCTGTGCATCCAGGCTCACCGCGATCACCCCCGGGCGGCTGGTCGGCCGGGGGGTGACAATATCCCAGAGCACCCGCAGGTTGGAGATCAGGAGCTGGCCGAAAAAATAGGCGGTCAGCCGCAGAATACGGGCGACCCGGACAAAGTAGGTGCTGGGCCCGTATAGAGGGCGGGTCACCCAGAGGGTCAGGTAGCCGATGGCAAAGCCGGCCACGAATCCGCCCAGATTGAGCTGGCCGAGGATCGCGCAGAAACCGGCTGCGAGAAAAATATTGAGAAGAAATAAATGGCTCATACACCCCCCAGCACGGCTTTCACATAAATTTCCGGATGAAGCAGTTCATGCGCCGCCGCGGAAGCCATTTCCAGAAAAGGGCCCGGAAAAAGGCCCAATATCAAAGTAATCGCTGCAAGGGCGGCAACCGGGACCACCATCCAGCCATGGCCGGCATGGACCGTGCCCGCAAAACCTTCCTCCTGCTCCTGCCTTGCGGGGGCCGGCTTCCAGAAAGCCTCCCCCCATATCTTGGTCATGGAGTAAACGGTAAGCAGTCCCACCACTGCAGCAGCCGCAGCAGCCGCATAGGCTTCGGCCTCAAGGCTTGCCCGGATCAGCATCATCTTGGCCCAGAAGCCGGAAAGAGGCGGAAAACCGGCAAGGGAGAAAGCCGGGACAAAAAACAGAAATGCAAGAAATCCCCGGCTGCCGTAGAAGCCGCCAAGCCGCGAGAGCTCGAAGGAACCGCCGAAACTGCGGCAGATGCCGCTTACAAGAAACAGGTTGGTCTTGACAATCATGTTGTGGAGCAGAAAAAAAACCGAGCCGGCAAGTGCCAGCGGCGTAAAAAGCGCGAGCCCCAGCACCATGTAGCCCACCTGGCTGACAATGTGAATGGAGAGAATCCGCCGGAAATCCTGAAATGCGGCAGCGCCGAGCACTCCTGTGATCATGGTGAAAACCGCGGCCACCAGAAGCAGCCCGTGCGTATAGGCCATATTGAAGGTAAAGACCAGCGTAAACATCCGGATTAACGCGTAGACCCCCACTTTCGTCAGGAGTCCTGCCAGTATGGCGGAAATCGCCACCGGCGGCGTATGATAAGATACCGGCAGCCAGAAAAACAGGGGGAAAAGACCGGCTTTAATGCCGAATGCCACCATGAAAACCGCGGCCACCGCTGTAAGAAGGGCCTTGTCCGGCACCCCCTGCACCTGTAGATACAGATCCGCCATGTTCAGGGTGCCGGTGATGCCGTAGAGAAAACCCAGGCCGCTTATAAACAGAAGGGTCGCGAACAGGTTGATCATGACGTATTTCACGCCGCCGTCAAACTGCTGCTTCTCCCGGCCCAGCACCAGGAGCCCGAATGAGGCCATCAGCATCACCTCAAACCAGACGTAGAGGTTGAACAAGTCGCCCGTCACAAAAGCGCCGCACACCCCGCCAATCAGGATATGCAACAGGGGATAAAAGCCTGCGGCCATAAGCCGCGGCCCGATCTCGGCTTTTGCATACACCGTGACGGCAAGGCCGAGGGTGGCAGTCACAGCGATCATGATGGCGCTCAGGTGATCCGCAACAAGGGTTATGCCGAAAGGCGCGGGCCAGGAGCCGACCTGCATGGTCATGATTCCGCCTTCTGAGATCCGCACCAGCAGCAAGATGCAGATCCCGAAATGCAGCATCCCGCCCAAACCGGCAAGACGCTGCTGGGTGCGGAAGGAACCCCGCAGCCCCAGGCTTGCCGCAGCAAGGCCGAACGGCAGAATAACCGGCAGCACCAATAGCCAGTTCATAGGCCGCCCTCCTCCTGCTGTTTCTCTGCATGACTTGACTGTCCGGGCGGCGGTTCGGCATACCGCATTTTCTCAACATCCACTGTACCCAAGGACTCATAGGAGCGGTAGAACAGAATAAATACAAAGGTGAGAAGGGCAAAACCAATGACAATGGCTGTCAGGATAAGGGCCTGCGGCAATGCATTGGCTACCGGTTCTGCGGCAACAGCGGCCTTTTCGCCGATCAGCGGCGGGTTGGCACTCGAGAGCCGGCCGGCCGCAAAAATGATCAGGTTGACGGCATTGGTGGCCAGCATCAACCCGAATATAAACCGGATAATATTGCCCGAGAGCATCAGGTATATGCTTGCCGCAGCCATTAAACCGCACAAAAAAGCCAGAACCGTTTCCATGTCAACTCTCTTCCAGGGCCAGAACAAGGGTCAGAATGGTGCCCAGCACAATGGCATAGACCCCGGCGTCAAAGAAGAACGGGGTGCCAACGGCCAGTTTTTTCTCTCCAATTTCAGCAGCGGAGAACCAAAAGCCGGTAAGAAAGGGCGCGCCGGCAAAAGCCGCCGCCAGCCCGGAGAGAAGCACCAGGCCCATGCCAAAGACAATCAGACCCCGCGGATCAATGCGGATGGCGCGCCGCACCGACCCGGCTCCCTCGGATATGGCGTAGAGCGCAAAGCCGGTTCCCGCCACCAGGGCCCCGGAAAAACCGCCGCCCGGCGCGTTGTGTCCGCGCAGCAGAAGATAGACGGAGAACACCAGGATCAGGCTCACCAGAAGCCGTGTGGCGGTTCGCAGGATCAGCGACTGCATCAGTTCCCCCGTTTTTTCTCAATTAACGCATAGGCTGCAAGTCCCGCCGCCGCAACCACGGTGACTTCGCCCAGGGTGTCCATGCTGCGAAAATCCACAAGGATGACATTGACAATATTTTTCCCGTGTGCGGCGAGGTAGCTGTTGTTCTCAAAAAAAGCCGTCACCGAGCGATCCAGCGGGACGGACAGGACTGCCAGCATCAGCACAGCCACCATCGCCCCGATGCCTGCGGCCAGAATCCCGTCCAGAAAGCGCCGCCCTCCGGCCGGCCGGGTGTTTTTCTCGAGGCGGGGCAGTCGCAAAAGGATCATGGAGACAATGATCACCGTAAGGGTCTCCACCAGGAGCTGGGTAAGCGCCAGGTCCGGGGCGCCATAACTGACGAAAATAAGCGCTATGGCCGCCCCCACGGCACCCATGGCGCAGATCGCAAGCAGCATGATGCGGGTTGCCACCACCGTGATTACGGCCGCTGCTATGACGCAGACCAGCAGCCATTGCCACAATGGAAGGCCGGGCACGGAAACAGACGGCCAGTCCGGTGCTGCCGAGAGGTAGCCGTAACCGGCGGCAAACAAAAATGCCGCCATCACGATGAAAAAATAGCGATGCAGGGAGCCGTTCTGCAGAAGCCGCGTCTGCATCCGGCCCAGGGCGGAAACCGCATGCAGGCAGCCGTCATAGGCCCCGGAAGCGGTTATCGGCAGACGCTCTGCGCAGATCCGGATCCAGCGCGAAAGCCTGCGGCGCTGGAGATAGAAGCAGATTCCCATCAGGAGGGTGAGCGCGCTCAACAGAAGCGGCTCATTGATGCCGTGAAAGAGCGCGAGCTCCACCTGCTTTCCGGAGATATCAAAAGCGCGCACGGCCGGCTGTACCAGCCAGTGTCCGACCTGGCCCGGGACAATGCCGAACACGATGCCCAGCCCCCCCAGGAGCACGGGGCCGCACCACATGCAGACCGGCGCTTCGCCCCGGGAAGCCGGAGCATCCCCTTTTTTGCCGAAAAAGGGACCTATGGCAACAATGCCGCCAACCGCGGTCATCAGGGCATTGGAAAAAACAGCTGCTCCTGCCGCCAGGGCGGGGCAAAGGGCTTCGGCGAGCGCCCCCTTGTACATGATCTCCTTACCGATAAACCCAAAAAACAAGGGAAATCCGGCCATGGAGAGGCAGGCGGCAAAAACGGCGAAAGCGGTGGCCGGCATGGATTTGACAAGCCCGCCCAGCGAGGGGACCTCCCGGGTGCCGGTCTGGTGATCGATGATGCCAGCCGCCAGGAAAAGGCCGGATTTATACAGGGAATGCACCAGCAGAAATGTCATGGCAGCAGTAAGCGAAGGGCTTGCCCTGCCGCCGAGAAACATGGTCATAAGGCCCAGGGCGGTCAGCGTGGTATAGGCCAGAATCTTTTTCAGGTCCGTCTGGCTCGCGGCAAACAGGGCGCTGCCCGCTGCAGTCACAGCACCGACCAGCATAAGGGGGGCGGTCCAGGCCACGGTCCCCCCGAGAATCGGATGAAAACGGGCCAGCAGATAAATCCCTGCCTTTACCATGGTCGCAGAATGGAGAAAAGCGCTTATGGGCGCAGGCGCCGCCATTGCATCCGGGAGCCAGAAGTGAAAGGGAAACTGGGCGGACTTGGTAAACGCCCCCAGGAAAAGCAGCAAAAGCACCGGCCCGTAGAGGGGGTGATGCTGCATTGCGTCAGAAACCGCGATCATCTCCGACATGGCATATGTGCCGGCCATGCCTTTTAACAGCAGAAACCCCGCCAGAAGGGCCAGGCCGCCCGCCCCGGTTACCAGAAGCGCCTGGCGCGCACTTCTGCGCGCCTCGGGCCTGTCGTGCTCAAAACCGATCAAAAGAAAGGAAAAGATTGTTGTCAGCTCCCAGAACACAAACAGCGCAATCACATTGTCGGCCGTCACAAGGCCCACCATGGAGAGCATAAAGGCGTGCAGAAATACGAAAAAACGCCCGGTATGGCCGTGGCCGTGCAGGTAATCCACGGCATAGACGCTGACAAAAAAGCCGACGAGACTGGCGATCAGCACGAAAAGAACGGAGAGTCCATCTGCCAGAAAGGCGAGATTTACCCCCAGGCCGGGCGCCCACGGCAGCTCGAAGCGAAAAACGCCGCCTGCTGCGGTTTCCGGGACTGCCGCGCAGGCAAGTGCGAAAACAGCCAGGGGAAGCACGGAGCTGGCCCTGGCCAGATGTTTTGTGCGGGGACTCTCATGCATCTGCTTCATTTCCCAGACAAGCTGTATCTGCCCGAACCCGGGGCACTGCAAGGGGTTAATTAAATATAGGTGGTCTCTTTTTCCGCCCTGTCCATGGAATCCTTAAACGCCTCGTAGGAATCCCAGAAGTCCTTTTTCATCTCTTCCCAGGCCCTGCTGGTTCCTTCCCTGAAATCCCGGAGGCTATCCTTCATGGCCCGGCGCTTCTTTTTGACGGCGGAAAGGGCTTGCTCGGCTTTCCTCCGGGCCTGTTGATCCATCTCGTCCCACTTGGCCTCCATCTTTTCCTCCAGCCGGGCAATGCGTTCATCCATCTTTTCAAGGGCCGTATCGGCCTTTTCCAAAAAGCGCTCCTTCTGCTGCCCGGCATACTCCCCGGCAGCCTCGGCCGCCTCCCTGGCCTGTTTTTTCACCTCTTCCATGCTGGTCTTGTCCTTGGCGCTCTCCGACTCGCCATTGCTGCACGCCGGGGCTGCCGCCCCGAGCAAGCAGAAGAGCAGCGCCGCCCAGAACAGTTTGCCTGTTTTGCACTTATCCATCGCTACCTCCTCTACCCGAAACCGGGCATATTCTCTGCCTCAAGCTTTCTGCTCACCACCAACCGGCACACTGCATACCGGCGGCAAAAAGATCTCTTGTGTATATTAGCAGCACTCGGACGGGTTTGCAAAAAATCCGGTCCTGTCACCCCGGGCGCGGAAGCGGGCCCGGAGAATTCGGCGCATCTTTGCTTGCAGGCGCTGCCGGCCCGTGATACATGCTTACTATACGGCAGGAGTGATGCAGCAACCGGACACGCAACAAAGAGAACCCCGGGCTATGGGCTACCCCCAAAATTCGGATCGCTATGATGTCATCATTGTCGGCGGCGGACCTGCAGGCCTGTTTGCCGCCCATCTCCTCTCCAGCTCCCCAGACCTGCGGATTCTTCTGTTAGAACAGGGGAAATCGCCCCGGGAGCGGCAATGCCCCATCCAGGCGGGTGGACAATGCCAGAAGTGCCAGCCCTGCCAAATCCTCTCCGGCATCGGCGGCGCCGGCCTCTTTTCCGACGGCAAGCTCAATTTCATCGAACGCCTGGGAAAAACCGATCTCACCCAGTTCCTGCCCGCGGAGCAGGCCAAAGCCCTGATCCGGGAGACGGAAGAGATTTTCAATATTTACGGAATGGACGGCACAGTGTATCCCACGGATATGGAAAAGGCCAAGGCCCTCCGCCGTGACGCCAAGAAGGCGGGCATGGACCTGCTCCTGATCCGGCAGAAACACCTGGGCACCGAATGCCTCCCCGGCTATATCGCCCGGATGACAGAAGTCCTCGCGGAGCGGATCGCCATTCACACCTCCGAGGCTGTAACAGATATCAACCTGGCCGCGGATGGCAGAAAAGAGATACAAACCGACAAGGGCCGCTACACGGCGGACAGCGTTATTCTCGCTCCCGGCCGGGCAGGCGCGGACTGGACAACAGCCCTGGCCCGCAAATTCGGCATTGAAACCACGCAGCGGGGCATCGAGGTGGGGGTCCGGGCCGAAATTCACGCAGACATCACCCGCGAGCTATGCAGCACCATCTATGACCCGGTCTTTTTCATTCAAACCGGAAAATATGACGATTCCACCCGGACTTTCTGCACGAACCAGGGCGGTTACGTGACCCAGGAGTTCTATCAGGATTTTGTCTGCGTAAACGGACACGCCCAGGCAGTGGAGAAATCGGAAAACAGCAATTTTGCATTCCTGTCCAAGGTGGTGCTCACAGATCCGATCACCGACAACCAATCCTACGGGGAATCCATCGGCCGGCTGGCGAGCCTGATCGGTGGAGGAAAGCCCCTGCTGCAGCGTTTCGGGGACTTGAAACGCGGCCGGCGAAGCACCTGGCAGCGCGTGCGCAAAAGCTATATCGAGCCCACCCTCAAAGCCGTGGTGTGCGGCGATATTGCCATGGCTCTGCCGGAACGGATTCTCACCAACGTGGTAGAGGGCCTGGAAAAGCTCAATCAGGTTGTGCCGGGCGTTGCAAATGACGAGACCCTGCTGTATGCGCCGGAGATCAAATTTTTTGCCACCCAGATAAAAACCAGCGACCAGCTGGAGACAAAAATCCCCGGCCTCTTTGTTGCAGGCGACGGACCGGGCGTTGCAGGCAATATTGTATCCGCAGCGGCCACCGGCCTGATTCCGGCCAAAACCATTCTGCGCCGGCAGCAGGAGCAGGGCGGCTAAAGCCCCGGCCCCTCGGGCCCATGCCTATTTGGACTGCAGCCATCCCAGGATGCCGTCCACCGAGTTTTGCACAAAAAACCGTTCGCGCTCCCGGGCTTGTTCATCCAGCATATTGAAGCGGGCAAAAAGGGGATCCCGCTGCGCAAGCGCCCGTGTAATGGCCTCAAAATCCGGGTTTTCTGCATGCTCGGAGATAACCTCGATCCACAGTTTGAGTTGCTGCCTGGCCAGTTCGGCGATTTTGCGGCCGTCCGGGTGGCTGCCGTGGTGGGCAAAGCATACCCGGCGCTCGGTTTCCGGGGCGACCCGGTCCATGGAGGCAAAAAAAGCCTCTGCTGAGAACCGGGGCGGAGTGGCGGGGCGCAGGTAGAAATCGTCTGCCAGCTCCTGGTGGACGCCGAAGAGTTCGCCGCAGAACAGCCAGTCCGCAAACACAAAACCAAGGTGATGGGAGGCATGCCCGGGCGTATCAATGGCCCTGATGCCCTCGCCGAAGTCGATTTTCCCGGTGCTTGTGATGCGATGTTCCGCCACGGGCCGGATCCGGCCATAGACTTCCGCCACGCGGCCCAGGGTTTTCAACGAGCCCTGCCAGAGCCGGGAGGGATCGATCAGGTGGGGGACGGCCTTCTCATGGCACAGAATCCGGGCCTCCGGGTAGCGCTCGGCCAGGTGGCCGATACCGCCCGCGTGGTCCATATGAATATGGGTCAGAAGGATCCAGTCCAGCCGCTCTACCCCCCGTTCGGCCAGCTGCCGGCACAAATCGTCAATGGTGCAGGCAGGGCCCGGATCCACCAGGAAGACGCCCTCGGGGCCTTTATAAAGCCAGGCGGAGATAAAGCGGGTGTAGCCGAGGGAAGGGATATCCAGATCAAGAAGATCCAACATTTGCTGTATCCTTTCAGAATGCAGCCAGAGCCTCAGAAGCCGCCTCTTTTACCGTTGCGGAATACGTTCCCTGCACCACGGCCTCCAGCTTGGGGCGCACTTCTGTCTGCCCGGTCTCACCGAATAAATACAGGATATCGCCCTTTACCGGGTCCTCCACATCGTCAAACTGCCGCCACAGCTCGCCCACTACCTCGCGGATCAAGTCGCTGCGGCTTCCGGCCAGGTATTCCACCGTAACCATGGCTCCGAGCCGCACCGGCCACAACACGTGGGTGAGCAGCTCATAGAAGGCCGGAAAAATTTTTCCGGCATCGGCCATCATTTCCGCCAGCTCCGCCGCCTTTCCGTCATAGAGGATCTGCTTGAGGGTTTCGCTGCCAAGCTGTGCGGGATCCCGGTTTAAAAGCATATCGATAACTTCCGGAATTTGTATGGAGCCTGTCCAGCGGATCTTGTCGTCCAGGAACACTGTCGGAACGGAACTCACCTTGTCGGCCGAAGCCAGTTCCGTGAACATGCCCCCATCGATGATAAACAAATGGATCATCTCCTGCTGCATGGCGAGCCCGGCGAGGGATTCCACGGTCTGGGGACAGAAAGGGCATTCCGCTGCAATGTAAACCTTTATCACAGCCGGCATTGCGAGTTTCTCCAGCACCCGGGTATCCGAGAAATGCCGGGCTCCGGCCGCTGTCCCGCCGCCCGAGAGGATTCCCAAAAACGGTTCCAGTTCATGGCCCTGCGGCACCGCCTGGTACGTAATGTTCGGGTGAACCTGGATCTTCGGCAGCTCGTCTTCGCCCTCCTGCTGGGTGGTTACATGAAGCGCCGGAACCAGCTCCGCAATCTGCCGGGCAAAATCATGGAACTGGCTGCTGCGGCTGTCGCTGCTCAAAATTACGTTCATGGGCCGCGGCGCATCAACACGGTGCGCCCATTGCGTTATGGTTTTCTCGTCATTTGCCTTCATGGAAAAATTCCCTGCCTGTTTTTTTCCGGTATCTATACCGAATCTGCCCGGAAATGACAACATGAATGTTTCCCGGAAACAAGACCGCATTTTAGGGTTTTCCACCAGCGAAATCCATGTTATATTTATTATTTTTAAGCACAAGGGGTGCTTTCCGAAAATCCCCAACGAGCAGCGCACAGGGACAGTACAATTGCCGACACAATTTGAAGGACCGGAAAAAAAACTGGAAGTAATCCTATCCCGCCCGATCGCGGGACTGCACAGCAACGCGGACGGCCGGTGGGACAGGATCGTACACGCCTCGGGCTCGGAGATTATCAGCAAGGCGAGCACCGATGTAATGGATGCCTATCTGTTGGCGGAATCCAGTCTCTTTATCTGGGAAAACCGCATCCTGATCATTACCTGCGGCCAGACCAACCTGATTAATACCATCCCCGAAATTCTGAACGTGATTGATGAAGACGACGTGGCCCTGCTTTTCTACGAGCGCAAAAACCTCCTGTTCCCCAACTCCCAGCTCTCGGATTTCGAAACCGAGGCAGCACGGATTTCCGGGTTTTTCCCTGGCAAAAGCTACCGCCTGGGACCGGCAAATCATGACCACGTCCATATCTTCTACTCCTCGCACGCGGCCATCAGCGCGGGCGAAGATGCCACACTGGAGCTGTTGATGCATGACCTGCATCCGGACGCCCTGCTGATGTACACTCCGGAAGGCGGTCAGACTGCCGATGACATTGTGCGGCTGGCGGGCATCGATCAACTCTACCCGGATATGACCATCGACGCATTCCTGTTTGAGCCCTTCGGCTATTCCTTAAACGCCATATCCGGCAGTGATTATTTTACGATTCACGTGACGCCGCAGAGCCAGGGCTCCTACGCCAGCTTTGAGACCAACCTGATAAGCGGGGACTTAAGCGACCTTGTAAACCGCGTGCTCGGCATTTTCCAGCCGGGACGGTTCTCCTTTGTTTTAACCAGCTCTGTAAATGACCGGCGTATCTCGGTGGACTCCTCGACATTCGACGAGGTTGCCGGCTTCCGGCCGACGGAGAAAAGCCTCTACGAGCTGGACTGCGGCTACCAGGTCCGGTTTTCCAACTTCATCCGCATATAGTGAATAAAGGAAGAAACAGCAATGAACGCCTTGAACCTATGGGTCCGGGAAATCCACCAGGATGCGGTGGCGCTTTCCTTTAAAGTAAAAAAAACCCTCTTTTCCGGTACCAGCGACTATCAGCAGGTAGACGTCGTCCAGACAGCAGACCACGGGGTGATGCTGTTAAATGACGGGATTGTCATGGTTTCGGAAAGAGACGAATACGTTTATCATGAAATGATTGCGCATGTTCCGCTGTTTGTGCATCCCAACCCATCGCGGGTCCTGGTTATCGGGGGAGGCGACGGAGGAACGGTCCGTGAGGTTGTCAAACACGAATCCGTATCCCGAGTCGTGATGGTGGAAATCGATGAAATGGTGATCAACGCCTGCAAAGAGCACATGCCATCGGTAAGCTACGCCCTTGATGATCCCCGGGTGGAGCTTATCGTGGACGACGGCGTCAAGTTTGCGGCCGATGCCAGCGAGCGATTTGATGTGGTCCTGATCGATTCCACAGACCCCATCGGGCCGGCAGCGCCGCTGTTTGACCGCCGGTTCTACGAAAACGTATCAAACCTGCTCGCCGACGACGGCATCATGATCAGCCAGGCGGAGTCGCCCTTTTACGACTTTACAATCCAGTCAAGCATGCTGGACAATCAGCGGCCTTTTTTTAAACGGCTCCACTTGTATACATTCACCAATCTTACCTATCCGGGCGGATTGTGGAGCTTCGGTTTCGGCTCCAAGGGCCTCTGCCCCATCCGGGATTTTGATCCGGACCGCGCGGAAGCCCGGAACGTGCACACCCTCTACTATACACCGGACATTCACGTATCCGCCTTTGTGCTGCCCAAGTTCGTGGAGGAGAATCTCTCCGGCGTCCTGGACCCCCTGCCCCGGGTGCGCCGGTTTGCGAAGCTGTAACCCAGAAAGGAAGGAGGCCGCCGGCCGCGGCGGAATACACCCATGAGCATCAACACGGTAAGCCGTATAGACGATCACGTAAAACTCCGGCGAGCGCTGATCAGCGTCTCTGACAAAAACGGTCTGGAAGCCCTGGTGCCGGAGCTCCTCAGACTGGCCCCGGACATGGAGATCCTCTCAACGGGCGGGACCTACAAAAAAATTGCGGGCTTTCTCCCGGACGGCACTGCTTCGGCCCTGGTGCCCGTCTCCGAATATACCGGCCAGCCGGAAACCCAGGGAGGCCTGGTGAAGACCCTGGATTTCAAAATCTACCTGGGGCTGCTCACGGAAACCTATAACGAATCGCATCAGGCGGATCTGGAAAGAACCGGAGCCGGTCCTATTGACCTGGTAGTGGCCAATCTCTACCCCTTTCAGCAAACGGTTTCCCAGGCCGGGGTCACAGTGGAAGCGGCCCGCGGCAACATCGATATCGGCGGACCATGCATGATCCGGGCAGCGGCCAAGAACTTTCTGCGGGTGGCATCCGTGGTGGATCCGGCGGATTATTCCCTGCTTCTCGATGAACTCGCCGCCACCGGCGGCTCTACAACGCTGGAGACGCGGGCCGCGCTTGCCAAAAAGGCATTCGCCCATACAGCCGGCTATGACACCGCCATTGCCGAATACCTGCAGGGCTTAAGCATTGACGAGATCAAAAACACCTATACTGGATGAACAAAAAACTCACTGAATTTTATCTCTATTTATGCCTTGAACCCTACACATCCTGAACCCCATTCCCCGGGAGGGCGCGCAAATGGCTGACGACATCAAACAAATGTATAAAACCATCATGGACGACAACTTTCCGCCTCGCATGGAAATCAGCTTTGTCGACGAAGAGAGCCGCCAGACCCTTTTTTATGAAAAAGTCGACTGGGTGATCGACAACGTGCGCAAGGGCCTGCGCTACGGGGAAAACCCCGGCCAGGAAGCCGCCCTTTACCGCCTTGTCAACGGCAACCTGGTCCTCGGCCAGACCCGCACCATCGCCCCGGGCAGGCACCTGGTCTCGGACGTGGAGCTTCTGCAGTCCGGCAAGCATCCGGGAAAAACCAACCTCACCGACACGGACAACGCCTTAAACGTCCTGCGGTACCTGACCGGGCAGCCCGCCGCGATCATTGTAAAACACAACAACCCATGCGGCGCTGCCGTATCCGACTCCCTGGCCGATGCCTATCACAAGGCCTACATGGCCGACCGGGTAGCGGCATTCGGCGGATGCATAGCGGTAAACCGGGCACTGGACAAGCAGACCGCAGGCGCCATTGCGGAACAATACGCCGAGGTGGTGGCGGCCCCCGAGTTTGAGCAGGGAGTGGTGGACATCCTGGCCCGCAGGAAAAACCTGCGGGTGCTGAAGATCGAAAACATGGCCCGGCTTCAGGAATTTGCCGCCCAGCGCACGGTGGAATTTAAAAGCCTGATCGACGGCGGCATCATCACCCAGTTCTCCTATGTGCCGGAGGCACGCTCGAAAGCGGATTTCCAGCCGGCGGCATGTGAATACAAGGGCGAGACTTATCAGATCGCGCGCCATCCCACGGAACAGGAATATGCGGACATGATCTTCGGCTGGCTGCTGGAATCCGGGGTAACCTCCAACTCCGTGATCTATGTCAAAAACGGCGTATCAGTGGGCATCGGCACCGGCGAACAGGACCGCGTGGGCGTTGCTGAAATCGCCCGGGACAAGGCTTACCGCAAACTCGCGGATCGCTACGCTTTTGAGGCCTGGAACACCGCCTACAACAACCTGCAGGATCCGGAAAAGAAGGCCGCGGTTGACGAACGCGTGGCCGGGGAAAAAGGCGGCCTCATCGGGGCATCCATGATAAGCGATGCGTTCTTCCCCTTCCGCGACGGCGTGGATATAGGACTGCGCGAGGGGGTTTCGGCGGTCGTCCACCCCGGCGGATCCCTCAACGACTACCAGTCCATCCAGGCCTGCAACGAAGCCGGGGCAACCATGGTGGTTACCGGCCAGCGCAGTTTTAAGCACTGAGAGTTTTTCCGAAGCCGTCAAATCTCCCGGACTTTGATCATATTCGTGGTTCCGGGCTCCCAAAGGGGATGGCCGGCCGTAATCACCAGGAGATCCCCCGCTTTTACATGGCCTGTCTCCCGTGCCCTGTTTACCGCTGCATCCAGCATATCGTCAACGTCTTTTGCCCGGGGGACAAAACTGGGCATACAGCCCCAGAACAGGCATAGCCGACGAACCGTCTGCCTGTCCGGAGAAAGCGCAATGATCCGGCTGCGCGGGCGGAACCGGGAAATCTGTGCTGCCGTGAATCCGGACTGGGTGGAGGCGACAATGGCGGCGGCCTGCAAATGATCGGCCAGGATGCAGGCGGCATGGGCCACCGATTCCGATACATGGATATCGGTGACCATGGAAAAGGATTTTTCATAATTGTAGGTTTCTTCCGCGCTTTTGGCTATCTTTTGCATGTAGGCCACGGCGGCTACCGGGTAGGAACCGCTGGCGGTTTCCTCGGAGAGCATCACCGCATCCGTGCCGTCGAGAACGGCGTTGGCCACATCCGTGGCTTCTGCGCGGGTGGGGCGCGGTGCATCCACCATGGAGCGCAGCATCTGGGTGGCTATAATCACGGGTTTTCCGGCGGCGTTGGCCTTTCGCACAAGCTGTTTTTGAATCTCCGGGACCCGTTCGAGAGGAATCTCGACCCCCAGGTCGCCGCGGGCCACCATAATCCCGTCAGCAGCGGCGATGATGGCGTCCATGTTTTTTACCGCCTCGTGTTTTTCAATCTTAGCGATCAGCGGGGTCTGTCTGCCGCTGCGGCGAATCAGCTCCCGGGCCTCGGCAATATTCTCGGGCCCGCGAACAAAGGAAAGGGCGATAAAGTCCACATCCTGGCGAAGCCCGAACTCCAGGTCCGCCTTGTCCTTGTCCGTCAGCGCCGGGGCCCGGATCGTCCCCGAGGGCAGGTTGATGCCCTTGTGCGAGGTCAGAACGCCGCCGATGACAACCCGGCATTCTATATCCGTCTCCGTTGTGCGCTGCACATCGAGCTCCATCATGCCATCGGCGAGCAAAATGACATCGCCTTCTTCCACGTCCTGGGGAAGGTGGGCATAGCTTACCGTGACCCGGTTTTGCCCCCCGCTTGCCGGCTGGTTGGTAAGTGTAAGGGTATCGCCCGGCTCCAGCCGGATCCCCGGGGGATCAATGGCCCCGACCCGGATCTTGGGGCCGCAGAGATCCTGCAGAATGGCAACGGGGATGTCTTTGGCATCAGAGACGGCGCGAATCCGCTCGATAACGGCGGCATGACTCTCGTGGCTGCCGTGGGAGAAGTTGAGGCGGGCCACGTTCATCCCTTCGGCAATCATGGCCTCCAGTATCGACTGATCCCGGCTTGAGGGGCCGATGGTGCATACGGTTTTGGTTCGGGCCATGACTTGCATCCCCCGCTTCATCCCAGCATAACGGCGATCTTGTCCTGCCTGGCATGGACGTGCTGAATGGTCACCTGGATAAGATCTCCCGGCTTCAACTCCCAGCTGCCGGACACCGGCATCCGGCATTCCAGCAGGTAAGCAGTGAGCAGGATGCCGTACTTGTTCCATTTTTTATCCAGTACAATCGCCTCTTCCTTCTGCCCGATGCGCTCCTCCAGGTATTTGAGCATCCAGTAGCGAAAGCGCCGGGCCTGGGTGATGGCTGCATGGGAGAGCGGCTGCTGGACCTGCTGGATAATCTGCTCGATCTCCGCTGCGCTGTAGCCCTGCTCCAGTTGAAAACAGGAGCGGATCTGGCGCTGGGTCACCAGGTCAAAGTACTTGCGGATGGGAGAGGTGGCCGTGACATAGGCGTCAAGGCCCAGGCCGGAATGGTATTCCGCCTGGGTCGTCAGCACAACCCGGGAGAGCATCCGCCGCTGCATCCAGTTCTGAAAAAGCGTCGCCTCGTCCGGGTCCCTGTAGAGTTTGCCCCGGGGCTCCGGCTGGGCGCGGAACACGGCCGGGACCTGGTTTTTCTGCAGAAACCGGGCCATGATCCAGTTGGCCATGATCATCATTTCCGAGACCAGCAGCCGCGACGGACTGCTCCGGTCCAGCTTGCGGATGCTGATCTCTCCCGAGTCAAACACCCGCAGACTGATTTCAGGCAGCGAGATCAGCATGGCGCCATCATAGAGACGCTGATCGCGGAAGCGCTTGGCCAGTTCATGGAGCTGCCGCAGCGATGGATCGGAATCCGCGCGCGCGTCCGCCTCATTGTAGCTTAACTGCCGTCTGACCGACACATAGGCGGGCACAATCTCCTCGTCACAGATGCCGCCGGTGGGCGTGGCGGTAAAGAATATGCTGATAACCGGCCGAACGGCCCCTTGTTTGAGGCTGCAGATATCTTCGGCCATCCGGGGCGGGAGCATGGGAATCTTTAAGTCCGGCATGTAAATGGAGGTGCCCCGCTGCATGATTTCCCTGTCGACAACCCCCTCCCGAACCACGTAATGGCCCACGTCAGCAATATGAACGCCCACGCGGTGGCCCTTCTCAACAGGCTCAATACTCAGGGCATCGTCATAATCCAGGGTTCCCTGGCCGTCTATGGTGATCAGATCCAGGGCGGTCAGGTCCATCCGTTCCGTGCCGCCCACATCCCGGACGTCTGCCGGCGGAATATTGGATGCCGTCTCGTTTACAGTCGCGGAGAACTCTGTGGCGATCTCGAAGCGGTCCAGCTCCAGGTTCTGGTTCGTTGTCCAGACACCCAGGCGGACCAGGGCGTCAAAGATCACATCCGGATTTTCCACCCCCGCCTTTGCCACCAGTGCTTTGGCAAAGGAGTAGAACCGGCTTTCCTTTCCGAAAAGATAATAAGACTTTAAGGCCTCGGTAATATAATGAAAGGATTCCGGCGGAGGCGGGGACTGGCCCGAGAGCAGGCGCCGGAACCATTCTCCCCCGTCCGCAACCAGCCTGGCCCGCTCCTCGCTTTGCTTTTGCCGGGCGATTTTCGCCTCGACCTCCTCCGGGGAATGGGGGAAAAAGGAATCATAGTCGAACCTGAAGTACACCCGGCTCTCAAAGCAGGCGCGGATCACAGCGGCTTCGTGGTCGCCGTTGGCATTGTCGGGAAAGCAGAGGCCGGTCATGGTTTCCAGGTCCACCCATTCGTTAAGCGGGGTTAAAACCTCCCACAACTCCTGGATATCAATGTTTTCCTGGATTGCCCGGCGGCGGGCGGCGGTTTCCTTGAGCTCCTGCACGAGCCGGTCCCGATCCCGGTTGACACTGATACGGGTGCTGGATGCATGACAGAGCCGGCTGCACTTCTGGTTGAGCTCCCGTCCCTTTTCGTTCAACAGGCGCACCCGCTGCTCCTGATCCTCAAGGACCACCGCGCAGAGAATCTGCTGCTGTTCAATATACTCCACAATTCGTCCGACTTCCATAAGTTGCCTGGATATCAAGGGGCTTGGGCAAAGTCAAACACAGTACGTCATTTGCGCTTTACAACCAGCGTCTTTATCCGGTGGCCCTCCATTTCTTTTACGGTAATGATGTACTTGTCGATGACAATCTGCTCCTTCTCCCTGGGGATCCGCCCGATCTGTTCCAGGATGAAGCCGGAGAAGGTCTCGTAATCCGGAGATTCGGGGATGTTCATATGGAGCTTGGCATTTACCGTGGAGACATCCGCCGCGCCGAGCACCAGCCACTCCCTGTTGCGGATTTTCACCACCGGTGGCTTGACGATATCGGTTTCATCGACGATATCGCCCACGATGGCCTCCAGCACATCCTCCAGGGTCACGATGCCCGAGACCTCCCCATACTCGTCAACCGCGATGGCCGCATGATCCTTGCGCTTTTTGAACTGGTTCAACAGCTGGTCCAGCTTCTTGTTCTCCGGCACAAAATAGGGCTCCCGCATGATGCGCTCCATGCTGATGCTATCGGGGGACGTCGTATGCTCGCGGAACAGGTCCTTGATATTCACGATACCGACAACATGGTCAATATCCCCCTCGATTACCGGAATCCGGGTATATCCCGATTTCAGGATGCGCTCGACCTCGGGCTCGGCCGACTTGTCAATGATGAACATGTCCGCACTCGGGGTCATGATCTCCGATACACTGATGTCATCAAGCTTTACGATATTGTTGATCAGCTCTTTTTCCTCCGGGTTGATCTGGCCCTCATCATGGACAAACTCGACAAAAGTGATCAGCTCTTCCTCGGTTACGTGCGGGGCGCTGCCGAACCGGCCGGCAAGCCTGGGGATGAAGTTCAAAAAAAGAATCAGCGGATAAAAGACAAAGGAGAGCCAGTAGATCGGCATGATGACGGTCTTTGCCACCAGCACGTTATTGCGGGTGGCCACCGTCTTGGGGAAGATCTCGCCGAAGACCAGAATCAAAAAGGTCATGATCCCGGTTGCGACCCCTACAGCATTGGCAAATGTCCGGCCCGGGAGCATCTCCTCGATAAAGCGGATCGTAATGGCGGTGGCAAGCGAGGAGGCCGCGATGTTGACGAGGTTGTTGCCGATCAGAATCGTGGTTAACAGCGTGTGCGGACGATCCTTCATATGAAGGATCAGGCGGTTCAACCGGCCGGATTCCTTTGCCAGATGCTTGGCCCTGGCGGTGGAAATGGAGAACAAAGCGGTCTCCGAGGAAGAAAAAAAACCGGACAGCACAAGCAGCACCGCCAGCAGAACGAAATGGGTGGTCATTTGCAGCTACTCCTGTATACCCGGCCGCCGGGATTTCGGACAAAAACCTCCTGCAGCCGGACCCTGGTTTTCCGGCCGTTTCTTTGGTACAGCCTGTACTGCAGGGGTAAAGACCGCTCTTTATTCGGCCGGCACGCCCTCCTGCGGGGCGGGACTGGACTGTTTAATGTGTATATCCCTCTGGGGAAATGGAATATGAATGCCAAGTTCTTTGAATTTCTGCTCAATGTCAAAACGGATGTCTGTCTCCACGTTAAGAAAATAATCGATGTGCACCCATACACGCAACTTAAAAATTAAGGCGCTTTCCCCGAAGTCGGAGAACAGCACCTCCGGCTGGGGTCTGCGATAGATGCGGGGATGATTGTTGGCTATGCTGTGCAGCGTCTCGCGGACCAGGGCGACGTCAGAGCCGTAGGCCACGCCGACGGTAATGGAGCGCCGCACCCGGGCATCCTTGAAGCTCCAGTTGGTGAGCTGGCGGCTCACAAAATCGGCATTGGGAATGATCAGGTCGGCATTGTCATAGGTCTTGACCTGGGTGGCACGCACGTTGATCTTGGTCACTGTGCCCCAGATCCCGTTGATCTCGATGACGTCGCCGACCTGGATGGGGCGTTCAAACAACAGGATAATGCCGCTTATGAAATTGTTGAAAATATTCTGCAGCCCAAAGCCGATTCCGATACCCACCGCACCGAACAAAACCGCGAGCGAGGCCGCGCTGATGCCGATGACCCGGAATACGATCATGATGCCGAGCACCCAGACCACATAGCCATTGATCGTGGTGATCGAGTCCTTCAGCCCGGGCTCCATGTCCCGGTGGGAGAGGATCTTGTCCTTTAGCAGGGTTTTCCATACGATCGCCACCGTGTGGGTCAGCAGCACCACCAGCAGCGCTACCGCCAGGTCCAGGAGGCTGATCTGCATCTCGCCGAGCTTGACCTCGTAGTTGACGGCAAAGAAAAAATCCGCCAGGAAAGTCCCCCTTGCCCCCCAGGCAACGGGGACGGCCAGCACCGCAAGCACCAGGAGCGCGATCTTGGCGAGACGGATCAGAAGCCGCCGGATGGGCATCGGCCTTTCCTCTCCGGGTTCGAAATAGTCCTGTTCCGCTCTTTCGCTTTCCCGTGCAGAGGAGAGTTCCTTCAGCACCATGTAGAAAATGCCGAGCCACAGCAGCGCAAGCGCGGTGCGGCAGAGGGAAGTGTACCAGAATCCGGCCATTGCGCCGTAACCCGCCATTTCAAAGCCGAAGCCCGCAATGACCGCCAGGTAGCCCGCAGCCGGCAGCAGGGGGTGGATATAGACAAACCACCGGGTTTCTTCCATAATAGGCGAATTCCTGGCATAAAAACGGAAGCGGTGCCAGAAGATAAAGCTCCATGCCAGCAGCAGCAGTTCAAAGGCAAAGCGCATAAACATCAGCATTACGCAGGTTTCCCCGATTCCCGCCCTGATCAGGTAATAGGCAATGCCAAAGCCCAGGATCCCGTAGAGCAGGACCCTGAGATAAGCATGCAGGAAGCGGTAAAAGGGAACCTCCGTATCCGCCCAGAGAACGCCCAGGAAGTTCACTCCCCAGCGGATCACCAGGACGACAAAAAGGATGTTCTTGACAAAATCCAGCGCGAGAAACAGCGGCGTGTATTGATAGGCGGGCTTTACCGGAAAGAAATGGATAAACAGGACCGCCCCCGCCATAAACAGCGAGCGCCGGATAAGGCGAAGACCCATGTAATGCCAGAAAAAGCCCTTCTCCCGGCTTCTATCCCGCAGCCGGGCAAAAAACCGGCGGCAGAACCAGAGCACACCGCCAAGCACTGCCAGAAGCAGAAAGTATATCAGTACAAACAGCGTATAGCCCCCTTCATCCGAGATGCCGATCTCGCGCCAGTAGGAATAAGAGGTTAAACGCTGCATCTTGGCAGCCAGCCTGCCCGCCTCGAGCTGGAGCTGCTCCAGCCCCGCCCGGCTCACGGGATTGATGTTGCGCTTTAACAGGCGCTTCTCCTCCCGCTCGGCAAGCTCCTGCTCGAACATCCGGCCAGTCTGCTCGTACTCGGAGCGCATTTGCCGGGTTCTCTCCAGCAGCCTCTCGTAGACAGCCTCAATATCGCGCAGCACCTCCTGCTGGGCGGAGAGGATGCCGATCAACTGCTTGAGCTGGCTCCGGATTCCCTGAGGCTGCCCGGAGCCGGGAGTCTCCACCTCGGTTTCCTTGAGCTGCTCCTGGTAGGAATTGAGTTTGCCGCTGATATTTTCCTTCTGACGGCGCAGCCCTACTAGCCTCTCCTCCAGCTCGACCGTGCGTTCGGAGAGTTTGTTCAGGGTTGCCAGATGCTGGCCGTGCGCATTGCGGAGCTCATATGCGGCCATCGTGGGCAGCACCAGGATGTTGCGGTGGGCACTCAGCTGAATCCGGTAGGCATCCAGGCGCTCGCGGCACAACTGTTCAAACTCCCGCGCTTCGCCGAGCTCCCGGAAAAACTCCTTGAGCTGCTGCTGCTCCACATTGAGGCTTTCCGTAAGGGATTGCTCCAGCAGCTCATAGGAAGAAGGGATCTTTTCCGCCTCCTGCAGCGAGGGATGCTCCATCTGGGCGTTCGCAGAATGGCCGCCCGCAGCCAGCAGGCCCGAGAACAGCAGTAGCAGCGCCGCGAGGCGCACAAAGGCAGCCACCCGGGCACGGGCGCAGCCGCTTCTCATGGCCCCTGCTGCTCTATATCCGGCGTTTTTCTCCAATTTCATTGAATCCCGGCCGCAATCGGATTATATTAGGTGCTTTTGGATTCCACGGACTGGCTCCGGCAAATTGTTTTCTGTCGTGAAACTGTCTACTTATACCACAACGGATCAGACGGTAACAAAGAAAAAGCAATGCAGTCCTTCAAACTGCTGAAACCGTATTTTTCCCGGCGCCGCAAGCTGATCGCCGCAGGCATCTGCTGCCTCATGGCGGTGGATGTCCTCCAGCTTTTTATCCCCCGCGTGATCAAATGGGCCGTGGATGACCTGACGGCCCGCTCCATTGACTGGGCCGGGCTTGCCACCTATGCCGGAGAAATCCTGCTCATCGCCGGTTTCATGGCCGTACTGCGCTTTACCTGGCGCCGCCTGCTGATCGGCACTTCCCGGGTGGTGGAAGAAGGGCTGCGCAACAGGCTGTTTGCCCATATCCAGACGCTGTCGGCGGCCTATTTTGACCGGGCCAAAACCGGCGACCTGATGGCCCATGCCACCAACGACATCAACAATATCCGGATGGCTGTCGGCATGGGCATGGTTGCCTTCACGGACGCTGTTTTTCTGGGGTTTGCTGCCATCGGCTTTATGGCCTATATCAACATCAAGCTCACCCTGTTTGCCCTGATCCCCATGCCGATCATCATTTTCATGACCCGCAAACTCGGCCAGAAAATGCACCAGCGCTACACCAGCGTCCAGCAGAGCTTCTCCGCGCTCACCGAAACGGCACGCGAGAGTTTCTCCGGCATCCGCATCGTCAAGGCCTATACCATGGAGGATACGGAGTACCGCCGCCTGAAGGAAAACTCCGCCGACTATATCCGGGAGAACCTCAGGCTGGTGCGCATCACCGGCGGCTTTTTCCCCATGATGCTGCTCTTTACCAACATCAGCCTGACCATCGTCATCTTTCTGGGCGGCCGGCAGACCATCTCCGGTGTTATCACGGCTGGGGATTTTGTGGCCTTCATCAACTACCTCAACCTGCTCACCTGGCCCATGATGGCCATGGGATGGGTGACCAACCTGATCCAGCGGGGAGCAGCAAGCCTGGACCGCATCGAGCGGATCCTGCAGACCCGGCCGGAAATTCCCGACCCACCGGATGCGGTTCTGATTTCCAGGGCTAACGGGGATCTCCGGTTTGAATCGGTCTCGTTCACCTATCCCGGTCATGCCGGGTACGCGCTCTCGGATCTGTCCTTCCAGGTCGCCCCGGGGCGAATACTGGGCATTGTAGGCCCCCAGGGAAGCGGCAAAACCACTTTATTAAAGCTGATCCCCCGGCTCTATGACGTCAGCAGCGGCCGCATCACCATGGATGGCACGGACATCCGCCGCATCCGGCTGGAAGATCTGCGCCGCCAGATCGGATTTGTCTCCCAGGAGCCGTTCCTGTTTTCCGGAACCATCCGCGAAAACGTGGCTTTCGGCAAAACCGCGGATGACAATGCGATCATGCAGGCCCTGGAGGCGGCCTGCCTCGCGGAGACCGTGGCGGCATTTCCCGACGGCATGGAAACGCCCGTGGGCGAGAAGGGCGTAACGCTCTCGGGCGGGCAGAAACAGCGCATCGTGCTCGCCCGGGCGCTGATACAGGACCCGCCGGTGCTCCTTCTCGACGATCCCGTGGGCCAGGTGGACGCAAGGACCGCCGCCACCATCACGGAAACCATCCGCGCACTTTCCGGCCGCTGCAGCATCATTATCGCTTCGCACAGGATTTCCGCGATCTCTTTTGCCGACCAAATCATGGTCCTGGACCAGGGCCGCTGCACTGCCTCCGGGACCCACGGGCAGCTACTCGCTCAAAGCCCTTATTACGCCCGGACCGACATGCTACAGCGGCTGGAAAATCAGGATTGAGGACGAAGATGGACAGCAAGGCCCGATTCGGCGAAAAAGAGCTCGGAAAATCCCAGGACACGCGGCTGCTCCGCCGGCTCACCCCCTATGCCCGGCCCTACCGCCTGCTCCTTTTGATCACCCTGGTCCTGATGGTGCTGATCACGGTCTGCGAGCTCGGCATTCCCTATATTACCAAGCTCGCCATAGACAGCTATATTGTGCCCGGATACAGCGGGCAGGAACAGCAGGCAGAAGACGGGCGGCCTGTGCTGGAGGTGGACCTTTCAAATCCGGAAATCGCCGCCATCGTGGAGGCCCACCCGGAAAAATTCACGGTATCCGGCGATACTGCGGCCATCGAGTACCGGAAAACGGCTGAGCTTCCCCCCGGCGAAGCAGCCAGGCTCCGGCAGGCGGATATGGACGGCCTGATATATGCAGCCGCCGCCCTGCTGCTTGTCGTTTTCCTCAATTTCGGAGCGAGTTTTTACCAGGTCTTTTTAATGGAAACCGTCGGCCAGGGGATCATGCATGACCTCCGGATGCACCTGTTCTCCCACCTGCAGGGCCTCTCCCTGCACTTTTTTACGCAAAACCCCACGGGCAGGCTCGTCACCCGGGTGACCAATGACATCCAGAACATGCACGAAATGTTTACCTCGGTGATCATTTTCGTTCTCAAGGACCTGTTCCTGATCACCGGCATTACCATCGTGCTCTTCTCCATCGACTGGCAGCTGGCCCTTGCCTCCTACGCCATCTTTCCCTTCGTATTCTACGCCGCCGCCAGATTTGCCGGTGCGGCCCGGGGAGCCTTCCGCACCCTGCGGGTCAAGCTGGCCGAAATCAATTCCCAGTTTGCCGAAACCATCGGCGGCATTGCCGTAATCCAGCTTTTTCGCCGGGAAGCGGCCAACTACGCCGCCTTCCGGGACTTAAACCACGCATATTTCTCCGCGGGCATGCGCCAGATAACAGTATTCGCCTTTTTCATGCCCTTTATTGAACTGATGAGCTCGGTGGTGCTGGCGGTGGTCATCTTCTACGGGGGCGCCAGCATGCTGGCCGAGCGCATCACCCTCGGAACCCTTGTCGTCTTTATTTCCTACCTGCGGATGTTTTTCCGGCCCATCCGCGATATCGCGGAAAAATACAACATCACCCTAAATGCCATGTCTTCCGCGGAGCGCATATTTCTGCTGCTCGAGGAAAACGACCGGGAGGACCGGCCGAAAGACCGGAAGGAGACGGACCTTTTGCCCGGCCCGGAAACAATCGGGGAGATCAGGTTTGAGCACGTATGGTTTTCCTACACCCCCGGCCAGCCGGTTCTCCGGGATATCTCGCTTTCCATCCGGGCCGGCAAGACCATCGCGGTGGTCGGCCCCACCGGTGCCGGCAAGACATCCCTGATCAATCTGATCGCCCGCTTCTATGCCCCGGAGGCCGGCTTCATCCGCATTAACGGCGAATGCATCGAAAACTTCCCGATTGCCGCATTGCGCGCAAAAATCGCCCTGGTCATGCAGGATCCCTTTCTGTTTTCCGGCTCCATAAAAGAAAACATTTTCCCCGGCAGGGCTTCATCCGTCAGTGCGGAAACCTTTCACCGGGTTCTGGAGCACGCCAACTGCAGCAGCTTTATCAGGCGCCTCCCGGAGGGCGAAAACACCCCGCTCTCCGAAGGCGCAAGCTCGCTGTCCAGCGGCCAGCGGCAGCTCTTGGCCATCGCCCGGGCCCTTGCCCGGGATCCGGAGCTGATCATTTTTGATGAAGCCACCTCCTATATCGACTCGGAAACCGAGCAGCAGATCCAGCAAGCGCTGGGCAATCTGATGAGCGGCCGCACCGCCATGCATGCCGACCG
>CAZWNV010000011.1:0-30488 GCA_964635265.1 uncultured Desulfobacteraceae bacterium
ACCTGCCGTCTCCCCCGCCGTCAAGCGGTTTCTTCTCCGGATTTTTTTCGGCTGTTGGCAGCCGGCGGTTTTCCTGCTATACTGCTTATCAGATGCCGGGAAAAGGCAGGAAATGCGGAGAAGGCTGCCATATGCGATATGAAGGTCCCATATACAGACCGCCGAGCGAGGCCGGGAGCCTTTTGATCCAGGCCACGGTCGGCTGCCCCCACAACCGCTGCACCTTCTGCATGGTCTACAAAAAGGGCCCGCCCTTCCGGGTTCGGCCTGCTGCGGAAATCATAGCGGATCTCGAGGCCGCGCGGGCGCAGTATGGACCCCGGGTGCGCCGCATTTTTTTTCCCGCGGGCAACACCATCGCCGCTCCGACAGAGACCCTGGAAGCGGTATTTTGCGCTGCACGGCGGATTTTTCCGGAGGTGGAGCGCATGACCGTGTACGGATCAGCCCGCTATATCCTGGAAAAGGGGGCACAGGAGCTGCGGCGCCTTGCGGCGGCAGGCCTTTCCCGTATTCACGTGGGGCTTGAAAGCGGCCACGACCCGGTCCTGGCCGATATCCGGAAGGGGGCCTCCCGCTCGGAGCAGATCGAGGCGGGAAGGATTCTTAGCGGCGCCGGCATTGAGAACAGCACCTATGTCATGCTGGGAATCGGCGGCAAAAGGCGGAGCCGGGAACACGCCCTGGCGACAGCCTCCGCCCTGAACGCCATCACACCCGAGTATGTGCGGCTGCGGACTTTTGTGCCCAAGGTCGGCACCCCGCTTCTGCGCAAGGTGCAAAAGGGCGATTTTGTTATGGCAGGGCCCCACGATGTCCTGCGGGAAGCCGGGCTGATCCTGGAGAACCTGGAGGTTGCCACGAGCCTGCGCAGTGACCACTACACCAATTATATCGATCTCTCCGGGGAGCTCCCCCGGGACCGGGAACAGCTCCTGGCCAGTGTGGAGAGGGCGCTTAAACGGGATGAGAGCAGCTTCCGTCCCTTTTTTGTCGGCACCGAGTAGCCGGGCATTCGGGCCCCTATTATACTCCGGAAAGCGCAGGGCCATATGCGAATGCCGGGTGTCTGTCCTTGGGGAAAAAGGCGAGGTGATTGTGGCTTATGCCCGGGGCACCATCCGCAAGATCGTGTAAATCGCGCCCGATCGGGGTGACTGGAGAAAAAGACCGCAGGAAAGGACCGGCTTATGAATTGTCCCAGGTGCAATCATCCATTGACCCCTGCAAGCCGCCGGGATTCCGGCGCAAAAGGCTCCGCCTCCGCGTATTACTGTGAAAACTGCGGTTGGGGGAAACAGCGCCCGGCAGAGCAGCAGCAGGAGGCTTCGGGCCAGGCAGCAGGCGTCCGGGATTACAGCCCCTCTACATGGCTGAAGCTCGCAGGCCTCTGGGGATTGTCCGCAGCCCTGGTTGCGGCCCCTTATATTCTGCTGCTCAAGTCTCCGTTCCTCTTGGGCGATGCCGGCTCCGCTGTATTTGATGCGGAGGCTGCCGCTGCCAAAATGGCGGCGGCGTTAAATCCTCATTACTGGATTGCCGCAGCCGTTTATATCGGCATTTGCGGGCTTTTTCCCATGCCGGAGGTGGACAGGGGGGATCTGGGATGGTTCGGCGGATTGGTGGATAATCCCTTCTCCTTCTCTGATGATCTCAATCGCACCAAACTGCTGCTTCTGGTATGCATGATACCCGGAAGAATCATTGCCAATACGCTTGTGGTAAGCTATCGCCTTGTGCGTACCGCTGTGGCGCCCTGAAACGGCGTTTGCAGGAACAGGGGCAGCCCCGGCGGAGAGCCCGGATGCCTCAGGATTTCTCCAGCACGCCCATGATGACCCGGGCGTAGCCTTCTGCCAGGCTTTTTCCCATGTTGGCCATCTTCTCTTCCGCTCTCGGTCCCATCAGCAGATGGATGCCAAGGGGCGAGGCAGGAGCGCTTTTTCTTTTGGCCTGCATTTTTTGAAACCACTGGCTGGATATTTCGGTTACATCCTGCCATTCCAGGATAGAAAACCCTGCCTCCGCAAAAATCTGCTTCAGATCCTCCGCCTCGACCATGAAGCTGGTCTCCGGATCGCTGGACCAGGGCCCCGGCAGGAAGGGGTTGCCCCTGGGGCCGGTAAACACCTCGTGCACCGCCACTTTGCCGCCGGGTTTTAAGACCCGCCGGATTTCTTGTGCCCATCCGGGTTTGTCCGGGATGTTCATCTGTACATGATCGCTCCAGACAATATCAAATCCTTGGGCCGCAAAGGGCAGGATTGCCGCGTTGCCGCAGATAAAGGTGGTCCTGTCCGCAATCTGCAACAGCCCGGCAAGCGTGGCCGCAAGTTTTGCGTAGGAGTGCGTGAGATCGATCCCCAGCACCCGGCAGCCAAACCGGGTGGTAAGGTATCGGGCGGTTCCACCGGATCCGGAGCCCAGGTCCAGAATCCGGTCCTGCTCTTTGATTTCCAGCAGTCCGGCATGCTCGACCGTTGATTTGCGGCCCCGGATGTGGAAGCCGTCGATCGGGATCAGATCATCTGCACAGAGACCGGCAAGACCGCCTTTTGTTTTTTTTATGGCGGCCAGTACGCTTCCGGTCAGGTCGTCGTCAACGTGATAGTGTCGGGCAAGCTGTTGGATATTCATTTCGCACCTCATGCTGGCCAGTGGGGGCAATAGAATCGCTGCCTTCCATTTTTCGTGTCTTCTATATATGGTCTTAGCCAATTTTGCCCGGCGGTTGCAATCCCAAATGCATCCGCCCGCAGAATCCGCCCGCTTTGGCTTCCTGCAGGGGATCTGACCCCGGCGTCCCGTCGGAGCCGGATCAGCCCTGGACCACCAGGTAGGTGATGTAGCCGCCGTAGCAGAAGAGCAGGAGAAGGCCGCCCCATCTCTGGACGGTGCAGTCTTTGCGCATCATCAGCCACGGCAAAAAGCTGATCCCCATCATTGCGCCGTAGTCGATAATCAAACCGCTTTCCACGAATCCGCCGGGAATCGGGATGGGCCGGACGATGCCGGCCGCGCCGATAACCGAGAGGATGTTGAAGACGTTGCTGCCCACGAGATTGCCGATGCTGATATCCATTTGTTTCTTCGCCGCAGCAACAGCGGAAGTGGCCAGTTCCGGAAGCGAGGTTCCCAGGGCGACAACGGTGAGACCGATGAATTTTTCGCTGACCCCGAAGTTCTTCATAATGGCGACGGCCGCATCGATCATTTTGTCCGCGCCGAAGACAACGCCGGCAATTCCTGCTGCAATGAGCAGGCCCTGGCGCAGCCGGGACTCGATGACCGCTATTTCCTCTGTTGCCGCGGCCGCCTCCGGTAAGGGGCCGCCAGCGTCCGGCTTGCCGGCCGCCCGGTTTTCCTTGGCGGATATGTAGTAATTGAAAATCGTATACAGGATGACCCCGCCAAACAGCGATGCCCCTTCAAGGCGGCTGATGTGCGAATCCAGGGAAAGCAGCAGGAGGTAGAAGGATATGGCCAGCATCAAGGGGATATCGCGCCGGATTACGGAACGGTTGGCGGCAATAGGTGTGATAGCGGCGGAAGCCCCCAGTACAAGGGCGATATTGCAGATGTTGCTGCCCACCACGTTGCCCACGGCAATCATGCTTTTGTCCTGGATGGAGGAGATGACACTGACAACGAGTTCCGGAGAGGAGGTGCCGAAAGCCACCACCGTCAAACCAATCACCACGGCGCTGATGCCCAGACTGCGGGCGAGGTTCGCCGAGCCTTTTACAAGCCAGTGGGCCCCGTAGTACAGGAGTCCGAAACCGGCCGCCAGCCAGAACAAGTGTAGGATCATATAAATGCCTGTCGCAATCCGAGGTGGTTGGGGATCCAGATTTCCGACCAATATTGCCACATGCGGGCAGGATTGGAAATCCCAAAAAAATGGCGGACTCCTGTTGTATCCCCTCCGGCAGCAGACAAGAAAAAAAATGGTTGTCAGATGCCGGCAAAACCGGTATAGCAAATCGGCTATAAACTGCGGAAACGCGGTCGGGCCCCTCTGCCGGAAGGGCCGTTCACAGCGGTTCCGGCTTCTCTGCAGTCCTTATCATCTTCCGGCGGTGCGCAAATGCGTGCGCCCCCATTCGGTCCTGGTTATACTGTATTCCGGACAATTGCGCCCTGCCCGGAAACGTTGTCCGGCACATGCATAATACCGGCAGGGAAAAATGAAAAGGCAAAACACGAGACCTAAGGAGGCACAATGAAGGGGAAGGGGAAAACGGCGAAGAAACTGACGGGAATCTTATTGGCGTTTGGCTTCCTGGCGGCGTCCGCGGCTCCGGGTGCCGCCGTTACTGTGGATTTTCACGGCAAGGCGCTGACGGCCTTTTTCAGCACCTCCAACGCAAGGCAGCTTGGCCGCGCAGCCGAAGGGGTGGAGACGGACAGCGCCAACATGGGAGTCGGCAAGTTCCGGCTCCGCGCCGAGGTGGGCACCGAAGACGGTCTGGCCAAAATGGTGTACGGATTTGAAACCGGGGCCAATAACTTCGGCGATGATTGGGGTTACTCGGGCGACAGCACGGATTTTGAGAACCGCTTCGCCTATATCCAGTCCGTCATTCCGGGCATGAGCCGCAATATTTACGGCCGGGCAGGTCTGCAAAAGACGGGGGTCAACCAGTGGCTGTGGACGGAGACGGCGCCGGGGCTCACCCTGCACGGAAAAGGGGAGATAAACTGGATGACGGGATGGTTCCGCGGCATCGAGCAGGATGATCTGTGGGAGGGGGAGGATTTGAATTCCCCGGAAGATCCGGTAGATGATGCGGATCTTTTTGTCGCCCGGGCGGATTTCCGGCCCGCTTCGGATCTCTCGCTCGGCGGTTTCGGCGTCTATGCGAGAAACTTCGGCGGCAAGAAACTCGTGTACAGGGATGCGGATCAGTTCTGGCTGGGGCTTACAGGAGCGCTGGAAGGCCCGGTCTTTGCCTCCGGCGACCTTATCTACCAGGGCGGAGATGCCGGCGAGAGCGGTGACCAGGACGTGTCTGCCTATCTCGCCAATTTTACCGTTGGCGCCGAGATCGAGGAGGGCGCGCGGGTTTCGGCGAACGCCCTGTATGTAAGCGGCGACGATGATCCCGGCGACGGCGACCTGGATGCCTTTCAGTCCATCGACGCTGACGTCAAGGTGGGGCAGATTTTTTTCAAGGATTCGCTTGCAGGCTCCTGCGACCGGTTCGTGGACGATATGTTCGGCGCCACCATGCCGACGGGCCTGAAAAACAACGGGTTGATCAATCTTGCCCTTGAAGGCGAATTCCGGCTCGACGAGAAAAACCATCTGCGGGCGGCCGGGCGTTATCTGCTCACCGCAGAAGATGACCCCTATTTTAACGAGGATGATCTGGGTTGCGAACTGGATCTGTGGTATACGTACCAAATGAACAAAAACCTTTCCTTCAAGCTCGAGGGGGCCTATCTTTTCTCCGGGGACCTGGCTGATAAGATTTTTCAGGACGATGATGATGTCTTTCTGCTGGGCGCGGGCATGAAGTTCGTGTTCTAAGGCGCTGTCCGTTTTTTTGTGTGAATCCGGCCCCGCCCGGGTGCTGCAAACCGGGCATATGGGCAAGATGGCAACAGGAGAGAGCGTTTTGCGTATACAGGCGTGTTTTCTGCAACAGGTTTTTGCGGCATTGCTCATCCTTTTGCTGACCGGCCTGCCGGCAGCAGGGGAGCGTTTTTCGTTGGATACGGTCCAAAAGGAGCTTTCCGTGATCGAGGCCGCTCTGATCGAGGGCCCCGGGGAAACGCTTCTTTTGGGGAAAGGCACAAGCGAAGGCGTGAGCAGGGGGGATCTGTTTACCGTTTATTCCCACGGCCCCGACGTGGTGGATCCGGACAGCGGGGAGACGCTGGGCGCGTTTTCCGCACCTGTGGCCATATGCCGGGTCAAGCGTACACAGCCCCGTTTCAGCGTACTTTCCGTAAAGTGTCTCCGGCCGGAGTGTGATGTCAAACCGGGGATGGAGGCCGTGCGCTTCCGGGATGTGCCCGCCCTGTTCATGGACAGTACCGCCGCGGCCCGTTCCCTCTATACGCTGCTGCGGGCCCGCCTGCGCCATCTGGACTGGCAGGGTTATGAAACCGGAAGCCAGGTGGAAAAGCTGCAGCCGGAGGCGGCCTCCGCGAATGCGGTGGTTTTTGCGGCGGCCGCGGATATGCTCACCCTCTGGAGCGGCGGCGAGATTAAGGCCGTGTATCCGGATACCGATCTGTCCCAACAGGCCGGCAAAGACCGAACAGCCGCCCGGAGGCAGCAGCCCGAAACAGCTCTCAGGGCCGAGAGGCCTGCCGGCCCGGGGCATGCAGCCACCCGGGTGCCGGGCATGACATCGGAAATTCCGGTCTCAGCCCCCGGCGTTTTTGCCAGCCTGGACCGGAGGGTGCATAACTTTCAGGTGGTGGAGCTTGGGGAAGGCGGGCAGCCCTATCTTGTCTTTCTCAGCGGCAATACGGTCGAGGCCCGCGCTATGGAGGGGGAGCCGCGGTTTCGATACAGCTATGAGGGATTTGGCACGGTGGCCGGCCTGACGGCATCTGCGCGCGGTCTTGTGGCGCTCAATATTTATGTACCGGATAAGGGCATGCGCTCCAGGGTCTTGCGGCTTACAGAGTCCGGCTTCCGGATTGCCGCCGAGGATCTTGCCTATGTCCTGGCTGTTATGGAGCCGCCCGGCGGCGGGACAGAGCTTTTGGGGCAGCGCTTCAGCCGGTCGGATCTGCTTCTGCCGGTTCTCCACAAGCTGCACCTGGAAAACGGCGGTGTAAAAAAGGAAAGAAACGTGGCGGTTCCCTATGGCTACAGCCTGTTCGGTGCTTTTCACGCGGATCTTGACGGCGACGGCAGCCATGAGAAAGGGTTTTTCGATTCCGGCGGCCGTCTGCTGCTCTACGAAGCCGGGGAAAAGCAGTGGCAGTCCGCGGAGAGCTTCGCAGCCTCCGGGAACTCCCTGCTGGTTGCCGACCCGGATTATGAAGATGCGGCTCCGGCCGAGCTGCAGGTATGGAGCCAGCCCGCTCTCTTTGCTTCCAAGGGCCGATATTATGCCGTATGCGCTCTCAATCAACCCGACCTCTCCAGCGTGGTCGGAGGCGGCCCCCGCAAGGGTACGGTGGGCGTTCTGGACTGTTCGGGCGGCTCCTGCCGGCTCTCCCGTCTGCAGAAGCGTTTCAGCGGGCCGATCCAGGATCTGGCCGTGTACCGGGACAAGCTGCTGATCTGTGTCCTGGAGAATGGATTTTTCAAGGGAAAAGCCCGATCCCACATCCTCTCCGTCCCCCTCACGGAGCTGATCCCCGCCGCCGAATAGCCCCTCTGACGGTTCCGTCTCACCGTCTCTCTTCGAAAGCAAGCGGGGGTGCAAAACCCCCGCTGTCTGCAAAAATTCCCGGGAAACCCCAAATCAGAAGGCCCTGATCCCGGCAGATTTTCTCTGTCCCCGGCTTCTGCATTGCCCTCCGATTTTCCGGCCGATTCACCAAATCGCCGCTCTTTAGTCACCAAATCGCCCCGTAATCGTCAAACAATTATCATTTTCGTGTCATCATATCGTTACACGTCTCCTCCATAACTCCCAAAATCCATACAACACACCCGGCACTGCAGGCGCTGGGTGTCACCATCATGGTTCAGCCATCAAGAAGTGTCGGAATTTTTTCATATGATCCGGAATACGGCAAGGAGGTCGGCATTGAGACGCATAGGGGTTTTCGTTTGTGGCTTTTTGGTATGTTTGGCGGGATTGCAGGGTGCCGCGGCAGCCCGGCAGCACGTCCGGAATGCAGCAGGTCAGCAGGTGCTGGCCCAGGCAGAGGCTAAGCGGGGGATCTTACAGGGCCGGGTTTCCGCAGAAAGCGGGGAAAAGGTGGCAAATGCCACACTCACCGCGGAAGGCGCGGGCATTGCAGTGCAGACGGATGCGAGAGGCCGCTTTGAGCTCAAGCTCCCGGCCGGCTCCTATACCGTATCCATTGAGCATCCCGATTACAGTTTTGAAACCATTGCTGTCGATATCCGCTCCGGTCAGACCGTCACCCGGGATATCGAGCTCGCCGGCATGCAGGCATTGGAGATGGAAGAGGTCAAGGTTACCGCCAGTCACATGAAGGGCAGCATGCCCGCATTTATGGAGGAGGAGCGGGCATCCCCGGATGTTGTTGATGCGCTGAGCGCCGAGCAGATGGCCCGGGCGGGGGATACTTACGTAACGGACGGATTAAAACGGGTGCCGGGGGTGAGCCTGGTGGAAGACAAGTACGTCTATGTCCGGGGCCTCGGCGAACGCTATTCCAGTGTATTGCTCAACGGCGCCCGGCTCTCGAGCACCGATCCGACTCGCCGGGTGATGGAGCTGGATTTTTACCCCGGCGAGGTGCTCGAGGGGATCGTGGTGCAGAAATCCTACTCCCCGGATATCCCGGCGGCCTTTGCCGGCGGCACCGTGCTTCTGCGGCCCCGGTCCTATCCGGATGAGTTTTTCTGCAAGATTTCGGCAAGCAGCGGCTACCGGCAGGATACGACCTTCGAGGATGGCAATACCTATAATGGCGGCGACCTCGATTTTCTGGGAATCGATGACGACAGCCGGGACCTTCCGGTCACCACGCCCCCCAAGGAATACTGGGGGCGGCTTTCCGATTACCCGGGCATCATTGAATCCATGGGCGAGAACTTTCCCAATAACTGGGACATCGACGAGGAAACCGTTCCGCCGGACATGGATTTTTCCGTCACCACCGGAAATCAGTTCCGGCCCGGCGACGGCAAATACCGATTCGGCTTCATGGCTGCTGCGCGATACGAGCAGTCCTGGCAGTTGACGGACCAGCAGTGGAAGACCTTTGATGCCGACGGCAATACCATTCATGACTACGATCTGTCCTGGAGCGACAGAAATATCAATACCGGCGCGTTTTTGAATCTGGGGGCACGGCTGGGCAAAGATCACAAAATCGTTTCAAGCACCATGCTCCTTCGCGACACGCTGGACTCCACCCGGCTCCGGCAGGGCTATTTTGAGGACTGGGATACAGATATCCAAAAGGCGAAGCTCATATGGCTGGAGCGCCAGACCCTGTCCCAGCAGGTGAGCGGTGACCATGATTTTCCCGCTGCCGGCGATCTGGGGCTCAATTGGCAGTATACCTACAGCAAGGGAGACCGCGAAGAACCGGACCGGCGCTCCTATACCTATGCCTATGATGAAAAAGACGATATCTGGGAGCTCCCGATCGAGCAGGATGCCAGAAACAGCAGGACCTGGAGCGATATGTCGGACACGACCAATGATTTCTCTTTTGATCTGGAACTGCCGACCGAAGCGCTGCAGCAGACTGCCTTCAAAACCGGGTTCAAGCTGGTGGATAAGAGCAGGGACTTTGACATGCGCCGTTTCACGTTTGATCCGCAGACGTTCAGCGACACCTTTGATCCCGATATCCTGGACGATCCCATTGAAGCGGTGTTCTCGCCAGAGCACATCAATTCCGGGGAATTCGTGATCTCCGAATACACCCGTCCTTCTGATGAATACACGGCGGAGCAGACAATCACCGGCGTATATGCAATGGCGGATAGCCGCATCAACGACTATTTCGGCCTGACCGGCGGCGTCCGCTACGAATCCTCGGACCAGGAGGTGACATCCTACAGCATAACCGGCACCCGCTATGATGCTGAGCTGGATGTGGATGATTATTTCCCTTCGCTGTCTGCCACCTGGTATATCGGCGGCAAAGACAAGACCAAACTCCGCCTGGCCTACAGCAGCACCACCAACCGGCCGGATTTCAAGGAGCTTTCCAGGAGCGAGTACACCGATCCGGTCACGGGCCTGTTCGTTGTCGGCAATCCGGATCTGCGGGAGGCCGATATCACCAGCTACGATCTGCGCTTCGAGCATTTCTTCTCGCCCAACGAGAATGTCGCCCTGAGCCTTTTCTACAAAGACTTTGACAACCCCATTGAAAAAATCCGGAAGGCAGCGGTGATCCAGACCAGCGGCTACGTCAACTCCGATAACGCGGACCTTTACGGCGTGGAGGTGGAAGCCCTGAAGTATCTGGATTTCCTGGAGGGCTTCGAGAACTTTTTTGTCGGGGGCAACTTTGCCTGGCTGGATTCCGAGGTCAGCATCCCGGAGGAGAAAAAAGAGACGCTGACCAGTGACGACCGCCAGCTCCAGGGCCAGCCGGACTGGGTCCTCAACCTGAACCTGGGCTATGAGAACATGCAGAAAGGGATAGTGGCCACCCTTCTGTATAACGTCTCCGGCGAGCGCATTTCCGAGCTGGGGACCTACGGCCGGGATGATATTTACAAACAGCCGGCATCCCGCCTGGATTTTGTATACCGGCACGAATTTGCCGAGAACTGGCGGTTCAAATTCGAGGCGGAGAATCTGCTCGACCCGGATATCGAGTGGGAGCAGGGCGGCCAGGTAAGCCGCAGCTATGACGAGGGCCGCCGCTTTGCCATCGGTATCGATTATACTTTCAGATAAAGAAAGTCTGCACGGAGATAACTATCAACCAAATCGAGGAGGAGAAGATGCGCTTGAGAAAGTTACTGGTTCTTTTACTGGCAGTGTGTCTGATCGCGTTTCCCCTTATGGGCTGCGACGAGGACGGCGACTGCAATCTTTCCATCAATGAAGACACCGAGCAATCAGGGGGATCGGGAGACTCGGATGACTCCGGAAGCGGATCCCCCGTGGTGACAAACCTCTCGCTCAACGGCCCGGGATCCGTAGATGCCGGGGGCAGCGCCCAGGTGACCGTCACCGTGCGCGACCAGGACGGCGGCGCCATGGCGGATGTCAATGTGAGTTTTTCTCTGACGAGCAACAACAGCGGGGCGAGCCTGTCGGCGTCAAGCGATGTGACAAGCGGCAGCGGCCGGGCCCGGGTCACCTACAACGCCGGCAGCACAAGCGGAACCGTGGATACGGTCAGGGCTTCGGCGGGTTCCAGGTCTGATACCCTGCAGATCAGCGTTGCGGCAGAGGGCCCCGGCTCGCCGCAGGCGCTTTTGACCGGCGGTGCAGATACCATCAAAGGGGCCGGATTTTTTGAGGCCACCTCTTACGTGGGGGCGTTTGATCCGAACGCGTCGCAGAGCTGGGCGGACGGCTGGACGATCCGGCACGGCGAGACCAGTGCGGATGCCGAGTCCCGGCTGGGGGTTGCACAGAATCTGGACACTTCGGCCTTTGGTTCCTCGACCGTGGGCGGTCTGCCGGTAACCGACAAGGGCGGCGGTGTTGTGGAGATTTCCGCGGGGACCATGACCGAGGATGCGACGCTGACCAGCGACCGGGTATGGCAGCTGGCCGGTCCCGTGTTTGTGGGCGACAAGGACAATCTGCCGTCCGGCGATGGCATTACATTGACCATCGAGGCCGGGACCAAGATCGAGGGGCTGACCGATACCGGCGGCATCATTCCGTACCTGGCGGTATCCCGCGGTCACCAGATCATGGCCGAAGGCACCAGGGAGGCGCCGATTCTGATGACCAGCGATACGGCCCAGGGCAGTGGCGAATGGGGCGGACTGATCATCACGGGATTGGCACCGATCAACCGGACCGGCGGTACGGGTCTCGGGGAAGGCGATACCGGCGTATACGGCGGCAGCGATCCGGCTGACAGCAGCGGAGAGCTCCAGTATGTGGTTGTGGCCCATGCCGGCCACAAGTTCTCGGATCAGAACGAGTTAAACGGCATTGCCTTCCAGGCCGTGGGCAGCGAGACCACGATCGATCATATTCAGGTGCACCGCAACAAGGACGACGGTGTGGAGTTCTTCGGCGGCACGGCCGAGGCCAGGCACATCTATCTGACGGAGAACGAGGATGACAGTCTGGACTGGACAGACGGCTGGCAGGGCAAGGTGCAGTTTGTCTCCATTCACAAAAACGCGTCCACCGGTGACCAGGGCATTGAGGCCGACAACCTGGAGGAGAACAATGACGCGGCACCGCGTTCGCACCCGGTTCTGGCCAACCTGACCATCCGCGGGTATGCGGACAATGATTACGGAATCCTGCTGCGGCGCGGAACGGCTGCGAACTTCTACAACACCATTATCACGGGATTCGGCAAGGCCCAGATCGATATCGACAATACGGCCACCTTTACCAACGGGGGCAGCAGTGCAACGAATCTGTCGGGTCAGCTGACCATGGAGAGTTCCCTGGTTTACGGAAACGGCAATCCGCTTTTCGAGGACATGGAGGAAAGCGGCGAGCCCTGGAACGTTTCTGACTGGTACAACAATCAGGACAACTTCAGCCCGCAGGATCCGGTGCTCAACTCCGACGGCACCCTCAGTGCCCAGAGCATGGCGGGATTAAAGACCGGTGGCGCCAGTAATTTCGGCGAGCAAGAGGCCTCGGTTTTCTTTGCCACGACCGCCTACGTGGGGGCGTTTGATCCGAACGCGTCGCAGAGCTGGGCGGACGGCTGGACGGTCCGGCACGGCGAGACCAGTGCGGATGCCGAGTCCCGGCTGGGGGTTGCACAGAATCTGGACACTTCGGCCTTTGGTTCCTCGACCGTGGGCGGTCTGCCGGTAACCGACAAGGGCGGCGGTGTTGTGGAGATTTCCGCGGGGACCATGACCGAGGATGCGACGCTGACCAGCGACCGGGTATGGCAGCTGGCCGGTCCCGTGTTTGTGGGCGACAAGGACAATCTGCCGTCCGGCGATGGCATTACATTGACCATCGAGGCCGGGACCAAGATCGAGGGGCTGACCGATACCGGCGGCATCATTCCGTACCTGGCGGTATCCCGCGGTCACCAGATCATGGCCGAAGGCACCAGGGAGGCGCCGATTCTGATGACCAGCGATACGGCCCAGGGCAGTGGCGAATGGGGCGGACTGATCATCACGGGATTGGCACCGATCAACCGGACCGGCGGTACGGGTCTCGGGGAAGGCGATACCGGCGTATACGGCGGCAGCGATCCGGCTGACAGCAGCGGAGAGCTCCAGTATGTGGTTGTGGCCCATGCCGGCCACAAGTTCTCGGATCAGAACGAGTTAAACGGCATTGCCTTCCAGGCCGTGGGCAGCGAGACCACGATCGATCATATTCAGGTGCACCGCAACAAGGACGACGGTGTGGAGTTCTTCGGCGGCACGGCCGAGGCCAGGCACATCTATCTGACGGAGAACGAGGATGACAGTCTGGACTGGACAGACGGCTGGCAGGGCAAGGTGCAGTTTGTCTCCATTCACAAAAACGCGTCCACCGGTGACCAGGGCATTGAGGCCGACAACCTGGAGGAGAACAATGACGCGGCACCGCGTTCGCACCCGGTTCTGGCCAACCTGACCATCCGCGGGTATGCGGACAATGATTACGGAATCCTGCTGCGGCGCGGAACGGCTGCGAACTTCTACAACACCATTATCACGGGATTCGGCAAGGCCCAGATCGATATCGACAATACGGCCACCTTTACCAACGGGGGCAGCAGTGCAACGAATCTGTCGGGTCAGCTGACCATGGAGAGTTCCCTGGTTTACGGAAACGGCAATCCGCTTTTCGAGGACATGGAGGAAAGCGGCGAGCCCTGGAACGTTTCTGACTGGTACAACAATCAGGACAACTTCAGCCCGCAGGATCCGGTGCTCAACTCCGACGGCACCCTCGCGAACTAGTCCTTCACCGGGCAGGACCACACCGCCATCGGCGCCGGCATGCCGGCGCCGATGGCTTTTTGCTCTCTTACCCCCGCTGCTTCACAGAATTTTCATCAAAACATCATCAAGATGTCATGAAGCTGTCATAATTCTGCGGGTATAGTATGCGACTTTAAAGAAGATCGAGCTTTTATGGCAATTCCCGGACAACCAAACGGACAATCAAACAAAGAATCAAAGAAACGGTCCGACTATGCGTAATTATTTGTTATTCCATGTTGCTGCGTTCTCCCTGGCGGCCGTGATCGGGATCGCCCCCGCCGCGGCCCAGGATGTATCCACAGTGCAGGACAAGACCCGGCAGGCAATTGAGAAGGAGATCAGTGCCCAGCAGCAGGCGGATCAGTGGAGCCAGAAAAAGGAGCAGCTGATCAGTGAAATCCGGCAGAACAAGACCCAGCTGGACTGGGCCAGGTATCAGAGCAAGCGCTATGCCGCCTATATCGAACAGGAAAAAGAAAAGATCGCGGCCTTGAAGCGCCAGAAAAAGGAGATGCAGGGCCTTCGGCGCAACCTGGAACCGTACCTGGCCAAACTGATTGGCGATTTGGAAGGCTTTATCGAATCGGATCTCACCTTTCTCACCAAGGAGCGCCGCGAGCGGATTCAGTTTTTAAAGGATTCGTTAAATGACTATCACCTCAGCATGAGCGAGAAGCTGCACCGGGTTATCGAGGCGCTGCAGGTTGAGGCGGAATACGGCCGCTCCATCGAGGCCGACCCGGCAACCCTCAATGTGGATGGCCGCTCCATTGAAGCGGAAGTCCTGAGGGTGGGCCGCATAGCGGTGTTCTTCCATTCCCTGGACGGCGAGACCGTGGGGCGCCGGAATCCGGAATCGGAAAGCTGGGAGATGATATCCCATGATTTCAGCCGGCCGATCCAGGATACCATTGAGATGGCCAAACAGCAGAAATCCGTCGAACTTGTGGATCTCCCGATAGGAGGAATAAAGGAATGAAATTGCGTCGTCTGCTTGTCATAAGCCTCATACTGTGCCTGCTGCCCGCTGTTCCTGTGAGGGGAGCCGAGGACTGGAGCCGGATCGCCGCTGAGATCATGCAGGACAACCAGGCCACGGAAAAAGAGGCCCAATACACGCTGGAGCTGATCCGCAAAAACCAATCCGAACTCCGGCAGGAACTGGAGTCGGTCAACGAGAATCTGGCTTCCCGGAGAGAAAGGCTGAAGTCCCTGAAAAGCGAGTTCCAGGGCTTGCTGGAAAGCAAGAACAGCCTGGAAAAGGCCATTGAGAGCGAAAAAGAGGAGATCCAGGCGGTCTCGGATACGGTATACAACGCCGCCAAGCGTACCGAGTCCCTTGTAGAGAACAGCCCCGTCACCGCCGAGCATCCGGAGCGGCGCAAGCGATTGGACCCCCTGCTGACCAAGAAACAGTTTCCGGGCATGGCAGGCATTGAGCAGCTCGTGGACATGATCTGGACCGAAATGGCGGAGTCCGGTGATATTCGTTTATACGAGGGGACCTATATAGGGCCGGAACACCAGCAGCAGAAGGGACAGATTCTGCGTATCGGCTCACTCACGGCTGCCTATCGCAAGCCGGGCGAGCCGCCGGGCTATCTGCAGCTTGGCGAGAAGAACCGGCTGGTGGCCGTTCCCGGTGACCCCTCCTGGTTTGTCAAAAATTCGCTGGGCAACTACATGAAGGGGGAATCCGGCCATGTTCCCATCGATGTCTCCGGGGGCTCCGTTTTTCAACGGATGGCACAGTCGCGGGATGTCCGGGACTGGCTGGAGGCCGGCGGCCTGTTGATCTGGCCGATTCTCCTCGTTGGCGCGGCAGGCCTGATCCTGGGACTGGAACGATTTCTTTTCCTGCTCCGGATACGCTCCAATTCCGATAAAATCATGAACAATATCATGAGTTTTATTCGAAATGAGCATTGGGAGGAGGCCCGGACCTATTGCGAGAAAAACAAGCGCTTTCCCACCTGCAATGTGCTGGGCACCATGTTCTCCCATCTGGGCGTTACGCGGGAGGCGATGGAGAACGCTATACAGGAATCCGTGCTGCGGCAGGTGCCGCGTCTGGAACGATTTGTCGCCACCCTGAGCATCCTGGCCGCGGTAGCGCCGCTTCTGGGGTTGCTTGGTACGGTAACGGGAATGATCAACACCTTTCAGGTAATCACCCTTTTCGGGACCGGCGATCCCAAGCTGATGTCCGGCGGCATCTCGGAGGCCCTGGTCACCACCCAGCTGGGTCTGGCGGTGGCCATCCCCATCATGCTGCTGCATCATTTCCTGGAGCGCCGGGTGGACAAGATCCTGGGCGATATCGAGGAAAAGGGCAACAGGGTGACAGTGGAGCTGCTCAAGAAAGGCGCCATTAAAGAAGGAGCCGTGTAACCGTGTTTTACGACCTTTTCATGGGGACATACGATTACCTCCAGAGCGGCGGCGGGGTGATCCTGCCGCTGGTGGTGGTGTCTGTCTGGATGTGGGCGCTGATTCTGAAGAAAACGCTCCAGTTTTACCGCTGGCGCAGCAAGGAGCAGTCCATCCTGGACTGTCGCGCAAACTACCGGAATCCGGAATTTGTAGCAGCTCCGTGGCAGATGGATATCCTGGAGAAGGTGATGGAGTTCAAAAACGCCAACCTGGCGCCGGACAAAAAGTCTCTGGCCCGGATTCAGCGGCCGCATCACGAAGAAGTCAACAAATACATCAACACCATCCTGGTCATGGCGGCCATTGCGCCCCTTCTGGGCCTTTTGGGGACAGTGGCGGGAATGATCAAAACCTTTGACGTGATCGCCTTTTTCGGCACAGGCAATGCCAAGGCCATGGCCGGCGGGATCTCCGAGGCACTGATCACCACCCAGACCGGACTGATCGTGGCGGTGCCGGGATTGATCCTGGGCAATTTCCTGAGCCGGCGGGCGCAGCGGGTCAAGGACCGGATGGAGCGCTTCAGCATTGGATTGGTGGAAGAAATCTGAGCCACAACACGGATGATTGATTATGGAAGGCATTCGCAACTTACGCAAAGGACGCTCCGGGGCGCCGGAGATCAATATGGCGCCGCTTCTGGACATGGTGTTTATCCTGCTGATTTTTTTTCTGGTCACAACCAGTTTTGTCAAAGAGGCCGGGGTGGATGTCGAGCGGCCGGTGGCCAAATCCGCTGAAACCAAGGCCGCGACCAACATGGTCATTGGCATTGATCAAAACGGCCATGTGTTTATGCAGGGCAAGCGAGTAGACGTTCGCTCCGTGCAGCCGCGCATGAAACAGTATGTCATGGAAACCCCGAAAGGCTCCGTGGTGATTGCCGCAGACAAGCAGAGCACAACCAATACCCTGATCCAGGTGCTGGACGGATGCCGTCTGGCAGGGGTGAAAAATATCAGCATTGCTGCGCGCAAGCCCAAGTCTTAAAGGAGAAGCCGTTGAACCTGTCCGCCATGCGCGAAAATTTCGGGGATATGGTTGTTGTCATTGCTGTCACGGCCCTGATCAACGCCCTGCTGTTTATGATGATTCCGCTGCTTGCGGAGACCAAGCGGGCGCAGCACGATTACGGAGAACCCGTTGCCGCGGTTACCATGCAGAAGCCGCAGCATTTTGAGCAGAAGGAAGAAGAGAAGGAACAGGAGATTGTGGACAAAGAAATGCACAAGCTGCCGGAGAAGGCAGCCATGCCCGACAAAGAGAGTCCGCCCCCGCGGCCGGAAATGAATATCGAGACCCCCGATTTTGAACTCAATGCGGATCTCGAGGCCGGACAGGGCATGGGGGTTGCCATGCCGAACCCCGTGCAGGATCTGGGAGAGACGGTTTTCAACATGAGCGACCTGGACCGCAAACCGCAGCTGATCAACCGGGTCCAGCCGGTCTATCCTTATGAAGCACGGCGCAAAGAGATTAACGGCAAGGTGATCCTGCGCTTTGTTGTCGACAGAGAGGGCCGTGTCCATAACGTTAAGGTTCTGCGGGCAGAGCCGGAAGGTCTTTTCGAAGAAAACGCCAGGGAGGCGGTGAAAAAGTGGCGATTCAAACCCGGCTATTTCAGTGGAGAGCCGGTAAACACCCGGGTGACTGTGCCCATTACATTTGAGATGTGACGGGGTCCGGGATCCGGGGACAATATGGCTAGCAGGAAAATGGGGGGAGAAACCATGAAAACGATTCGATTTTTCACAGCTGTGGTTTTGGCATCGGCGCTTGTGGCAGGCGGCAGTCTGCTGCCAAACCGGGCTGAGGCCAAAGAAAAACCCAGAAGACTCTCGCCGGCGACCCGGGCAGCTCTTGTGAAATCGCAGGAGGCGCTCAACCAGGACCAGTACGAAAAGGCCCGGCAGATTCTCTCTGCGTATCTGAAAGACCATGCCCGGCAAGCCCCGGCGGATGTGTACTGGCTGTTTGGCAACACCTGGTTTTTGGAGGATAATCTGGAGCAGGCCTGCATGGCGTATCGCAAGGGCATGGCCCGTTTCCCGGAAAATGCGTCCCTGCATCAGAACTACGCGGTGGCGAGCTATTTGCGCAAGGATTACGCGGAAGCAGGGGACCATTTTGTCCGGGCTTTCGAACTGGAAAGCCCAAAACCCGATATCAGCCTCTTGTTCAAAGGGGGCTCCGCCTATTATAATGCGAAAAATTACGTCAGGGCCAAACAGGTCCTGAACCGGCTGATCCGCACCGCAGACACAGTGAAACCGCAGTGGCGGAAGCTGCTTGTCTACAGCCACGTTTCCCTGGAAAAGTGGCGTGCCGCGGAGACCGCCCTGGCCCCTCTGCTGGAGGAAACCCCCCGGCAGCCGGAGTATTGGAAGCTGCTTGCCAAGCTCCATCTCAATCAAAACAATTACCGGGACGCGGCCGCGGCGCTGCAGATCTCCTATGAAATCGATTCCCCGGAAGCTTCGTCCTGGGCCAATCTGGCGGATATGTATCTGTATTTGAACGCCCCGCTCAAAGCCGGCAGGTGCATCGCCAAAGGCTACGGAGAGGATTTGAGCCTCGAGCAGTGCGAGCGGATGGCCCGGGCGTATGCCAGGGCCCTGCGATACGACAAGGCTGTCGACTACATCAACAAGGCCATTGCCAAGGAGCCCAGTGCGGAGCGCTACAAGCTCCGGGCGCGGTTTTACTACAAGGATCGCCGGTTTGCCGATTCCCTGGCCTCGTTTGAAAAAGCGACCCAATATGCCCCCGGCGATGACTGGGCGCGTCTGATGCTGGGGTTTTGCGCCATGGAACTCGACAACTGGGAGCTGGCCCGGCAGGCCTTTTCCGGGGCGGCCAAATCGGAAAAATACGGCTCCTGGGCCAAATCTGCACTGGCCATGGTTGATGACTTAATGGATGTCAAAAAGGCGGCCAGCCAGAGCAGGGAAATTCAGCTCTCCATGAAGGATCGCTAAACCACTCCCCTCCCGTGCGGATAAGACCGCCGCAGCCCGGAGCGCGCAGAGCCGCCCGTGCTGCGGCGGATACCGTTTCCCGCCATGGCTTCAGCCTTCCCCATACATCCTGTTGATCGTATCATTGTATTTCTCCGCTATCATTTTGCGCTTGATCTTCATCGTGGGCGTGATCTCGTTGCGTTCCACCGAGAATTCGTGGGGGAGCAGGGTGAACTCTTTGATCTTTTCGTAACTGGCCAGATCCCGGGACTGCTCCGCGATACGGCTGCGGTAGAGCTCGATTATGTCCGGGTGCTGTACCAGCTCGGCCCGGCTGCTGCAGGCGATGCCATGGTTTGCGGCGTATTCTTCCAGGGCTTCAAAAGCGGGCACGATAAGTGCGGATACGAATTTCTGGCGCTCTCCGATGATCACAACCTGCTCGATGAAATGGTCCGCGCCGATCGTGGATTCGATCATCTGGGGGGCGATGTATTTGCCGCCGGAGGTTTTCATCAGGTCCTTGATGCGGTCGGTGATCCGCAGCTCCCCGTTTGGTTCGAACGCGCCCACGTCTCCGGAGCGATACCATCCCGCTTCCGTAAAGGCCTCAGCAGTCGCCCGGGGCTTGTTGTAGTAGCCGTGCATGACGTTTGGACCCTTGATCAGGATTTCTCCGCTCTGGTCGATTGCTACGTCCACTCCCGGCAGCGGAGTGCCGACAAGGCCGAACCGGAACCGGTAGGGGGGATGGCAGGTAACCGTTGCTGTCGTTTCACTCAATCCGTAGCAGTACCAGATAAACATGCCGGCCGCGTAGAAGAACTCCTCGATGTCCTGGGCCAGAGGTGCCCCGGCGCAGGGCATGAACCGGATCCGCCCGCCCGTCAGGTCACGGATCCTGCTGAGCACAAGGCGGTCGGCAAGCTTGTATTGCAGTTCCAGCCAGAAGGGAACGCGTTCCTGATCCTTTTTTTTGTTGTTTCTGGCCCCACCTGTGGCAAGCGCCCAGCGGAAAAGCTTTTTTTGGACTGCAGAGGCGTTTTCCAGGCTGTGGTGTACCGCTGCATAGATTTTTTCGTAAAAGCGGGGTACCGAACACATGATGGTAGGCCTGGCTTCCTTTATGAAGTCAATAATGATTTTGGGGTTGTCCAGATAGATGATTTCCATACCCTTGTACAGGGCGTAATAGGTCCAGGTGCGTTCAAATACATGCGAGAGCGGCAGAAAGCACAGGGAGACATCCTCTTCCGAGGTGGGCAGAAGTCTTGCATCGTGGGCGGCCGCCGAGAAAAAAATATTGGAATGGTGCAGTTCGACTCCTTTGGGCTCCCCCGTGGTCCCGGAGGTGTAGATAAGGGTCAGAATGTCGTCCTGCGATGCCCTGTTGAGGCGATTGTCGATCTCCTGCTCTGCACCGGAGCTCCCGCCCAGCTCCAGAAAATCCGCGAAATGCATGGCATCCCCGTTTTGGCCGAGGTCGATGGCGGAGTCAAAGGCAACGATTTTTTTGAGCGACGGACAATTCGGGAAAAACGCGGCGGCCTTGTCGTACTGATCCTGATCGCCGACAAAAATGAGGCGGGCTGCGCAGTCGTTGCTGATATATTCCGCTTGTCCGGCAGTGTTGGTGGCATAGATGAAAACCGGCACGCAGCGGATGTTTAGTGCTGCTATGTCCATAATGCTGCACTCGGGCTTGTTCTGGGAAAAAATGGCGATCATTTCCTGGTCCGCGATATCCATGGCCAGCAGCGCTTTTGCGGCAAGCCGGATTTTATTGCCGAATTCGCGCCAGGACAGGGCCTGCCAGGAGCCGTTCCGTTTGCTCCGCAGGGCTGTTTTTTCGTCCAGCCGCTGTACCTGTTCCTGCACGACCATGGCGTAATTGGGTTTGTCCGAAATGGGTAGTGTCTGATGCTGCGTTTCCATGGTAGCTTTTTCCCCTCCCCGTTTCTATTGCGGTTTTTGTGGCAAATTGTTTCCCGCCTTCCCGGAAATGCGCATAATCCGGCATTTTTGCCGGCCTGCCGAAACGGATTACGGTACACGGGATTGCCCGGCTAGTCAACCGCTGCTTCCGCTGAGACGCCTGTTTTTGGTTGCGATAGCCGGTTTCCGGCTGCTTTTTCAGGCGTTGACACCGACGCAGGGTTGATTAGATTTATTTATAATACAGAATGTTATGTTTTGGCGGGGAGCAAATGAAAAGCTGCGCCGGCCCCCGGACGTTAGGTTTTGGGCTGTTGGGGGGCTTTTCCCGGTGGATATGCTGTGGCTTCCTGCTGTTCTCTGCCTTTACGAATAATTGCAAGGAGGGTTGCCCTATGATGATTGACAGAAGCGAATTAGAAGAGCTGGCCGGTTATCAGAACACCCGGAATCCTGTGGTCAGCCTGTATCTGAATATAACACCCCCCAGAAACTATGAAAACGAGCTCAATTCCCTTATTCATACAACCATGCGGGCGGTGGAGCGGAACGGACGCTACACGGACCAGCAGGTAAAGGAGCTTGAGAAGCTGACCCAGAAAATCGAGGACTATGCGCAAAAGGAGTTCAAGCGGCTGGAGGGCACGCGGCTGGTTGTGCTTTTTGCCGATGCAGACGGACTCTGGCGGGAATACCATCTGCCGGTGGCACTGGCCGGTTCCATGGTGGTGGATTTTGATCCCTATACCCGCCCGCTTGCCATGCTGCTCGATGAGTTCGACCGCTATTGCGTGGTAGTTTGCGACAGCCGGAAGGCCCGGATTTTTTCGCTGTATCTGGGCACAATTGAGGAGTCTTCGGAAGCTTTTCTCGAGGATAACGTGCCTGACGGCGTCCGGGTCAAACAGTCCATGACAGCCGGTGGCGGCGGCACAATCCAGGCCGGCCTTGGAGATAAGCGGATTGAGCGCCATATCCAGGACCACGTGCACCGGCACTTAAAGCGGGTGGCGGATAAGACCCTGGAGTTTTTCAAGAAAAAGCGTTTTACCCGGCTCATGCTGGCGGGCCCGGAAGATAAAACCCTGCCGTGGCTCAAGGATCATCTGCACAGCTATTTGCGCCAGCGACTGGCGACCGAGTTTTCGGCTCATCCGGACAATCATATATCGGAAATCCGCGAAAAAGCCGTGGAAGCCGCCCAGCAGTGGGAACGGGAGCAGGAGCAGGCCCTTGTTGACGAAATTATCGAGCACAGCGGCCCCGGAGACAAAGGCGAATTGGGCCTTGAGCCGGTTATCGAGGCCATTAACCTGGGACAGGTCCAGACCCTGGTGCTGCGGCATGATTTTTCCGCATCGGGCTATATCTGTACCCATGATCGCATCCTTTCCACGTATCTGGAAACGTGTCCGATTTGCGGGGACAAGATGTTTTATACCGAGTGCCTGGCAGATGAGATGGTCGAGGAGGCCTTGAATCAGAACGCGGAAATCGAGCATGTTTTTGCGCAAAACGACACGCTTGATCAGTACGGCGTGGCCGCAAAGCTGCGCTTTACGCTGTAGCAAAGGGGCGCGGCCTTTTCATTCCTGCATGTTGATTACATCGCCCCCCGGAAGTCCAAGCTCCCAGGCCCGCAGAACACGGCGCAGAAGTTTGCCGCTGCGGGTCTTGGGAAGCGCATCCAGAAAGACCACTTCATGGATTTCAATGTCTTCGTTTATGTTGGCCCTGAGAAAGGCTTTTATTTCATAGCGCAGCCGGTTCGAGGCAATATGGCCCTTTTTTAAGCTTACGAAGGCTTTCAAATAGGACTCGCCCTGGCCGTTCGCCAGGCCCTTGGAGATCACGGCAGCCTCGTCCACCGCCGGATGGACGGCAAGCACCTGCTCGATTTCGAAAGGGCCGATCAGGCTTTGGCCGCCCACTTTCAGAAGATCGTCATTTCTGCCCTGATGATAGAAATAGCCTTCCTCGTCGTAGAGGGCAATGTCTCCGGTGGCAAACCACTGATCGTTTCTGAAGTATTTTTGAAACCGGAAGCTGTCCTTCCACAGATCCTCCATCATCCCCGGCCAAGGGGCCTTGAGAGCGAGTTCCCCGATGGAGAGCGGCGGCAGCTCCTCGCCCGTTTCATCCAGGATAGCCGCCTGGATTCCGGGAACGGGTTTGCCGATGGAGCCGGGCTTGATGTCCATGCAGGAAAGATTGGCGATGCAGATGATCCCGGTCTCGGTCATCCACCAGGTATCGTAAGGGTAGCTGCCCAGATGCCGGGCGGTCCAGTAAAAAAGTTCCGGTACCAGCGGGGCCCCCACGGTGACAATGTGTTTGAGATGGCTGAGATCGTATCGCGAAGGCAGGTCGCTGCCTGCGTGCATTAACTCCCGAATGGTCCTGGGGGTGGTGTAGCAGACGGAAACCTTGTGGCTCTCGAGAGTCCAGTACCAGTTGGAGGCGCTAAAGGGGTCTCCCTGGATTACGGAGGTGATCCCGCAGAGCCAGGGGGCGAGCCCGCCGTATACCGTGCCGGTGACCCAGGCCGGGTCTGCGTCCGTCCAGAGCACGGTATCCGGCCTGACATCCAGGACCCAGCGCGCGGTGGAGAGAATTCCCGCCATGTCCCTGTGTGTATGGACAACGCCCTTGGGCGGCCGGGTGGATCCGGAAGTGAAAATCATGTACAGCGGAGTGCTGCCCGGAAGCTGCTTTGCCGGAAAGTCGGCGGGCATTGTTTCCAGTCTGGCGGAGACGGGCGTTTCATTGGGAAAGAGCCCGGGGCCTGAAGGCTGGTTCAGGAATATGTGGTCCACCTGCGAGGCAAACTCAAAGGAGAGTTTTTCAATCAGATCGGGGTGGGTCAGCACGCCCTTCGGGGCTGTTGATTCGAGCCGGATTTCCAGTTCATAGAAACCGGCAGTGGCAAATACCGGGCAAAAGATTACGCCTATGCGGGCACAACCGGCCATGGCAAAATAAATGTCCGGACAGGGAGGGAGCAGGGTGATCAGACGATCGCCGCACGCAAAACCGAATTCGGAGAGCAGCCCCGCCCACTGGGAGGACTTTTCCTTTAACCGCCGGTAGGAGAAGGTCTCAATTTCGCCCTGCTGCTGAAAAATTATTGCGGGATGCTCTGCTCGTCCCGGATCCCCGGCCCAGCGGTCGATGGACTCGGTAATGATGTTCATACGGTCGCCGCCGTACCAGGAAAACTCTTGTTCCGTGCAATCCCATCGGAATTCCCGACAGAATGCATCATAGGATTGGATATGGGCGGATTCGTTTTTTTGTGCGGGAATTCTTGCCTTGATCATTCCATGAATCCATATTTCGAGTGGGTTTCGGGAAGCCGGGCAGACAGAATCGACGCCGCTACCTGCTCCGGCGCGGAATTCTCGGGTGCCAGTTCATTATGCAGCAACTCTAATAACACAGAATGGATGCAAGTGGCAAGTGTCCCGGTATTATAGCCGCCTTCAAGGCGATTCCCCTTTGTCCTTGACCTTGTTTTTCCGTTTGATTGGGCGGTGGAAGCGTCAGTTCTTGGGTTCGTCGAAACGGCAGGTTAAGACCAGCATGCCGTCACTATGGGAGGATTGGACCTTGTAGGGGAGTTTGTGGAAGAGTTTGACCATCGGGCGGTTCTCCGGAGAGGTATAGGCAACCAGCCCTTCTATTCCGTTGTTTCTGGCCGCCTCCGCCAGCTTGTGGGCAATCACTGTGGAAATGCCGTATCCCTGCCAGGCCCGGGAAACGGAAAAGGCAATTTCGGCAATGTTTTTGGCGGGCTCCAGCATATAGGCCCCCAGTCCGATAACCGTGCCGAACCCGAATTCGCCGGTTACAGCCAGGATGGTGAGGTTCTTGATATAGTCGGACTCGATCATGGATTCTACGTCATCGCGCAGGAAAGCGGTTTTTTCGTAAAAAAAACGGGCTACGACATCACTTCGGTCCAGATTGTAGAAGTGTTCCTGGATGCGGCGGATATCCACGGGCTTGGCCGGGCGGAATTTCACCGAGTGCTCGCCGTATCTGCGCACTTCCTCCAGCCCCACGGGGTAGACGCTGCGCAGGGATTCGCTGAGCTTGCGCTCGGCCTTCATCAGACCGAGCTCCTTGGCCTTCTCAAAGAGCTCATCCCGGTAATCCGGATGCGCCAGGCTGATCATGGCTGTGGCCCGCTCCTGGAGGTTTTTGCCGAACAGATTGACGGCACCGTACTCGCTGATCACATAGGAGACGTCGCCTCTGGGCACAACTACCGCTCCGCTCTGCAGCCCCGGTACAATCCGGCTGTTTTTGCCGTCCATGGAGGTTGATGGAATCAGGATGATGGATTTGCCATCAGGGCAGGCATCGGTCCCCCTTACGAAATCGAGCATGCTGGAGACACCCGCAAAATAGTTGTGCGGCAGCGCATCGACGGCCGCCTGCCCGGTGAGATCCATTTCCCTGACCATGTTGATGGAAACCATCTTGTTGTGCTGCCCGATAACGCCGGGGTTGTTGACATAATCCGAGGGGTAGAATTCAATGGCCGGATTGTCGTGGACAAATTCATAGAGGTTTTTGGAACCCACGGCATTGCTTGCCACCAGCTTGCCTTCATTGATGCCTTTGTAATGGTTTGTGATCACGCCCATGGAGACAAGATCCATGATCCCGTCGATAATAAACTGGGTATGCACGCCAAGGTCGTTTTTGTCGGAGAGGGCCAGGAGGATGGCTTTGGGTGTTGCACCGAGCCCCAGCTGAAAGGTGGAGCCGTCCTCGATAAGATTGGCGACCAGCCGGGCAATCGTGTGGGCGGTTTCAAACTCGGGCAGCTGCTCCAGGGTGAGCAGCTCTTCATCCTTTTCCACGATCATATCGACTTCATTGACGTGGATGAAGCTGTGGCCCAGCACCCGGGGCATTTCCGAGTTGACCTGGGCGATCACCACGTCTGCTGCCTGGGCGGCGGCAATGCCCACGTCCACGGATATGCCCATGCTCATCCAGCCGAAGTCATCCGGGGGCGAGGTCTGAATCAGCGCGGCATTGATCGGCAAATGCCGTTTTGCAAAAAGTCCCGGCACGGTGGAGATGTTCATCGGCGTGATGAACGGCCGGTTGGGAGCCAGGTGTTTGGCCGTGGCGGATCCCTGGTAGATGTTGCGGATGCTGAAATTGCTGTTTTGGGCATCCAGGGCCAGACGGGTGATCGGGGAGTTCTCAATGCTCATCAAACGAACGATTTCCAGATCGGAGAAGCGTTCGGCATCCTTTACAAGCGTTTCCACGAGGTGCTGGGGCTCCCCGCAGGAGGAGCCGATAAAAACGCGCTGTCCGGCCCGCAGTATGTTAAGGGCCTGCTCCGCAGTCCGTCGTTTTTCAATGTATTCGTCCGGCCAGTAACTGGTTTGCATTGCCCCTCTTTATTGGATGGCTCTACAGGATTGGCAGAAAAGTGAATCCGAAACAATGGTAATAGTGTAACACTGCCCGCTCACCGTGCAAACATATTTTCCATCGGCAAAGCCCTGCCGCCCGCCCGTTCGCTGGCGCTTTTTCAGCCCGGGCCGCAAAGGGTTTCCGCTTGACAGGATTGCATCTGCGATACTATTTTACATTATCCAAATTTCCGCAGATTTTCCATCCATGTCAATGAGGAGGCGCGACCCTGATGCAGGGACCCCACAGAGGTCCTATTCCCGGAGGAATCCGGGTTTTTCTGCTGTTGGCCGTGCTGCTTTCGCCCAGCACGCTTCATGGACAGCAGCAGGGGCCGCAATCACGGGAAGTTTTTGTTATTCCGGTATCCGGCCAGGTGGATTCCGGCATGGCGGCTTTTATAGAGCGGGCCTGCGATGAAGCCCTGCAAAAGCCGGATAGCCTGCTGATTTTTTCCATCAACACTTTTGGCGGCCGGGTGGATGCAGCGCTTGAAATTGTGGATACTATTCTCACAGTGCCACCCGAACGCTCCATTGCCTTTGTGGAGAAAAAAGCCATATCCGCGGGAGCACTGATTGCATTATCCTGTGGGGATCTCGTCATGCGGCCGGCCACCACCATCGGCGATACCGCTCCCATCATCTATTCGCAGGAGGGCCCCAAAATGATGGGGGAGAAGTTCCAATCCCCGATACGGGCCAAATTTCGTGCCCTGGCCAGGCGCAACGGCTATCCCGAAGCGCTGGCGGAGGCCATGGTCACGCCGGAGAAAATCGTCTATTCCGTCCGAATTGACGGGGAAAAGCGCTATATGGACAAACAGGCCTTTGATGAGCTGCCGGCGGCCCAGAAACAGCAGGCAAAGGACAAAAAAACCGTGGTTGAGGCGGGCGAACTGCTCACCATGTCTGCCGCCGAGGCCCGGGAGCTGGGTTTCTCCTCCATGATTGCGGCCGGTATTGACGAGATGCTTGCCCAAATGGGGATCACCGCCGCGGGTCCCGGCCGCATCGAGCAGAGCTGGTCCGAGAGGCTGGTGCGGTGGATCGGCAGCATCTCCCCGATTCTCATGATGGTCGGACTGGCCGCCCTTTACATGGAGATGAAGGTCCCCGGATTCGGGATCCCCGGTCTGGTCGGGATTCTCTGCCTGGCTGCGGTGTTTTTCAACCAATACATGGTGGGCCTTGCCAATTATACGGAGCTTCTGCTTATCGTTTTGGGTCTGGTGTTAATGGCCATCGAGGTCTTTGTCCTGCCGGGCTTCGGCATAGCGGGCTTTGCCGGAATTGTGTGCATTGTGGCGGGACTGGTGCTTGCCTTTCAGGATTTTGTCATTCCCGATCCATCCGTACCATGGGAGATGGAGATTCTGCTTCATAATGTCATCAAGGTGCTGGGCTCTTATCTTGTGGCCTTCTGCGCAGGGCTCCTGTTTATTCGCTACGTTCTGCCGCGCTTCTCCACCGCATCCGGCGGCCCCTACCTGACCAGCAGCCTCAAGGAGGCCCAGTTTGATGCCGCCCAGACGCGCCGTGTGCATACAGGCGACCAGGGCGTGGCCATGACCCCGCTGCGGCCTTCCGGGAAGGTAAAAATCGGGACGGATGTGTTTGACGTGGTGACAGAGGGCGAGTTTATTGAACGCGGAGCCATGGTAACGGTTAGCGAGATTATCGGCAACCGGGTCATCGTTGCAAGGAAGCCTTCGCCATGACGGCTGCATTGACCCTTCCCCTCATCCTGCAGGCGATCGGCATAGCGGTGCTGCTGGCAGAGGTGGTCCTGCCTTCGGGCGGCGTGTTGACCCTTGCGGCCGTTGCTTTGTTCGGTTACTCGGTATATACGGTTTTCACCGGTGTGTCCGTGACAGCGGGGATGGCTTTTGTGGCAGCAGACATCGTCATCCTGCCGGTTGTACTGATTGCCGGCTTAAAACTTCTGGCGTATTCGCCGGTTACGCTTCGCAAATCTTTGAAAAAGACCGAGGGGGTGAGCTCTCAGTCCGAGAAACTGGCTGGCTATACAGGCCAGAGCGGCAAGGCCCTCAACAACCTGCGGCCTTCCGGAACCGCCCTGATCGGAGGACGCCGCGTCGACGTGGTAAGCCGGGGCGAGTTCATCGAAAAGGATAAGCCGGTGCTGGTGATTGCGGTGGAAGGAAACCGTGTGGTGGTAAGGGAAGAACAAGAGCAGGAGTAATTCCAAGGCAAACCAAATAGGAGAACGCGATGGAACTGACCTATATTCTGTTTATTCTGTTGTTTATTGCGGTGCTGATCTTTTTGTATTTCATCGGATCGGCGATTTCCCTGTGGGTGCAGGCGCTGGTCTCGGGCGCCGCTGTGGGCCTTTTTAATATCGTGTTCATGCGGTTTCGCAAAATTCCGCCCCGGCTTGTCGTAAATGCCAAAATTATGGCTGTGAAAGCGGGCCTGGATATATCCACCAATGACCTGGAATCCCATTATCTGGCAGGCGGGGATGTCATGCGGGTGGTGCAGGCCTTGATCGCCGCGGACAAGGCCAATATCGACCTGATCTTCAACCGGGCGGCCGCCATTGATCTGGCCGGCAGAAACGTGCTCGAGGCCGTGCAGATGAGCGTCAACCCCAAAGTGATTGAAACCCCTATGGTTGCCGCCATGGCAAAAGACGGCATACAGCTCAGGGCCACATCCCGGGTTACGGTCCGGGCCAATATCGATCGCCTGGTCGGCGGTGCCGGTGAGGAGACCATCCTGGCCCGGGTGGGCGAGGGCATTGTCACCACCATCGGCTCCTCTGACAGCCACAAAAACGTGCTGGAGAATCCGGACAGCATCTCCCGCAGGGTGCTGGAAAAAGGCCTGGATGCGGGAACCGCCTACGAGATTCTCTCCATTGATATCGCGGATGTGGATGTGGGCAAAAACATCGGGGCCGAGCTGGAGACCGACCGGGCCGAGGCGGACAAGAAAATCGCCCAGGCCAAGGCGGAAGAGCGCCGTGCCATGGCATATGCCGCCGAACAGGAGATGAAGGCGCGCGTTCAGGAAATGCGGGCCAAGGTGGTGGAAGCAGAGGCGGAAGTGCCCCTTGCCATGGCGGAGGCCTTCAAGAGCGGAAATCTGGGGGTTATGGACTATTACCGGATGAAAAATATCGAGGCCGACACCCAGATGCGCGATACCATCGGCAAAACCGAAGGCGGCGGAGAGTCGCAGGAGGCTCCCGCACCGGAGGAATAATCGCCGCTGCACACCAAAAGGAGCGGTCCATGGATTTTGAGATTCTGTTTCTGTTCCTGGTCGCGGGCATTATGATTTTTGCCCGGATTCGGCGGCAGATGGCCCGAAAGGGGGGCAAAAAGGCGGAAACGCGCGCATCCGGCTGGAAAAGGGGCGTGGAAAACCTGATGGAGGAGTTCTGGCGCCAGATGGAAGGCCCCCCGGACGATTCCCGGCAGGAGGCGGAGCCTCCCGGCGGCAGCGGGATGCGGGAGAGACCGGCAGAAGGGGAAAAGCCGGCCGAAAGAACGGGGAAAAAACCCCCCGCGGCAGCTTCTGATACAGGCCGGCCCCCGTCCCGGACCCGGCAGGATTGGCACGGCCCCTTTTCCGGCGGGGAGGCTCCGAGCAAGGCGGCTTCTGCCGGTACGGGCCGCACAACCCCCCGCCGGAAGGAGAGTCCCGCCGCTTCGCCGATGACGGCCGCCGTAAAGAGAGGAGGCGCTCTGTCGCGCAGGGAACTGCGCAATGCGGTCATATGGTCGGAGATCCTTGCCAGACCGGTCGGACTGCGGGATATGGAGGACTGAGCAGAGCCGGCTATTGACAGAAACGGGGGAAGGCAATAGTATAAAAAAAACATAGAAAAAAACAGGCGTTGGGGGTGTTGCCGGGCAACTGAGAATCCGCGGGACGCGGATAACCCTTGGAACCTGACCAGGATAATTCCTGCGAAGGGAAAACGAACAAAAAAACATGGATTTTTTTACCAGCCGTTTCCCT
>CAZWNV010000012.1:0-30122 GCA_964635265.1 uncultured Desulfobacteraceae bacterium
CAAGGGACTGGCTGGCAGAGGATACCTGGTTGGCCGCGGAGGCCACCTGCTCGCCGCCTTCGCCAAGGCCTGCAATAATCCGGTTGATGGGTTTGGTAATGGAGCGGGTGATAAAAAATGCCACCAGAACACCCGCGATCAATGCAATCAGAACACCGACAACGGTCACTCCGGAAGCCGCCCGAAGCGATTCCATGGCCGTCTTTGCAATATCATTGGTCTCCTGCATCCCTGCGTCGGCAAGGTTCCGGCAGGCCGCAATCATGGTATTGCCCAAGTCATCCCGGGACCTGCCGAGCTGCTGGAGTTCTCTCCAGTTCTTCAGAAATGCCGACATGGCCGAATCATAGCCGGAAGCCGCCTTTTCTACCGTGTCAATCCGGTCCAGGTCCTTGTCCAGACGCGTAATTTCCCGCAGTTCTTCAAATTTCCCGGCTACTTTTTCAAATTTTTTCTGGCCCTCCTTCATAAGCTCGGGATCCCGCAGGGTCTGAGCCTTGAAAGCCTGGACCCGGGCCGCATTGCCAAGGTCAATAATATCCTTGGCAAGGGTTATTTTCTCGTGCCGCTCCGTCATATCCCTGGTCAGCTTGTCCTGTTGGCCGTTGAGAAAAACCTTGCAATTTTTCACATAGGTAGATGCGTTCTCGTCCATTCTGCTGCGGTAATCGGCCGTACCAGCACCGCTGCGGGAGGCCTGCATAAATCCCTGCATGGCATTTTGATAACCCTCGGCCGCTGCCTTGATAGCATTCATCCGCTGAATGTCTTCTTCATCCCGGGTTATTTTGCGCATACGCTGCAGCACGCCCGAAACCTTGTCCAGCCGTTCAATGGCCGACCGCATCAGACCCAGATCGTCATCCGCCTGTGCCTTAAAATTCAGCACGCGTGCGGCCGATCCCAGATCCACCAGCTTTCTGGCATACGCAATTTTCTGCTGCCGTTCCTCCAGGTCCTTTTCGAATTTTTCGTTCTGGCCTTCAATAAACTCGGCACTTTTGTTCATGTAATCGGCTGCGTTTTCATCCAGGCGGCTGCGGACTTCATCCAGGGACTTGGTCTGCTGATGGGTCCGGCTCATGGCATTGGAATAATTGTCCATAGCTTTCTGAATCTTATCCAGATTGGGACCAAGTTTCTGAAGATGCTCGGCTTCCCGGGACAATTCTTTTCCTTCGTTCACACCGGTTTGCAGATTTTTCAGCTCTTTTTGGGCCTGCTGGTAATACTTTTCGTTTTCGGTAAAGCCGTACCCGCGCATGTCGTACATAATCCGGTTTGCAGCGCCGCGGATTTTGGCTCCCACGTCAACTTCCGGCACATACTCCTTGGCCAGTTTCTCCGATTCGCCGGACACATTGTTCATGTTCACCACAGCGACTGTGCCCAAAATCATTGCAATTACGATCAGAGCGCCAAAACCCGATGCGATTTTGGCTCCCAGTTTCATTTTCTTCATGCCTTCTCCTTTCTCTCGTCAATTTCTGAAAATAAAACTCTAAACGGAAGCGGCCGATTTACCATGGTTTGCCGCCACCTCGATTTCCTGCCCGGTAAGCACGCGATCCAGGTCCAGCAGAATCTTGACTGCATCCTCTGTCTTGGCCATGCCCAGAATAAAATCGGTATCAATGCTGGCCCCGAATGCAGGAGCGGGCTCGATTTCCCGACCGCTGATCTCCAGGACCTCGGAGACTTCATCGACTACAATGCCCATGATCACATCCCCTGTCTGCCGGCTTATCTGAACCATTATGATACAGGTCTTGTGGGAGGTTTCGGCTTCTTCCATGCCGAACTTGAGGCGCAGGTCAATCACCGGAATGACCTTGCCCCGCAGATTGATCACCCCTTTTACCGCCGGAGGCATGCGCGGGATAGCGGTAATTTCCTGCATACCAATGATTTCCTGTACCTTTAAGATCTCCAAGCCGAAATCCTCATCGCCCAGCCGGAAGGTCAAATATTTCCCTCCCAGCTCCTGCATGCACTGGCCGGCTTCTCCCTGCTGTTCTACCTGCTCCATAATACCTCCTTTTGCCTTGGAAACTGCAAAAATACCGAAAACCTCAAAATTGGCGCCCTGCAGAGAAATACAGCGGCGCAGGCAGACAAAATCCGGACCGCTACCGGAAACGCCTGTTGCCCATCGGGATTCGGTGCCTTTTTCAGGCGCTCTTTTAGCCCTTTCTAGCAAGTGTTGTGCCATACTCCGGAATTAAAAATTAACTTATCGAAAAAAAAGAAAATCAGAAAAAACCACCAGATACGTATGCCAGGGCAGCAAAACCGCAGAAAATGCCGTGCCGGGGAGGCAGAAGGAAGTGGACGGGTATCCCAATAAACCGGAAAAATTGGAAAAACCGAAAAAAAGAGAAAAACTCCAGAGTTTTCAAGAAAAATGGAAACTATTCAACCATACTGGAAAGGATAGAACACGAAATCCGGAAAGAAAGAGAAGAACGGAGGTTATGCCGCTATAACTGGTAAGTGTTCGATAAACGCTGCATAGCCGGCATAGCGGCCGTGGTGGCTGAAACTGATGTCTACCGGCAGCAGCCGGTCTTTTGCGTAGGCAAAGGGCGGGCCGGGGCCGCGGGAGGTCCGGGCCCGGATGAAGCGGATCTCCTCAGGGGCAAGGCCGAGGCAGGAGCCGATGCGCACAACGGCCATCTCACGGACTGCACGGGACTGGTGTTCATGGCTGATTGCGGACGGTGCATCCGGGGCGAACGCCTCCAGCGCGCCCTGTCCGCTGAGCAGGGCATCCGGGTCGGCGCCCGGGCCTGCGGCAGCGATGCAGTGCAGGTAGTGCCGAAAAAAGAAAATCCGCACGCGCACCACCGTCTCCGGGGTGCTTACCCGCCCCCTGCAAAAACAGCGGGGATTATTGCAGTCCAGCGCCACATCGTAGCGCCGGGGCGCTGCGGAAATCGCCGGCACCATTTTGCTTGCTGCTTTATAGGCGGCCTCTTTCGCCGCCCATAGCGCCCACAGGAGCCGATCCGGATCCTGTGCCGCGGCAAGCCGGGCCTGCTCGTCCCCGGTCAGCACCTTTCGCACGAAGCGCGCGCTGCGGGCCTTCCCCTGCGCCGCAGGAGAGCTGCAGTCCACGATGTCATTTCCTGCGCAAAGCAAACCAGTCCTCCTCCATTTCCGCAAGACAGCCCACAATCTGGGCGGCGCATTCGCGCTGGGCGCGCAGGCCTTTCTGCTGCGTATGCGGCTGGCACTCGGATACGCTTATGCAAAATTTCTCGCCAAAGGCCGGAACGCTGCTGTAGCTCTCCTGCCGGTCTCCGCGCAGGTAGAGGCAGAGCACCCGGCAGCCCGGGGTTTTGCAGTACAGGCGGCCCACGTGATAGGTAAAGTCCTCTGTATTGACCCGACCGGTGCGCGAGCGCGTGCCTTCCGGAAAGATCATGAGATTCTCGCCCTTTTGCAGCAGATGGGCGCACTTTTCCATGGTATGCTTGATCTCGCTGCGCTCGCCGCCCCTTTTCACCGGCACGCACTTGAGCAGATAACAGAAAAAGGCCACAATCGGATTCCTGTTGAAATTTCTGTGCTCCGGCACGTTCCAGGGCACCAGCCGATAGCGCAGCAGGTAGCGATGCAGCGGGAACATGGCATGGGCCAGGATAAAGGAATCGATCAGGGTCAGGTGATTGGCGCAGATCAGCCAGGGCCCTTCATGGCGGGCCATGATTTGCGCCACCTGCCGCCGCACCTGCCGAAGATCGCGCAAGCGGTATCCGGCCAGGCGAAGGGCGCCCATGACCAGGGGGCCTGTGACAAAAACCGCCACACGCCCCGTGGCGTATTGCACAAAAAGCGAAAACCGGCTCTTTCGGTTCATTTTTTACTTGTCGGCAGAGGCCTCGGCAGAGACCCGATTGGCAATATAGTTGACCGCATCGCCTATGGTCCGGATGCCGTCGGCATCATCATCGTCGATTTCAATGTCAAAGGTGTCCTCGAACTGGATGATGATATCCACGAGCCTTGCGGAATTGACCTTGAGGTCATCGAGGATCGATGTATCCATGCCCGCGCTCTCGAGCAGGGCCGGATCCTTTGCATAGTCCTTGATAATGGCTTTTACCTTTTCCATGATTTGCGCTTTATCCATTTTTTTCTCTCCTTTTGTATTGTTTTCCATTTCTGACGGCTGCCTAGGCACCCGTCCATTTCTTGAGAATCAGGCAGGAATTGACGTCCCCAAAGCCGAAAGAAGCCTTGGCCATGGTGGCAAGCTCCGGCATTTCCTTGAAATCCCGCACGATGCTGGCCTCATAGGGCGCAATCTCCGGGTGCACATCCTCACAGTTAATGGAGGGATGCAAAAAGCCCTTGTAGAGCTCCAGTACCGAGGCCACGCTCTCTATGGCCCCTGCCGCCCCCAGGCAGTGCCCGATCATGGACTTGGTGGAGTTGACATAGGGAAAATCGGCCGGATCCTTTTCCAGGGCCAGCGACCAGTTCTTCATCTCGTGGGGGTCAGCGAAAGTCGCGGTCAGGTGGCCGTTGATCGCATCCACGCTGTCCGCCCCGATGCCTGCATCAGCCAGCGCGCCCCGGATACAGCGCTGGGCGCCCTCGGGATTGGGGGCGGTCATGGAGCCCCCGCCCCGGTGCCCGCCGCAGTTCACCATCACGCCGGAGACCTCCGCATAAATGCGGCATCCGCGCTCAAGCGCGCTTTCGAGGTCTTCCAGAAGCAGTGCTCCGGCCCCCGCCCCCGGCACGAACCCGCAGGCCGAAGCGCTCAGGGGCCGCGAGCCCTGCTCCGGCCGATCGTTGAACTTGCGCGCGAGAACGCGCATGGAGTCAAATCCGCTCCATGTATAGGGGGAGGCGCCTTCCGCTCCCCCTGCCACCATGCGCCGGGCCAGGCCTCGCCGGATCCGGAGGGCGGCGTCGACCACCGCTTCGGTTCCCGTGCTGCAGGCGGAGGAATTGGATGTGGACTGGTTGCCCAGCGCCAGCAGCGCCGAGATGCGGGCACTTGTACCCGAGCCCATGACCCGTTCCACAACGCGGGTGCCGAGCCGTTTGACCTTTCCGTCGTTGACCTTGGGGACGACCTCGTTTCCCACGATATCCAGGTCTGATATGCCGGAGCCGAAAATCGCCCCGGATTCCCAGTCCGGCGGGTCCTCGTCTGTCGGAACGGCAAGGCCCGCATCCCGCCATGCATCCATGGCCGCAACTGCAGCGTAACGGACAATATCGCTCATATAGGTCTGCTGATGCGCGTTAAAATAGCTGCCGCAGATCTGCTCGAAATTCTCCGGCACCCCGCCGATGCGGCAGGCGAAATTGAGCTCTTCCAGCCTTGGAATCAACCGGATGCCGGGGCGCCCCTGCCGTATGGCCTGCTCAAAATCTTCCAGGCCCACGCCGTTGGGGCTTACCACCCCCATGCCGGTCACGACCACTCTTCTATCCATGCAACCGCACTCCTGTCCCGGCCAGCACCCCGGAGCAGACCGTTTCTCCGTCTTCCCGGCTGATGCTGGTCCGTGTTTTGATATTGTTTCTGCGAAAATACATTTTTTCTCCCTCGATGCGCACCCATTCCCCGGGGGCCACGCTGCCGGTGAATTCCACGGTTTCCGCAAAGGCGAAAAGCGTGGTCATCTGCGCAATCTCGGCTTCGGTGGCGCCCTTTTGCAGCAAAATGGCAATGCCCAGGGCCACGACACCGGCCTGGGCCATTGCTTCTATGAGAATCACGCCCGGAGTTACCGGGTTTGCCGGGAAATGGCCGGCATAAAAATATTCGTCCTCCCGGAAACGGTAGCTGGCCGCAATGTGCGACCCGCTCACCTCCAGGATATGATCGACAAAGCGAAAAGGCCGCTGCTGGGGTATCATGGCAAGGACCTGCTCCTCCATGGATCCCTTATCCGCCATACATCCCTCCGTTCACATGGATCACCGTGCCGTTGATATAGCTGCCCCCCACGGCCAGAAAGGCCACGACCTCGGCCACCTCGCCGGGCTGCCCCATCCGGCCCAGGGGCACGGCGGACAAAATGGCCTGGCGGTGCTCTTCGGGGAGCGCCCCTGTCATCTCCGTGTCAATGAAGCCCGGGGCAACCGAGTTCACCAGGATGTTTCTGCCGGCAAGCTCTTTGGCAAGGGATTTGGTCATTGCATCCAGGGCCGCCTTTTCCATGGTATAGGGCACCTGGCCGGCATTGCCGCTGTGGCCGACCACGCTGGAAATATTAATGATCCGCCCCTGCCTGCGCCGGAGCATAAACATCCGCAGGACCCGGCGCGTAAGGTACCAGGCCCCCCGCAGCACTGAGCGCTGCTGGTCAAAAGCGTCCAGCTTCATGGTGAGCATGGATTCGTTGATGCAGATGCCGGCATTATTGACCAGGACATCCACCCGGCCCTGCTCCTCTTTTAACCGGGAGAGCATGGCTTCAACAGCATCCGGATCGGCTATGTCCGCCTGCAGAAGAAATCCCTGCCCCCGGATTTCGGATAAAACCTGCTCCGCGGGTTCCCGGCTTTTGCGGAAATGAATGCCCACGCAATAGCCCGCCGCAGAAAGCGCCCGGCAGCAGGCAGCACCAATGCCGCCGGCGCCGCCGGTAACCAGTGCCACCGGCTTCTGTCCGGATTGTTCGTCAGTGTTTGCGTCACTCATAGAACTCTTTCCCGTTCCCTTCCGGGTTCATGGTTGATGGCTGCTGACTCTGCTAGAGCATCAAGGCCGGCTCCCTGCACGGGGATACTCCTTGTAGGCGATATTGGGGAACACGCCGCTTCTTGCCTTCTTCACGGCCGCCACGGACTCGCCGTCCACATAAATGCCCGCATCCGCGATCACCGTGCTGGTGCCGCCGTTCTGCCGGGACTGATGAAACCGGCGCACATCGATGGCAAAAGTCACCAGCCGGTTATAGGGGCGAATCTGGCCGTCAAACTCCACCGACTCACAGCCAAGGGCCCGGCCGGCCCCCAGCGCACCGCGCCAGACGCAATAGAAGCCCAGGAGCTGCCATATCGCATCAAGGCCCAGGCAGCCCGGCTGCACCGGGTCATCGGGGAAATGGCACTGGAAATACCACGCATCCAGGCGAATATCCTGCTCGGCCAGCACCCTGCCGCTTCGGCCTTGCTGCCGGATTTCCGTGATCCGGTCCACCATGAGAAACGGGGGCGCCGGAAGCCGGGCATCAAAATGCTCCGGCGGATCATCGACCAGACGGCCATAGGAGAAGGCGATGAGCTCGGCAAGGTCAAATTGTCCTTTCTGCAGAAACTCTTCGTATCGCATTTATGCTTCCCGTGCGTCCACTTGCACCATGGCATGGGCCCAGGTCAGCCCGGATCCCACAAGCGCCATTGCAATATGATCGCCGGGGGCGAGCTGCTCCCATCTTCTGCTGACAACGGCCGGCGCCCCGGAGCAGCCGGTGTTACCGAAATTGACAATGTCGTGCCAGTGGGCGGTCTCGGCAATGCCGCAGCGCTGGCACACATGCCGGAGCATCCCGAGATTGGCCTGATGGCCGACAAACTTCATGCCCCGGCCCGCTGCCGGGTGTTTCTCCTGCAGCTGCCGGACCGAATCGGTTGCCCGCCGGATGGCAAAGCGCTGGACGTAGCTGCCGTCCTGATAGAAATGCCCGCCGGTGGGAATCTGCACCCGCCTCCAGGATCCGGGATTGGAATCGTAGGCGCAGGAGGTGATCCGCTTGTTCGATGGCACATGGGCCGATACAACGGCCGCACTGCATCCGTCCCCGAAAAGCGGCGCAACGCGCCGGTCCCTGTAATCCACCGTATGGGTGTAATTCTCGGGGTTGACCAGCAGCACGAATTCCGGCAGATGCGCGGATGCCATCGCGGAAACGATCCCCAGCTGCACCCCGAAAGTGGAGCAGGCCGCATTGATGTCCAGGCAGGGGGCTTCAATGCCCAGCTCCGCCGCTACAATCGAGGCCTCTGCAGGGATGGTATAATCCGGGGTCGATGTGCCGGAGATCACCATGCCCACATCGGCCGCCCCGATACCGGCCCGTCCCAGGGCCATGCGCCCCGCAGCCGCGCCCGCCTCCTTTCTGGAGACGATGCTGGCCTCGGCTGCCTCCCGGGGATCGCGGTTTTTGGTGGTTTTGATATAATCCAGGGCAAGCGAGGTCCGGCGCGCCGCAATCCCGACGCGCTCCATGATCCAGTCCTCATCGCTGCCGATGTCGAGTTCGCTGATAAAGCGATTGGTAATGACATTTTCCGGGTGATAATGCCCCAGGCCGTGCAGATACAGCATTTACCCGATCCTTTCCCCGCCGTCCGCACAGATGAGGGCGCCGTTGATCCATGCCGCCTCATCCAGGCAGAGCAGAAATATGACGTTTGCCACATCCTGCGGCGTGGTAAGCCGGCCGAAGGGGTTGCGCAGCCGCGATTGCGCGCTGATCCGCTGATTGCCCGGAATGGCCCGAAGCCCCGGCGTGTCCGTAACCCCGGCCTGAATCACATTGCTCCGGATGCCCCGGGGGGCAAGCTCCACGGCCATGGACCGGGCAACGGATTCCAGGGCGGCCTTGGCGGCGGAAACCGCTGCATAGCCGCGCCAGGCCACGCTGTTTCCCTCGGAGGTAAGGCTGACAACCCGGGCATCCGGGGCAAACATCCGCCTGCCGAGCAGATCCTGGGCCCACTGCACGATATTGTAGCCCATAGCCTGAATGGTGCGGGAGAAATCGTCCTGATCCAAAAACCTCGCATTATCGTAGTCCGCTTCGGAATCTATAAGCGCATGCAGGGCATCCCGGCCCTCATCAAAAGCCTCCCGGGCGATCCGGTGGAGCTCCTCCGGGGAGGCCCCCACCTCGCGGGCAAGCTTCTCCCGCGCCGGGCGGGCCGCATCCGGTGCCCCGTAGGGGGCCAGAAGCTTTAAATTCCCGAAAGCCACCGCATGCAGCAAAAGCCGCACCCGGCCGCTCTCCCCCAGGGAATCCTCCAGGCTGTCCAGCACGCTCTGCCTGCCCTGCTCGGTGAGCCCGTCCAGGTTAAAGGTCACGACATTGACACCGGTCCCGCGCAGCTCTTCAAAGGCCGGCGCAATCCGGCGCATGGCGCTTTTGCGATCCCTGTGGACGATACAGATGTTCATGCCGTGAGCGGCGAGCTTCTGTGCCGCTGCCAGTCCGAAACCGCTGGATCCGCCGATTATAAGAGCCCAATAATCCGATTGGAACCGCATCATGAGCAGAATTCCCTTGTAGCCGCGGAAAATGTCGTTATGGAACGGCAGGAGACGCCCATGCTGCGGAAAAAACTTTTCAAGGGGCGATTCGGACCGATTTCATAGATCTGCTGCGCGCGCCCGGCAAGGGCCTGCATGTTATCCCGCCATTTCACGGCACCGCTTACCTGGCTGGCCAGGGCCTCAATGACCCCGGCGGCCTTTGCCGCGTGGAAGCGGCCCGTATAATTGGAAGTGACCCGCCGCGCCTTTTCCGGGCTCAGGTGGTGGGCGATGGAGTCGAGCACGTCGCGGAAACCGTCTTTAATCACATTCATAAAACGGCTGTGAAACGGAGCGGAAACATTTAACGGCACAAAACGAAGCTTGTCAGGCTCCGCCATGGCCTGTTCCAGGCGCTTTTGGACAATTTCCATGCTGTCCGCACGGCCGCTTACCACAACCTGGCTCGCGGAATTGATGTTGGCGATATCAACAGGCAGATCCTCCAGAATATTCCTTATTGCGGACTCATCCAGGTCGTCCGCGATAACGGCCGCCATTGCACCTTCCCCCGGAGGGGTCGCCTCCTGCATCATTTTTCCGCGGGTTTCAACGATGGTTAGCGCCTCTGAAAACGGCATTGCTCCTGCAGCAACAAGTGCCGTGTATTCTCCCAGGCTATGGCCCCCGAAATAATCCGGACAGAACCCGTAGAGTTCTTCCAGCCCCCGGAACATGGCTATCTCTGTAGTCAGGATACAGGGCTGGGCATATTCGGTGAGGTTGATCTGTTCGTCGCCATTAAAACACAGGGCGGCCACGTCCCAGCCCAGCACCTGCGAAGCCTCTTCATAGGTATTGCGGCTGACCGCAATATTCTCGTAGAAGTCCTTTCCCATTCCGGGCCGCTGGGACCCCTGTCCGGGAAAAACCGCCGCCGTTGCATTGCTCTTCATAATCTCCTCCCTGTATGCACGTATTGAAACAGAATCCCTTTTTGCCTCCTGTTGGCGTCTTGGATTCCCCAATTGCATACAAAATGCGTGCCACATAAAAAGGAGTTTTATAACTTTTTGATTTTCTAGCCGAAAATAAAAAAACTCCCCTAGCACCGGAAGGCGGCTTACCCCCAGGGATCAACACTCTGTGTACAAAGCCTGTACACCGGATGCATAAACCAGGCGAAGCAGAAGGTGGATAAAAGATAAGTTTTTGATTTTTCAGGTTTTCCTAAAATTCAGAGCGCGGGCGGGAGGCTTGCCGGAAAAGCCGCGCCCCTCAAATCTCACCTGCCCGTTTCAGGACGAGCCTGGCAAACAGCGGCCCGATGATTTCATGAACGATGGTCGCCCCCATTACTGCATTCAGCAGCATTTTGGCGACAGCCGAGAACTCGGGCTGACTCTGCAGCATCAGGGCCAGCCCGATGACAATGCCGCCCTGGGCTATTAAGCCTCCGGCCCCGTACTTGCGGACGGAGGCCTCAAATCCCGCGGCCGCCGCCCCTGCAGCCACCCCCATCCACTTGCCGGCTGCACGGGCGGCCACAAACACAAAAACCAGGGCGCAGACAGCGAAGGAGAAGGCAAAGTGGATATGCATGGCGCTTACAACAAAAAACAGCAGAAAAATGAGCTGCTCCGTATAGCGCTCCATCATGCGGAAAATCATCTGCCGCCGGGGATTGAAATTGGTGACCATCACGCCTGTAAGCATGGTGGTCAGCAGTTCATCCACGCCCGCATACGCTGCCGTTCCAAACCCCAGACACAGCAGCCCCAGCACCAGCACCATATAACTGCCCTCGCTTTGGACAAAAGAGCGGAGCCGGCTGCAGATGCCGTTAAACCCCCAGCCCAGCAGAATGCCCAGGCCTGCTCCCCCGGCGACCGCATAGCCGGTCTCCGCCAGGACTCCCGCAAATGAAAACTCCGCCGTGCTGCTCATCATGGCCGCAGCAGCATCCGAGCCCAGGCTGAAGATCAGAATGCCCAGGGCATCATCAAAGGCCGCAATACCCAGTATCGCCTGTGATAGGGCGCCCCTTGCTCCGTATTGGTGCTCCACCGCAAGGGTTGCGGAAGGATCCGTGGGCGCGCCAAGAGAGGCCATCAGAAGCGCAAACGCCGCAATCACAGCGGTTTGCTGCATGCCGGATCCGCCCGAACCGATCAAGAGCAAAAAAAGACCGGTGGCGGCAAAAATACAGACAAAGGCTCCCGCAGCCTCGCACAGTGTCAGCGCAAACAAGCCGGCCCCGGTCTGCCGCAGCTTCTCCATGGAAAGGCTGCCGCCGATGGCAAAGGTAATAAATGCGAGGGCAATATCTACAACCGGCTGCATCGCCTGGGGGAAGCTCTCCGGGATAAGCGGAAACACCGCGGGATTCAGCAGCAGGCCGGCCAGGATATAGCCCGTCACCCGGGGCAGCCCCAGCAGACGCACCAGTTCCCCGCCAACGAAACCGGCAAGAATAACAACGCCAATCAGAACAGTGGTCGGCATGCGGCCTCCTTATGGATACAGGACCGATGACCGGCAAAACTATCGTTTGCCAAACGGCCGCGAAAACGCTAAGCTCTGGCAAAGTATCGCATTCTTATCACAGACCGGCCCCGCCGGCAATCTCTGAAGGCCCGGATTATGCACGAGCTTCCTGTAACAGAGCGCATACTGGATATCGTACTCAAACACGCCGAACGCAATGAGGTGGCAAGAGTCGTCTCCATCACCCTGACCGTGGGGGAGCTGAGTGATCTCGAGAATGAATGGATCCAGCACTACTTTGACTATCTCAGCAAAGACACGATTGCCGCAGGAGCCAAACTTCTTATCGAGCGCGCCCCTGTAGTGGTACGGTGCAACAACTGCGGGTGGAGCCAGGCCATCAAAAAGGAAGCATTAGGAGAGATAAGCTGCCCGGAATGCGGCGGGACAAAAGACTTTTCGCTGGTTTCGGGCCGCGAATACTATATCAAGGAAATGGAGGCCCAGTAATGGATGCAATCAAACTCATTGAAATCAAGGAAGACATCCAGGCGGACAATGAAGAGGTGGCAGAGCGCCTCCGAAAGCGCCTGGCCGAGGAAAAGACCCTGATGATCAACCTCATGTCTTCGCCGGGCTCCGGCAAAACCAGCCTGCTGCTCAGAACCATCGAGGCCCTGAAAAACGAGGTCCGCATCGGCATTATCGAGGCAGACATCGACTCGCTGGTGGATTCGGAAACCATCGCCAAAACCGGCGTGCAGAGCCTGCAATTGAGAACCGGCGGGTTCTGCCATCTCGACGCCAGCATGGTGACAAGCGGCCTGGACGGGCTGGAGAACCCGGAGCTGGACCTGGTTTTTGTCGAAAATGTGGGCAACCTTGTTTGCCCGGCCGAATTTGATACGGGGGCCACCCTTGACGCCATGATCCTGAGCGTTCCGGAAGGCGATGACAAACCCTTGAAATACCCCCTGATGTTTACCAAAACCAATGTGCTGATCGTAAACAAGACCGACTATATGGCCCTCTCCGACTTTGATATGGAACGCCTGCGAGAGCGGGTGAAAAAACTGAACCCGGATATTGCAATCATTGCCGTCTCCTGCAAGACCGGCGAGGGCATCGAGGAATGGATCGGCTGGCTGCGAAAGACCATTGCCGCCTTCCGGAACAGGAGTTTATAAGGAATTCGGTCAAAAAACGGCTTGACAAACTTTGCGACCTCCTTTTTAATCTTTGATGCCCAAATGTATAGGTAATGATTATATGTCGTTAGAGCCCGGGTGCCCGCGCCCGTAAACCCAAATCATGACGCAGGGGTTTTCCATGGATTACGATTCCGACAACCATGAAAACGAGGACATTGAATTCGGCATCCATCTCGATGATCTGAGCGAACCGCCGCGTTCGGAGGAGACATCCGCCGACGCCCTCCCGGAAGAAGATGCAGCGCCTCTAACGGCAGAGCAGGAAAAGGAACTCTCCAGGGGCCCCGGGCAAGAGGATGCAGGCGATTCATCCGGGCCTGTTGGCCGGGAGATCGAAAACATTCGGCAGCAGCTGGCCGAACTCTCCCGGAGCTTTGAGGCCAAGCTCAAGTATGACGACCACAAGAACAAGGTCATTGATGAACTCCACGAATCGCTGCAGCAGCACCGTGACGGGCTTTTGAAAAAGTATTTGCAAAGAATATTTACCGATGTCATAAAAATCATCGATGATGTGCGGAAATTGAGCAGCTATTACCGCGAACAGCCGGCCAGCGAGGAAAACAGTGCCAAACTGCTCCAGTATCTGGAGGACATCGCCCATGACCTCGAGGATATCTTCGCCTGGGAAGGCGTTGTTTCCTTTACCACGGACAGCGGCATTCTGGACCCGGCACGGCAGCGGGTGATTAACAAGGTGGAAACCGATGATCCGGCAAAAGACAAAATGATTGCCCAGCGCCTGCGTCCCGGCTATGAATGGGAAGGAAAAGTGATCCGCCCGGAAATCGTGACCATATATATATACAACGAGGAATCCGCATCCGAAGACAAGGAGATCTGATGGGAAAACAGGGCAAGCGCATTTTCGGAATTGATCTGGGGACCACCTATTCATCCGCGGCCTACGTGGATGAATTCGGAAAGGCCGTCATTATCCCCAACGCCGAAAATGAACGGATTACGCCTTCAGTAGTTTTTTTTGACGGGGATGCCGTCGTTGTTGGGGATGTAGCCAAGGAAAGCGCCAAACTCTATCCCAATGAGGTGGTCAGCTTTGTCAAGCGGGCCATGGGGGAACCCAACTTTGTGTTCGAATACAACAATGAAGAATACCGGGCGGAGGAGCTCTCGGCCTATATACTGAAGAAACTGGCCCAGGATGCCGCGCAGTATCTCGGCGAAACAGTGGAGGATGTGGTCATTACCTGCCCTGCGTATTTCGGCATCAATGAGCGCGAAGCCACCCGCAAAGCAGGGGAAATCGCGGGCTTTAACGTGCGCCAGATCATTAATGAGCCAACAGCAGCCGCTATCGCCTACGGTACCCTGGATACCAGTGACAACCGCGTCGTGCTGGTCTACGACCTCGGCGGCGGCACCTTTGACATCACCATGATCGACATCCGGAAGGATTCGGTGGAAGTTGTCTGCACCGGCGGGGATCACAACCTGGGCGGCAAGGACTGGGACGACCGGATTGTCGCTTACATGGTGGAAAAATACCAGGAAGAGACCCAGAGCAGCGAGGATATCCTGGAAGACCCGGACACCTGGCAGGACCTGCAGCTTTCCGCGGAAAAGGCCAAAAAGATCCTGAGCCAGCGCAGCAAAACCCCCGTCTCCATCACGCACGGCGGCGAGCGGGTCAAGATCGTGCTGGAGCGGGAGAAATTCGAGGAACTGACCGCCGACCTTGTGGAGCGAACCATCGATTTTACCCGGGATATGCTCAGTGCCGCGCGGGAGAAAGGCTACACCAGTTTCGACGAAATCATTCTGGTAGGCGGATCCACCCGCATGCCGCAGGTCCAGGAGCGAATCCAGCAGGAATTCTCCGTTGCGCCCAAGGTCTTTGACCCGGACGAAGCCGTGGCCAAGGGGGCCTCCATCTACGGATGGAAGCTTGGTTTAAACGACGGGCTGATCCAGCGTCTTGCCGAGAAATCCCACAAACCGGTCGAAGAATTTGCCAATCTCTCGGAGATGATCGAGACCCAGCAGGTAAAACCCGAGGAATTCAAGGCCGCAGCCCAGGAGGTAGCCGATGACACGGGCTATACCCTGCCCACCATTCAAAGCGCCATGCTCAAGGTCAAAAACGTAAGCAGCAAGAGCTTCGGTGTTGTGGCGCACAACCCGAGCGGCGATGAAATCGTCTTCAACCTGGTGGTAAGAAATACGACGGTGCCGGTAACACGGATGAAGAACTTCTATACAGCGGTAAAGAACCAGCAGACCGTTTTGATCCGGATCATGGAAAACGAAACAAACGATGTGGAGATTCCCCTGGAAAACGCCGTTGAGATCAACACCGCTGTTTTGACACTGCCGCCCAACCTGCCGGCGGACCTGCCCATCGAGATCACCTTTAACCTCAACGAGGAGGGACGGCTCCATATTACTGCTATGGAAACCAGCCAGTCCCGCCAGGTGGAAGTGGTGCTGGACACCGCCTCCGTAATCCAGGGCGAAGCCTTTGAAAAAGCCAAAGCCCGCTCCCAGAGTCTGGTGGTGCACTGAGCAGAAGGGTTTGCCAACAGCGTCGAAAAACAGATACTGAAATGATTTGATGGAACGCGAAAATTTCTACATCCTCCTAGACCTCTCCATAGATCCCCCGGAGACCGATCCGGGGGTTATCGAAAAGCAGATCAAGAAAAAAAAGGCCGAATGGAGCCGGCTGCGCAATCATCCCACCAAGGGCCTGCAGGCGCAGAAAAATATCAGCCTGATTCCGGAAATCGAGAAGGTCATGCTGGACCCGCAGCAGCGGGCCGAAGAGCTTGAGGCGGCAAAATCGGTCATCCGCAAGGGAAAAGAGAGCAAATTTCCGGAAATTGACCGCCACATCGACATCCTGATGGGCAAGGGATATATCGCTCATGAAGAGGTCGCCAAGCTGGCCAAGCTGCACAACCTGGAGCAGAATGAGATCCAGGACCGGATCAACAAAAAAAAGCAGCAAAAATTCGGGCACATTGACCGCGCCATCAGCCTGCGCATGGACAAGGGCTATATCACCGAGGCGGAAATCGGCAAAATCGCCAAACGATACTCCCTTGACGAAAAGGAGGTGCGCAAGCGGGTACGCTGTCCCTTGCGGAAAAACGACAAGGAAAGCGCCGAGGCCGAACCCCGCCACATCGACAAGTCTCTGGAAAAAACCATCAATGACAACCTGAAGGTCCTCGGCAAGTCCTCGCTCTATGATTTCCTCGACCTTCCGGAGAGCGCGGACCTGGAATCGCTCCAGTCGCAGGCAAGCCGGAAGAAAAAGGAGCTTGCAAGCATCAGCAAAAAGGATGCCACGGTCACTGCCGGCAACACCCTGGCCGGACACTGCATGACGATCTTCAAGAACGAGGAAACCAGAAATGCCTATGACATCACACTTGCCCGCTCCCGGCTGGCCGCCCTTGACTCCGATATTGACATAGCCGCCATCAACGGCAGGGTCCGCTTCGAATACTATGATGTGCTGCTGCAGAAGGCGATGGAATTCGGAATGGACAGGCAGGAGGCGGAGGCCTACATCTCCAACTACTGCAGCCGCAAGGGCTATAAGCTGGAAAAAGCGCCACGGAAACGCAAAAAACAGATTGCTCTCGGAGGGGCGGCGGCTGCCTGTCTTCTGCTGCTGCTTGTCGCGGGCTTTGTCTATCACCGCTTCCACCAGGCGCAGATCCGGGAATCCGAATACCGGACGCTGATGACAAAGGTGGAGCAGGCGCCGGAGCTTGCTGAAAAACAAAAGCTGCTCACCCGGTACCTCGGCTCCCACCAGTCAGGAGAGTATGCAGCTGCCGTGCGGGAGAAAATCCAGCGGATCAAACAGCAGATCAAACAGCAGCAGTTCGAGAAAGCCGAAGGAGAAGCCGGAGAGTTCAAGGCAGCCGGAAAGTATGCAGCAGCAGTCGACGTATACCAGCGCTACATCGAAAGCCATCCTGCAAACGCCTCCTACATCAAGAAAGCCCGGAAAAAGATTCAGCAGATCCGGGAGCGGATCGCACAAGAGGAGTTTGAAAAATTACAGGAGATTATTCATACCGGCCCTGCTGATGAAAAGATCGCGGCCTGCCGGCAGTACCTGGAAAAGCACCCGGACGGCCGGCACAGCGACCAGGTCAGCGAATGGATCCGCGAGATGAGCCGCGAATACTACATTTTTGTCAAAAACCGGCTGGAAGAACTGGAGAAACAGGAAAAATGGCAGCAATGCATTGATCTCTGCGAAAACTATATCGCCCTATACGACAACAGCCGCACGGACCGCCTCAAACAGCGCCTGCCGGGCTACAAGCGGCGGGCCAAGGACAATCGCATCCTCGCCACCCTCAAGGACCGGGCGGCAGCCAAGGACAGTTATCAAGCGGCCAGGCAGGTATACCGGGATTACCTGGAGGCCTATCCGGAAACCACGATTGCAGATGACATCCGCCGGGAGATAGAGCGGCTGGAGCAAAAGATCCGCGATGAGCGCATACAGCAGGCCCGGGAGAAAATCCGTACCGCTCTTGCCGATGCGGATGAGCGGTTTGCGGAAACAGCAAAGGGCGTGGTGCTGGATAAGCAGACCGGACTCATGTGGACCCTGGTGGATTCCAGCCATGTCCGGCCGGAACAATGCCTTACCTACGAAATGGCCCAGCGCTACGTCAGCAATCTCTCCACCGGCGGCTATTCAGACTGGCGCCTCCCGACGCCGGAGGAGCTGGCGGGTATTTACAAGGAAAAGCCCTTTTTCCCGGGTCAGCCGGAGCGTTGGTACTGGAGCTCCGAGAACTATTCCAGCTACTCGGACGGCTGGCATAAAATCGTGGATACGGTAAGCGGCAAAAACACGACCTCCTGGCAGCCGGAGCAGCGCGATGCCACCGAATGCGGCACGGTCCGGCCGGTACGAAAGGCCCGCTAACCCTCCTCCCGGCTGTCATGGCCGGCCTGCTGCTGCACTGTATGCCACAAAAGCTCGATCAGGGGATTGAGAAAGGCTACGGACTGCATTTCCCGGATCATTTTGAGCTGCGCCAGGTCTTCATCCCCGTAAATCTTGTCCGCTTCCGCCTCCATGGAAGCACGCAGTTCCTCTGCATCCACCGCACTCCGGAACAGCCGGGTGAGCACCAGACGGACATTGCTCGAGCGGGGCAGGCAGAGTGTGTCCAGGGCCTGCCGCAGCATTTTGGCATCCACTGCCTCCAGAGCCTCCACGGCGGCCTGGGGGGTGACAGCCGGGCCCTCCTCCATCTCTTCCAGATACCCGGAAAAATCGATGCCGTCTGCCCCACCGTCAGCCTGCGCCGAGCTCTCGGTATCGTCCGCGAGGCTCGCCTCAATAGGCTCTTCAGCAGCAGGACTCTCCTGTTGTGGATGCGCCGGCTCCCCGGCTCCTTCGGGTTCCTTTGAAGCCGATCCTTCGGGGGCTCCGGCGAAATCCAGGTGGGCATAATAAACAAAAACGCCATCCGCATCCTTGGTCAACCGGAAATCGGAAAGCGTGGCAACAGCATCGAGGCTCCGGGCGATATGGCTGTAAATTTCGTCGATCAGTTGATTGCGCTCTTCTTCCGCAGCAATCCGGGTTTTGACGCGGGCCCGCACATGGGAGGGATTGGTCCTTAGCGTATAAATATCCACGTCGTGGCCGCTTTCCAGCTTGATACGGAAACCGTTGGAAATGCCCTTCAGGACAAAGCCCTGTGTCCGTAGCGATTGGATCAGGCTTCGCAATTTTTTGTCGATCTGAGGCGCCATGGTCGCTTTGTTATGCAATCCCGCCGGCTTTGCTGCGGATCCGGTGATCTTTTCTATACAGGTGTGCAGACTGTATGGTATTTGGGATATATACAATACATCCGTAGTTTTTGTCTACAATCAAATCAAAACCAGCAGCTTAGCGCCGATGCACCTGCTTTTTCTGGAGCCTTTTTACGGGGGATCACACAAGGATTTTGCCGACGGCCTGTGCCGCCATTCCAGCCACTGTATTTCCCTCTACACCCTGCCCGACCGTTTTTGGAAATGGCGAATGCGGGGGGCAGCGCTTGCCTTTCTTCGCAAAATTCCATATTCCGAGACATTTGATGCCATTATTATGTCAAACCTTATGAGCGCAGCCGATTTCCGAGCCCTCTTCCCGGGCCAATGCCCGCCGCTTCTGGTTTATTTTCACGAGAACCAGCTCTCCTATCCCGTAGCCCGGGAAGATGAGCGGGATATGCACTTCGGCTTTACAGACATCACCACGGCCCTTGCCGCAGACCGCGTGCTGTTTAATTCCCGAACCCACAGCCGGGATTTCTTCTCGCAGCTTCCGGCATTTCTGCGCCGGATGCCGGATCTGCAGCCCCTGTGGGCAGGCGATGCCATCGGCGCAAAATCCGGTGTCTGTTATCCGGGGTGCGCCTTCTCCGCCGAATCCGGTGACAGTGCCGGCACACAGCCCGGCTCTGTCCCCCTGATCGTCTGGAATCACCGCTGGGAGTTTGACAAGCAGCCGGAAATTTTTTTTGCTGCCCTGGAAAAAGCCGCGGAAAAAGACATCCCCTTCTCGATCGGAATCCTGGGTGAGGCGGGCCAAACCGTGCCCGCGGTTTTTGATACCGCCCGCACACGCTTTGGGGAAAGGATTCGGCAATTCGGCGGGGTGGCGGACAAGGAGGAATACTTTGCGTGGCTCCAAAACGCCGACGTGGTAGTGAGCACAGCCATCCAGGAAAACTTCGGGATCTCCGTCGTTGAAGCCATGCGCTTCGGCTGTCTCCCGCTTCTTCCCGACCGGCTTTCCTATCCGGAAATCCTGCCGGCCCGCGCTCACAGCACCTGTCTTTACGGCAGTTTTGACGAACTGGTGGCCAGGCTCTGCCACATGCTCACAAACCTCGATAATTATACAGAGCTGCGCACGGAACTGGCTGCGGCCATGCGCTTTTATGCCTGGCAGCAGCGGATCAGCGAGTTTGACCGGGAATTCGCGGACCTGGCAGCCGGAAAACGGAAAAGCACCGGGCCGCGGGCTCAGCAGCTCTGACCGGCCTTCATGCGGGGATCCTCCCGGATCCGGTCCTCCAGGGGCCGGGCCAGGCTTTCGGGCCGGATATACAGGATCCGGGGGCGGGTTTCTTCCGACGGCAGCAGGGCAGTGGCCTGTCCGGCTTTTTCCCCGGCAGGATCCCCCGGATCATCGAGATCGCCGAAAATCATCGCTCTCGAAGGACACGCCTCCACGCAGGCGGGCTCTTTTCCCCTGTCAATCCTGTGGGCGCAGAGGGTGCACTTGGACGGCCTTCCCGGCCGATGCCGGGTGCCGGCACCGGGCCCTGTCGGATCGGATGCGGCTTTCCCGGAAAAATACTGCTGATCCGGATTGATGGCAATGGCCCCGTAGGGGCATGCCCCGACGCAGTGACCGCTTGCGCGGCACCTCTGCTCGTCGATCAACACAATGCCGTCAAAACGCCGGAATATGGCCCCCTGCGGGCAGGCCTCCACGCAGGGCGGGTTCTCGCAGTGCATGCATGCGCAGCGGACATAGGCGATCCGCTCCTGCTCCCGGTCCTCGATTTCCAGCACCTGATTCCACCACACACCGGGCGGGGTATCATTTTCGGCCTTGCAGGCCAGCACACAGGTCATGCATCCTGTACACCGGCCTATATCCACAACAATGCCGTATCTGGCCATCGGAGCACTCCTTCCGGTTCTTCGGGAAAAATCAGATTTTTGTCACAGCGCAGACCACTTCCTTATACGGAGGAAAGCCGGAGATCGGGTCAAACTCCCTGGGGATCAGCTCATTTACGTTGGCCCCTGCCCAGCCGTGCATTACCGCCACCACTCCCGGCGCTACCATAATGGTGGCCTTGGCCTTGACTTCCATCCGGCCCCAGGGGGTCTGCAGCCGCACCCCGTCTCCGGATGCAATCCCCCTTTCTCGGGCATCCTGGGGATGCATGGACAAGACCGGCTCATTCTGCAGCTCCAGAAGCCATGGGGCATCCTCGCGCCATTTGCTGTGGGTGATATAGGGCACCCGGGAGCCGGACACCAGAATCAGCGGATAATCCGGGCTTGTCTGCATAGGCGCCGCATATTCCGGAAGCGCCGGGTAGCCGTGCCTGTCCAGATCTGTGGAAAAAGCCTCGATTTTTCCCGAGGGCGTAGGAAACCCGGGGCTGCCGTCCGGCCTCATATCCCCGGTTTCGTATTTGCGGTACTTCGGCTCTTTTCCGCCCGGTATGGCAATCCCCTGTTCCTGCCGCGCCCGCAGGTCCTCATAGCTGATGTTCCACATGCCCAGGATGCTGTTGCAGGCCGCCTCCACGTCGCCGTGAAAAAATGTCTCCGGATAGCCCAGGCGGGAGCCGATCTCCAGGGCAATGCGCCAGTCCTCCCGGCATTCGCCCGCCGGCTGGATCGGTGTGCGGCCGAAAATCCGGCGCCCGTGCACAGCAAACGGGGCCAGCCGCTCAAAGTTCATGGCCGCGGGCAGCACGATATCCACAAAACGGTGTGTCCGGGGCCGGTAGAAGTAATCCACGGCCATGGAGAACTCCAGAGAGGCGATGGCCTCCTGGTATTCATGGCTCTGGGGCCAGATCATCATGTTGAGCCCCCAGCCGAGAAAGGCTTTGAGTCTGTCCTGGCGGATCCATTCCACCAGGGGGTTGGTCTGGACTTCAAACATCTTCTCCGCCCAGAGGGGAAAGGCTTCCGCATCCAGCCTCCGCTCCCCCATGGCCTGGAGCCGATCACGCAGGCAAAAGGCCGGAGGGCCGTCCGCCCAGGGTGCCGGCATGCCCTCCAGGGGAGCGGTCGGCTTCACGATTCCGCCGGGCACATCGATGTATCCGCAAATGGCCGGAATCATCAACAAGGCCCGGTGATTATTGGTGGCATTGCGGTCATGGGTGGTGCCCTGGGCGCTGGTGAGCATGCTGCCCGGTCCATGACCGGCATAAAGCCTGGCCGCTTCGATGATTTTGGCAGCGGGAACCCAGGTAAGGCTCTCGGCCCGCTCCGGGGGGAAGTCCTCCACATACGCCATCAACTGCTCCAGCCCGTGAATCCATTTTTCGCAGAAAAAGCGGTCGTAGAGCCCCTCCCGGAAAATCACGTGCATGATTGCCGCAGCCAGGGCCGCGGTGGCTCCCGGGCGCACCTGGAGGTGTACATCGGCAAGGATGGTGGCAGTGGGCGTCTTGCGCGGGTCCACAACAATGAACTTGACGCCGCGCTCCTTGGCATCGGCAAGGTCGCCGTGGCACATGTAAGGCTGGCCCGAATAGGCCGGGTTTGTTCCCCAGATCAACATGGCGCCGGTTTGCCTGTCGGGCAGACTGCCCATGGTGGGAAACCCGTAGGTCAACAGTTCGGCAAGCTGTGCAGCACGGCGGCAGGCGGTCGAGCTTTCGCATCCGTAATTGGGGGAGCCGTAGGCGGCGGCAAGGCGCTGGACAGCGGCGCGGGGCTCCTTGGGATCGCCGACATAAAAAAACACCTGCTCCGGGCCGTAGTCCTGTTGAATCCGCTGCAGATGCCCCGCAATCGTCTCATAGGCCGCATCCCACGAAATCCGTGCAAAGCCCGGATCCGCCTCCCCCTTGGGCCGGGTGCGCCGGAGCGGATACAGGAGGCGGTCGGGATTGCGGTGCCGCTGAACGGTAGCGTAGGCCTTGGAGCAAAGACGGGCGGCGGGGAAACCGGGCCAGGGCTCCACGGCCTTGACCACTCCCGCCTCATGATAAAACCGGAGTCCGCAGAAAGGGGCTTCATTGCAGCCGTCACAGAAAGTGTAGCCCACCGCATCGGTGTCTGCGGCTTCCCTGCCGGTATTCTGCGGATTCTGCCTGCCGGACATAACGCGTTCTCCATGATCGGATGATAAGCACCGGAGCGATACAATTCATATCCAGCATAATCGGCAGGTCGAAAAATTTCAAGGAGGAAGCGGGGCATTGCCAGCGCTTACAAAAACGATTATTGCTTATTGATATAACCTGTTGTTATGATGTGTTCTATGCAGATGCTACCCTCCCCTGCTCCCGGCGATTGTTAAAAAAAAGCAGCAAAAGCGGCCGGCAGATGCGGCACCGGCGCCGGGGCGCCTGCCCGGATTCCGGATACGCAAGATTTGACAAGGAATATACAGGCAGAAAGGAAATCCGTATGAGCAGATCCGTCAACTACGAACCCCTGAGTCCCCTCCACTTTCTGGAAAGAAGCGCCTATACCTTTCCGGAAAAGACGGCCGTGATTTACGGCGACCAGAGCTGCACCTACGCCCAGCTCAAAGACCGGGTTCTCCGCCTGGCCACTGCCCTTAAACAGCGGGGCATCGGCAAAGACGACAAGGTGGCTTTCCTGTGTCCCAACATCCCGCAGACCCTGGAAGCTCATTACGCTGTACCCCTGCTCTCAGCCGTCCTTGTGACCATCAACATCCGGCTCTCCTCCCGCGAGATTGCCTACATTCTCCAGGATTCGGGCAGCAGGATCCTGTTTGTGGATACCGAATTCGCCCCGTCCATCCAGCCCATTCTCGATGATATCCCGGATGTCGGGATCGTCAATGTCTGCGACGTGCAGGAAAAGGCCTTCGACGGACCGGATTACGAGGAATTTCTCGATGTCCCGCCGGAAACCTTTCACTTCGGAGTGGATGATGAACTCCAGCCCATTACCATCAACTACACCAGCGGCACCACCGGCTGGCCCAAAGGGGTCATCTATTCCCACAGGGGCGCCTATCTCAATGCCCTGGGAGAGATATTGGAATACCATATCCATCACCGCTCCAAGTATGTATGGACCCTTCCCATGTTCCACTGCAACGGCTGGTGCCACACCTGGGGCGTCAGTGCTCCCGGGGCCACCCACATCTGCCTGCGCCGGGTCATCCCGGAAGACATCTTTGCCGCCATCTCCAAAAACCGGGCCACGCATTTGTGCGGGGCTCCCGTGGTTCTTGCGGCAATGGCGGAATATGCCGAAAAAAATCCGGTGGATGTGCCTGATGGATTTATTATCAACACGGCCGGTGCGCCCCCCTCTCCGGCCATCATCCGGCAGATGGAAGCCATCGGCTGCAACGTCACCCAATGCTACGGATCGACCGAGGTATACGGGCCGCACAGCCTGTGTGCCTGGAAGGAACAGTGGGATGATCTCTTTGTGGAAGAGCGGGCGAAAATCAAAGCCCGGCAGGGAGTGCCCTACGTGACCACCAACTATATGGATGTCGTGGATACGGAAACCATGGAGCCTGTTCCCCATGACGGGGAAACGATCGGCGAAATCGTAATGTGGGGCAACAACGTCATGCTCGGCTATCACAACAAGCCCGAGGAGACAGAAACCGCATTCCGCGGCGGCATGTTCCACAGCGGCGACCTGGCGGTTACCCATCCGGACGGATACGTGGAAATCAAGGACCGGCTAAAGGATATCATCATCAGCGGCGGGGAAAACATCTCCTCCGTGGAGGTGGAAAACGTGCTCTACGAGCATCCGGATATCCTGGAAGTGGCCGTGGTGGGCATACCCCACGAAAAATGGCAGGAAGTGCCCAAGGCCTATATCCAGCTCAAGCAGGGGGCCAGTCTGACGGCGGAGCAGGTCAAGGACTTCTGCAAGGAGCGCATGGCCAAGTTCAAGGTGCCCAAGGAGATCGAGTTTGCCGAGCTGCCCAAAACGGCTACAGGCAAGATTCAAAAACACAAGCTGCGGGCCCGGAAGTAGGGCGGAAACAAACAGGAAAGCGCCCGCAGGCTATACGCCCAGCGCAGGACGGGGAGCGGTGCGGCACAGGTCCACCAGATCGCGGATGGCAGCAGTTCCTGCACACATGACCGAATCCGCACCGCCCCAATAAATCTTCACGCTGCCATCGCTCTCTGCGACCGCCCCGCAGCAGAACACCACGTTATGGACATAGCCGGTGAGCTCCCAGGGATCCTCCGGCTGCAGAACCCATTCGTCAGCCACCCCGAGCACCCTGGCAGGGTCCTGCAGATCGTGAAGGGCCACACCCAGCCGATAAACGGCTCCGTCCATGGTCTGAAAGACCCCGTGATAGATATTGAGCCAGCCTTTATCGGTTTTCATCGGCGTAGCCCCCGGCCCCACCTTCATCTCGTCCCAATGGTAGCCCATGGGTTTGATCACCACCCGGGCGTCTCCCCAGTGCACCAGGTCCGGCGAATAGGAGATCCAGATGGACCAGGGCGAGATTTCGGAATGGGGCCGATCCAGCCGGGCATAGCGGCCATGGAACGTTTCCGGAAAAATCACGGCATTGCGATAATCCGCCTGGGTAATCAGGGCAATGCGCTCCAGGCGCCGGAAATCCGTCGTGCGGGCCAGAGCGATACGCACCCCGTGCCGGGAATAGGCGGAATAGGTAATCCAATACGCCCCTTCCATGCTGCAGATGCGGGGATCCTCCACACCGAATTCTTCATAGCCTGCAAAGGGCTCAGCCGCGGCCGGCGTGATAAACGGCTCCGGCCGCACCGCAAAGTGATAGCCGTCCGCGCTCTCCGCCAGGCCGATCACGCAGCGGCCGTTGCGGAGATGGGCCCTGAAGAGCATCACGTATTTCCCGTCGTGTTTGACCACGCCTGCGTTATGCACCGTTTCCACCGGGTAGGGTACGTCGCGCCGGGTCAGAATGGGATTTTTTTCATAGCGCCTGATAATGGGCTCTTGTCGTGCTGGCATAAGCTGTTTTCCCGACAATTTTTTCATATACGCGGATATAGTCGTCCACCATGCGATCGACCCGGAACCGCTCCTGTACCCACTGCCTGCACCGGCGCCGATCCAGCTCCTTTACCCGGGCCACCCTGCCGGCCATCCCGGCTGCATCGCGCACCAGGAACCCCGTCTCGCCGTCGGCAATAATCTCGGGCATGCTGCCCCGCTTCACCGCGATCACGGGGGTGCCGCAGGCCATGGCCTCGATTACGGACAGGCCGAAGGGTTCGTCAAAACTGATGGGATGAAGCAGGGCATACGCGTTTGCCAGGACCTCGCTGCGCTTGTCCGGGCCGACACTGCCGATATAGACGATGCGATCATTGAGATAGGGACGCACCCGGCTGTCAAAATAGTCCGGATCCTGGATAATGCCCGCAAGAACCAGCCGCATTCCGGTTTTCCGGGCCACCTCGATGCATTCGCCGGCGCCTTTTTCCGGATGAATGCGGCCGAAGAAAAGCAGGTACCGCCCGTGCGCGGCTTTCCAGGGAAACTGGGCCAGGTCGATGCCGTGATGGATGGTGGCAATATAATCGAGAGCAGGGCTTTTGTCCGCCTCGCTGATGGCCACGTAAAAGACCGTTTTGTTGTATTTCTGATATACCGGCAGGATCTTGGGCGAGGAGAACCCGTGAATCGTTGTCACCACCGGCGTTGGGGTCATGTGCGTGTATGTAAGCGGCAGGAAATCGAAATGATTGTGGATCAGGTCAAACTGCTGCCCGCGCTCGAACACCTCGGAAATGTGCAGGCATTCCCAGACCTTGGGCAAGAGCTCCGGGTCCTCCGCATACCCACCGGGGCATACACTGACCAGCCGGCCGTCGGTCCGGGAATCGCCGGTGGCAAACAGGGTGACATCCAGGCCGCGCGCCACCAGCCCCTCGGTCAGCAAAGAAACCACGTTTTCCCATGGCCCGTAGTGCCTTGGCGGCGTGCGCCAGGCAATGGGCGAGAGCATGGCAATCCGCATGGCGCTACCCCCACAGCCTTCGGTTTCTCTGTTCATGCCTGTCCAGCCATTCCAGTATTTCCGGGATCCGGGCAGTGGCCAGGGCGATGCATTTGTCCGCTCCTCCGTAGTAGAGGCGGAGAAAATCCTTCTCAGCCACCCATCCGCAGGGGAAAACCACTTTATCCACATCGCCCGTGGTCTCGTAAGCCTGTTCCGGACCGAACACCCACTCATCGGAGCGGGCCAGCAGGCGAGTCGGATCCTCCGGGTCCAGCAGCGCAAGCCCCAGCCGGTAAATGCAGCCGCCGGCTGTTGTCCGCACGCCGTGGTACAGGATCAGCCATCCTTTCTCCGTCTGCAGGGGCGGAGGCGAAAGGCCGATCTTGTTGGCATCCCACCATCCGCCTTTTCTTGCCGGAATTACAACCTGGTGATCCCCCCAATGCTTCATGTCCGGACTGAAAGACAGCCATATATGGGCGCCGAAGCCGGCGGAGGCCGTTACCGGCCGATGCAGCATGGCCCAGCGCCCGCCGAAACGGACGGGGAAAATGGCCGCATCCTTGTCTTCGGGCGGCATTATGACGCCCAGGCGCTCAAATTGCTGAAAATCCTTCGTGGTTGCCAGCGATACCAGGGGGCCGCCCCTGGAATAGGCGACAAACACAACAGCCCACAATTGCAGCGCATCAATGCGCGTTATCCTGGCATCCTCCAGCCCCCAGATCTCCTCCGGATATTTTTCCGGACAAGGAGAAAGCGTCGGCCCCGGATCGATCCGCCAAGCCGTCACCCCGTCCAGGCTCCGGGCCGCAGTGAGATGGGATATCCCGCTGCGATCCTCTACGCGCATCAGCAGCAGCGTCTCCTCCCCGATCCGGGTGGCAGCCGCGTTAAAGACCGAACTGGCCGGATAGGAAAGATCCTTTGCCTGCAAAATCGGATTATTCGGATGCCTGGTAAATAACTCCCGGAAACACTCCTCGCCCATCGCATACCCCCCTGTGTCAAACCAATCCCCGGCCGCCGCATTGCCGTGCTGCCAGCCCCCGCCACAGATCGGGGCGGAAAGAATGCGCCTGCCTCTAAAACTCCAGCTCCAGCACGACCGGCTCCCCGGTCCGCAGGCTCCTGCGGGCCAGTCGGTAGGCTTCATTATACTGTTGCGCCACGACTTCCCAGGAAACCACCTGGTCGAGGTAGCGCTCGATGTTTCCTCCCAGTTCCAGGCGCAGTCGTTCGTCTGTTGCCAGCTTGATCACCTTCTGCCGAAGCATCGCCCTGGTGGTGAACAAAAGCCCCCCCTCGCTCTCCAGGGTCTGGGCGGTCAAGCCCTCCATGGGTGCCGTCGTGATGTAGGGCTTGTTTAACGCGAGAATGCGGGCCAGGGTGCCGGACTGGGTTTCATCGGTGGAGGGCAGGACAATAAAGTCGCAGATGGCCATCAGCTTGTAATAATCATCGCCCCGGGGCACGAATTCATAGTAATGGGCGATCCCCTTGTCTTCGAGGGTCCGCACCTCTGTCGTCCACTCTTCATAGTCCTGTCGGTGCTCCGGATCCCGCATGGCGCCGGCGGCCAGCAAATCCCATTCCTGGCCGGTAAGGGCCTTGATCTCCCGGTGAATATCCTCCCACATGGACAGCAGGATATCCCAGCGCTTGTTGGACTGAATCCAGCCGATCATGCCCACCACGTGCTCGGCCAGGCCGATTCTGTCCAGGCCGAATGCCTCGCGCAGCCCCCGGATTTCGTGGGCTCCCCAGCGCTTATCCGGGCGGGCGCCGTGGGGCACCACCATGACATTGCGCGGGGTCGGCCATCCCCTGCCGTGAAACATCCAGTCCAGCCGCCACTTCTGGTAATGGCACTTAAACAGCACCACATGGCTGCGCTGACACATTTTGAAAATAAAATCCGCCTCGAAATCGGTCATGCGGCCATGCACGGTATGGGGTTCCACAACAATCGGAAAATCCCCGATGGCCTCGAGAAGATCCAGGAACCCGTCATTGCCGTCTCCCACGCCCCTTGGGTCCCAATATTCATAAAGCCCGTATTCGTGCTCGATATGAACAGCGCAGGGGTTTAACTTCGCAATGGTTTCCGCCGCCGGCTTCCACCAGTCCGGACGCCGCATATCGATAACGGGGAAAACCCCCTCGCCCGACCCGTCGGTATGGCTGACCACCAGCACCGCGCGCTCCGGGTTGGCCTTTTGAATAAACTCGCGCGCCTCTTCACAGAAGGTGGCGATGCCGCAGAGGCGGGGCGGATAGGAGCTGACCATGACGATCGGCTTATCAGCCATGATAGACGCTCTCCAATGGCTTCCCGGCCTTTTCCCGGCCGGCTGTTTCCACGGAAATCTGCCTTGTGCGGAGCTGATTGAGGTGGAGCAGGGACAGGAAACAAACCAGAGTGGATTCCGCGCCCTGGTTCCGGTTGGGGCCGTCTGCACTCAAGCCGTCGCAGCAGCCTCCGGTTTTGTAATCATAGAGCGCTGCGTTTAAATCGTTGCGTCCCAGAAACCATTCCAGGCATTGCCGGGCATAAACGAGCCACCTTCCGTTCCTGGTGGCCTCGTAGGCCTCCCGGCAGGCCTCGATCATGTCCAGGGCCTCGATGGGCTGCTGATCAAACCGCGCCTTCTCTCCGCCCCGGGGATACCAGCCCTGGTTGCCCACCGGGACAAAATGGCCTTTGGCATCGGTCTGAATCTTCATGAGCCATTTCAGGCTGGTAAGCCCCGCTTCCAGCATATCGCTTTTTTCCAGGCAACAGCCGGACACGATAAGGGCCTGCGGAATTTTGCCATTGGCATAGGCCACGGTGTCTTCGATCCAGGGCCAGTCCGGGGCTGCGTTCTGCCGGTACTGCCGCATCAACCGCTCAGCCAGGCGCTCCCGGATGCGGCGCACCTCACTGTCGCCGCCGAAGCGGCACAAATAGGCATGGATGCCCGCAAGGGCAAAAGCCCAGGCCCGGGGCGAACGAAAATCGATTAGCGAAGGCAGGGCGGCCTCCAGAAGCGCCTGGGCAAATGATCTGATATTTTCCGACGGAGCCAGCCGCACGGTTTCTCCCAGTCCCCAGATCGCCCGGCCATGGCTGTCCTCTGTGCCCACTTCTTCCAGCCACCGGCGGTCGTAGCCCATGAAATTGCGGAAGCGACCGTTTTCCTCGTTGAATGCATGGTGCAGGAAGCTGATATACGTGCATGCCAGGTTCATTACTTCGTCTGCATCAATGATGGTGTCCTGCGCCATCATCACCGCGATCAGGGCCCTTGCGTTATCATCTACGCAATAGCCGTGCCACCGGTTGGGCACAATGAAGGTTGCATGCTGGAGCATGCCGACGCCGTCTGTCAGGCGGATGATATGGTCGAGCTTCGGCTGCGGGAGCTCCCGCGGTAAGGCCTCTACGGACCTGGAGGCGGAAACAGGCCGGGGGAAGCGCTGCCGCTCGCCTCTGACC
>CAZWNV010000013.1:0-29296 GCA_964635265.1 uncultured Desulfobacteraceae bacterium
CCAATTTTGATGCAAGTGTGGATGCCGCCGCCCCTGGTGGCGACTTCTCCACGGACCTGAATGCGGACGGCTATGTGGACGGAATTTTCAGCACCTGCGGAGACGATTCCGGCGGCAGCATCCAGAACACCTACACGTTTTTTCAGGGAACCTCCATGGCTGCAGCGCATCTGACAGGAGTTGCCGCCCTCATGAAATCCGTCAACCCGCAGATGACCCCCAATGATCTGGATGCCTGGATAGCAGACGGGGCGATTGTCCGGGACCTGGGATCGCCCGGCCGGGATGACGTCTATGGACACGGTTTGATAGACGCTGCTCTGGCCGTCCGGACCGCCCTGGAAGGCCAAATAACAACTGTTTTGCGCGTAAGTCCCGCCTCTGTCAACCTGGGAACCGACCTCGCCAAGACCGCGCTTCGCGCCTCCCGCATCGGACCCGGCAGCCTCGAGGTGACAGGTGTATCAGCAGAAGCCGGCTGGCTGCGTGTTTACGCCTCGGACACGGATAAAAACGGACTGGGCACCTACAGCGTCGAGGCGGACCGGGACGATCTCTCTGACGGGATCTACAGGGCCCTTATTCGCTTTGTCTCATCAGAGAATACAGTGGAAGTGCCCGTGCAGATGCGGGTTCGCCGGCAGACGGACGCGGCAGCGGATGCCGGCCTTCTCTATATCCTGCTGGTGGATCACGAAACCGGGGAAACCGTCCGTCAGCTCCGGATGGAGTCCGGCCGGGGCAGCTACCCCTATAGCTTCACTGCGGTAGAACCGGGAAAATACCAGATCTATGCGGGAACCGATTCCGACAATGACGGCCTGATAAGCGACGGGGGCGAGGCAATGGGGGCCTATATCTCCATGGACCAGCCTGTGGTGATCGAAGCTGCAAGCAACCGGACCGGGCTGGACTTTATCGCCGAATTCAACGTGAGCATCGCAGAAGGGGAAAACGCGGCCGCCGTCCGCAAGTGCCCGGAAGGCGGTACCGTGGACAAAAAACAGGTAGAGCGGCAATGAGGACGTGTCTTGCTTTTTGGGGCCTGCTGACAGTAATGGCCGCACTCTTTTCCTGCAGTGCAGCCGGGCCGCAGCAGGACAGCAAAGCACTGGCAGCCCGGACCGTGTATCAAAGCAGCACCTGCAGCCCGAACATCCAGGAGCCGTGCGCCCGGTGGATCCAAAACCGGCGGGAGCTTGCGGCACTTTTTGCCGCAAAGCGCCGCAGCCCGGACGGCAGGGGCCTGCCAGCCGCGCTACGGGATTTTTCCTTTGCAGACGCCGGCCTGCTTTTGGTACACATGGGGAGAAAATCGACCAGCGGCTATTCGCTGGAACTCCTCCCCCAATCCGTGCGCAGGACCGGCCATACCGCTGTGATCAACCTCAAATGGAACGCGCCGGCCGCTGACGCCATGGTTGCCCAGGTCATCACCCATCCCTGCATTCTGATCCGGCTCCCCAAAAACGGATTTTCCGGAATCCGCGTTCTGGACAGCCGGGGAAGAATCCGGGTCCGTGCGGAGCGCCCTGCAGAAAGCAATTAACAGCCCGGACCGACGGTGTTTATCCGCTTTTGCGGGAAGGCACTGCGAGGCTCAAGTACCGCTGCCCGTCTTCAAACATCAGGCCCTTAGCGGTCATCATCCGCAGAAATGACTGGATATCGTCTGCGGAAAATTCCGGGAATTGGTGTGTAATTTCCTCCAGGTGACGCCGGTGGCTGCAAAAGAGATAGATGCGCCGCGAAGTTCCTGTCAGCCTGTGATTTTCCGGGTCAGCCTCCAGCCTGCGCTTGCGGATTATCAAAAAATCGCCGCCATCCTGATAACTTATGATCGGCGCTGCAAACGGCTCCGCATGGAGCTGCCGATAGCTTTTTTTCCAGTCTTCAACTGCCCGCACCACGGGCTTCCAAAGCTTTCGCTGCAGGGTCTTATCCCCCCGGTAATCCTGCACCATAAATCGGATCCGCCGGTACAGCTCTTCGGGGAAAAGCACCCGGTAGTTCGGATGGTTGAATACGGCCTGGATTCCGTATTTGCCCGGATTTTTCCATACCGGGCTCCCCAGCCCCAGCCAGAAATGCACAATCCGCAGGGGATAGAAAACCCGGGCATAGGCTATGGTGCGCAGCGTCTGCTCCACGTCCGCGGCATCACTTCCCGGAAAATGGATGATCAGATTGGAGTTGTGCCGGATCCCCAGCGCCTCGCAATTCTTCATCAATTCCAGGTTCTCGATGGCAGAGGTGCCCTTGTTGATTTTCTGCAGCAGGCTGTCGCTCAAAGCCTCGATGCCCACCTGCACCTCCCTTACGCCGGCCTTCGAAAAAATCTCCAGGCTCTGCTTGTCCGTGGAGGCCCGGAGTTCGGAGAAAAAATGGAAATCCTTGCCCGCATCGGTGACTTCCTGAAAGGCCTTCCGGCTCTGGCGCGGAGGCATGGAGTTGTCCATAAACGCCACGGAAAGCAGCTGATGCTGCTCCGTCATGGAACGAACAGTGGATGCCACCTGCTCGGCGGGCTTTTTGCGGTAGCCCGCCCACTGGAGATTCAGGTTGCAAAATGCGCAGCCCCGCTCGCCGGTCCCGGGATCAGGGGCACGCCACCAGCAACCGCGGGACATTTCGGCAGGCAGGGTGGGAAAAAACCTTTTCTCCTGGGGGAGCTGCCGCAGAAGGGCAAAATACTCCCCGAAATCCGGTTCTGGAAGCCCATCCAGATCCGGCAGCTGAAAAAACTCCCCGGAGTCGCTCGCGGGCGGCCTGTGCCGATTGACAACCCCGGCCGGGCAGCAAAAATCGGCGAGACCGCCGCCGGATTTCATATGGGCCACCAGGCGGCCCAGGGGCTGCTCGCCCTCCCCGCAAACGATGATATCAATTTCGGGAAAAGCGTTTATATAATCGCGGGCATAATCGCCTCCGATAATAGATCCCCCCGCAATCAGCGGCAAATCAGGTGCCCGCTCACGGATACGGCGAAGCAGGTACACGGAAGCGCTCAACTGGCATAAGCACACCGAAACCCCGACGAAATCAAGTTCCTGCCAGTTCACCCGATCAATGAAAGCATCCGAGACAGCCTGCACCTGCTGGACCAGCTCAACGAAATTCAGCCTGCCGAGCTCCGGATTTTTGTCCGCACCGGATTGAAAAAGCTCCGCGATCTGATCCGTGCGCTCGGGATAGAGCATGGCCGCATAAACGCATTCCGCCGGCCACATATGCTCGGCTATGGCTTTATATTCCGGGTAGCCCACACTGGCTGCCACCTGCAGATAAAAATGATGGCACACTGCGACCAGATCCGGAAACCGGAACTTCAAATAGGCCTTAAGCGCCCCCAGCTGGATGGAGGGCCGGCTGAAAGCCGCCCAGGGGGCAGAGAGCAGCATGATTTTGTTGAAAACCGCCGAATCCCTGCTTGCGGCATTGTCTGGATGTCCCGCCATACGCGCCGATCCTGAAAAAATGGTAGTGGACGGCCGGAAACATGTATCCCGGTCTGCGGCCTGTATGCCCCAGGCCGCAGGAGTTGTCCATGAAAAAATGCAAACCCCCGGCTGCCGGCTTGACGAAAACCGGGAAAACCGCTATATGCAGAGCAGCAAAAAAACCGCCAATCCCGGAAGGACATGCCCATGCGGCACGGCCCGAGAAAAAAGCTGCTGCAATCCAGGAAAACAGCCCGCCTGGTCTATCTGCTGGTCCATGGCTATTGCCGCACCTTTCGCATGAGGATAGAAAACGAAGCCCCCTGGCTGCACCACCTGCAACAGGGCGGCCGGATCCTGCTCTGCACCTGGCATCAACAGTTTTTCCCGTATGTCTGCCATTTCCGGAGCTACCGGCCGTATCATCCTGTCCTGATGGCCAGCCAAAGTGCCGACGGCGACCTGACTGCCGCCATAGCCAACATGAGCGGCTGGCATACGGCCAGGGGGTCTTCATCACGGGGTGGTGCAATGGCACTGCGGGAAATGATCCAGCAGATCCATGCCGCCGGCCTTGGTGGCCATGTGATTGACGGGCCCCGGGGGCCTGCCGGCATCGCCAAAAGAGGGGCCGTCAAAATCGCCATGGAAACCGGCGCCCGCATCGTTCCGGTGTATACCGAAACCGATTCGTTCTGGATGTTTCATTCCTGGGACCGCTTCATTGTTCCCAAGCCCTTTGCCCGGGTCACGATTCGCTTCGGCGGGATGCTGCCCGTACTCCCCAAAACCAATGCAGCCAAGGAAATAGAGGAGCACCGCCGGTACCTGGAAGAGCTCATGCGCCCGGCCCTGATTGGCTGATACCCGCTTCCGCCGATAGAGTCCCGAGCTTCTGCCGTACGCGCTCCAACTCTTCAGCGGTATCCGTGACAAGCTCGCGAATAATTTCTTCCGCCGGCTGCTCGCGGTTTACAAGCCCTACGGACTGTCCGGCCATCATTGATCCGTGGTGAAAATCCCCGTCAATAACAGCATCATGGAGTCGGTTTTCCCAAAAACCTTCCAGGCGCTGATGGACCTCATCCCGGCTGAGCTCACCGGTCTCCAGCGCTTGCAGAAGCTGCACCTGCAGACGGTTGAAATCCTCCGTGCTCCTGTTGCGAAGCGCCCGCACCGCAATGACGGGAAGCCGCCTGTCGATGGAGCGGGAGACCACAGCCTCCCGGGCCCGGGCCTTGATATAGCGCTGTTTGAATTCCGGATGTGCCCGGCTTTCGGCTGCAACGGCAAAACGGGTCCCCATCTGCACACCGGCCGCCCCCATCAGAAAAAGATGGGCGCACATTCGCCCGGCAGCAATGCCGCCGCCTGCAAACACCGGCACACCGGGATCGGAAAAAAGAATCTGCTGCAGCAGCACGGTGAGGCTCACCTCTCCCACATGGCCGCCGCCCTCCATGCCCTCCACAATCAACGCATCCGCCCCGTTTTTCAGCATACGCCGGGCCACCATCCGGGTGGGCGCAAAACACAGGGTTTTTGCCCCGCCCTCCTGAACGCAGGCCAGATCCCTGCGCCGGGGCAGGCCGGCATAGACGACAAAAGGGCACTGAAGATTTCGGACCCGTGCAAGCTGCTCCTGGTAGGCCGGCGCCATGGCAATGAGGTTGACACCAAAGGGCTTATCGGTCAGCCGGCGCGTCTGCCGGATCTGGTCTTCCAGGGCATCTGGCGAAGCATTGCCCCCCGCCAGACAGGCAAATCCGCCTGCATTGGCTACGGCGGCCACAAGCTGCGGCCCGCTTACCCAAGTCATGGCTCCGCAGATAAATGGATATTCCACCCCCAGAAACGCTTTTCCCTCTGCAAAAAACTTTTCCACAAGCCGTTTGTCCATAACCGCCCAGTACCTCCCGGACCTGCGCCCCGGCTTCGGGGCGATCTGCATCCCTCCGCCGTTCTTGCAACTGCCGGTTCCGGCTGCATTGTTTTTGTATTGAAAATTGACGAAACCTCTGATAAAAGATATTGTTTTTTTGGGGCTTGCAAGGCATTCGAAAATCCCCCTGCCGAAGCACTATAGCAGCGCGGACGCCTGCTGTCCATCACAGGTGACAGTCACAAAAACTCCGGACTTTCCAAGAATATTGCGAGGCACTGTTCATGGCCGCCACCGAAAGCCTGAAACAAACCCTTTGCGACCTGAATGAACTGCCGGCGCTACCGGCGGTAGCTGTAAAAATTCTGGAGAAGATCAAGGATCCGGAAACCCCCATGCAGCAGCTGGCCGACATCCTGGCCACGGATCCCTCCCTTTCCGCCAAGGTCTTAACCGTTGTCAACTCCTCTTATTTCAGTCTTCCCCAGCGCATCACCAACCTCAGCCATGCGGTCAATCTCCTCGGGGAGGAGTCCCTGAAATACATCGCCCTCAGCTTTTCCCTGATCAAGCTGTTTGACCGGAAAATCGGCAAATTCAACTATACCATGTTCTGGCAGTATTCGCTGACCACCGCACTGCTCAGTCTGATAATCGCCCGGGAGCTGGAATGGACGGATGCGGAAGACATGTATTTTCTGGGGCTGATCCACAACATCGGCGTCATGGTGCTCTGCCAGAGCCACCCCAGGCAGTACCGGCTGGTCATCGACAACATCAAGCGCAAGGATATGGAGCTCTACGCAGCGGAAAACGAAATTTTCGGCAGCAACCACATGGAAATCGGCGCCTATGTGCTGGAGAACTGGGGGCTGCCGCAATATTTTTCCCAGCCGGTGCGTTACCACCATTTTCCGGAGCGTATCCCGGAGGGGGAGAAAAAATACAGGGAAAGGGCGAAGCTGCTTCGCCTTGCTGTTGAAATTTCCCGGTTTATGCGAAATAAGGACAAAACCTTCCGCCTTGCATTGATCGAAGGAATCCTTGGGGATTACGGGCTGGACGGGCGCATCAACCTGGCCGATGTTCTGGAAAAAGTAACTGTCCAGCTGGAGCCGCTTTTGCCGCTGTTTGATCTGGCAGAGAACAACCAGGTGGATTATCCCAAGCTGCTGGAGGAGAGCAAAAAGGAGATGTTCCGGCTCTCCTTTACCTTGACCCGGAAATTCCGGGACCAGCAGGAAACCATCGAGAACTTGAGTGTTCTGGCCTCTCAGGACGGCCTGACCCAGCTTCACAACTGCCAGAGCTTCCACAAAGCCCTGGACAAGGAAATAGCGGCTGTCACGCGCTACGGACATTCCAGTGTGCTGGCATTTGCCGACCTCGATTCCTTTAAGGCCATTAACGACAGCTTCGGCCATCTGGCAGGCGACTATACGCTGCAGGCAGTGAGCCGCTTTTTCGTTGAGAACCTCCGCAAATCCGATCTGGTGGCACGATACGGGGGGGAGGAGTTTGTCTTTATCCTCTTTAACACGGAAGAAGATAACGGCTATCATGTGCTGGACCGCCTGCGCAGGGATTTGGCCCAGCGGCATTTTGCCTACCAGGGAAAACAAATTCAAATTACCATGAGCCTGGGACTGACCGAGATCTCCCGGCAAAAAATTCTTTCCCGCGATGAATTGCTGCGGCAGGCGGACGCCGCCATGTACCAGGCCAAAAATGCCGGTAAAAACCAAACCGTTCTCTTCCAGCCGGAATAAAGGCCTGTCGGACCGCCGCCTGTTACCGGTATACTCCCTCTCCTATTCCGGCCCCTACGCCGGTAAACGCCTCAAAGCCCTTTTTCCACCGCGGCCCCTGTTTTCCTCCCTGCGGCCGCACAGCGGCAAACAGGGGGCTCTCCCGGACATCGCATCTTTGGGCGCAAGACCGAAAACAGACGGAATCTTCCGTAAAATCATGGAAACAACAGGTTCCAGGATTGGAAACGCCCAAGCTGGGGTAAAGCATGGACAAGGGCTGCGGATAACTGCTACTAGAAAAGAAAAAAATCCCCTCGTTCCGAACGGCTGACAGCATTTTTGAGGAGAATGCCTTGGAGGAAAGCAGCAGCAAATCGCCTTCTTTTTATTGTTTCTTCGATCAGCGGGACCACGGCCTGCTCGAGATCGTCAATGAAATGCTGGCCGGGGACATCTCACGGCTTCATGCCCAAAGACGCTTTTTTCACCACCTACATCCCAGGGGTATCAAGGAAATGGCGGAATCCAGAGGCCTGCGCATCGCCTATGCCGTCATCCATCTTCTGGAGTCCTTGGAATACGGGGAGGTCGAAAACAGGCTGTGTGCCCTGCGGGCCCTGCGGGACGAGGTCATGTGCAGCAGCAATCAGGAACTGCAGATCAACACGGCAAGGGTGCTCCTTGAGATCATGAAGGATCTGGTACGCGCCCGCGGCGATTACGGCCGCCAGCTCCGGCTGGCCCATGATTTCCGCATGGTAGCTTCCGGCAAACCCCGGATCGTCCGTGCCCATTTGAAAAAATACCATCTGCTGGAAATGCCGGAAGAGTGGAATCAGCTTGCCTTTGATGACCATGTTCACGATGCCAATACAAAGGGGCGCAAATCCGCCACGCACCTGATCATGGATGCCTGGATCAAGGGAATTCAAAGGCTTCGCGTCATTTACTACAATTTCATACGCCAGGAAACCGCTGAAGAGTTGATCAAGGCAGCCGATATCATGGGCGTTCTGGTGCGGATCGGGATCGAATACTCCGTATCCTTTTACGACCGGCATGTAGAGCTGATCTGGGTTCCCCGCGGTTTTGCGGACGCAGATGATTTTATCTCCTTCCTTGGCCGCGATTCCGTGGACGCCCTGATGAACGACGGAGGAGAAGTCTCGGACTACCAGCGCAACTATGTGCTTGCACTTCTGGATTACTTCAACCGCAGTCATCGCCACACCCTAAACCAGGAGCTGGAGCTCTCCCTGCCTGTGCTGGATACAGGGGAATTCTTGAATTTTGTGGGAATCGGCCAGGCCTCCATGCTGCATTTGGCCAATTTCATCCATTCCCGCCTGCTTCCCCTGATGGAGGCCAGGATGGCAGACCTGCGCGATTGTTACGCAAACGCCGATGCAGAAAAAAAGCGCCAGATCGAGCAGTTGGTGGACAAGATGAACGGGCTGGACATGCAGACGATCTATGATCGCTATGTAAAGCCCGGCCTGCCCGCTGCCGAGGCATCCGCATCCGGCCAGCAATTTGCCGAGGAGCCGCCCGCCCTTATGCAGAACTCTCCCGCGGAACTCATTGAGCGGCTCTCACAGCTGCATACGGGCTACCGGGTAACGCTGAACCTCACAGACCTTCAGGTGGAGGATGTGCTGGAGCTTCTCTATGACTGCCGCGGCATGATTACCCGGCTCGAAATTTTCAACCTCAAGGATTTTGCCGACGGCAAGATCCAGCATATTCCGCAGATCCACGATCTGCAGCAATGTATCAATGCCGGCAATGTCATAAAACTCAAACGCATCATCCTGGAAATCATCGAGCGCCTGCACCGCCAGGACGATCCGGGAAGCCGGGCACGCATTCAGAAGTTCAAACAAATCCTTGCCGACATCGAGTCCTTTAAGAACATGTACAAAATCAAGCAGTTAAAGCCCCGGATGGGCAGTGACTCCACAGGTTACTCGCCCAGGCATTACGGCATGGGGCTTGCCGTGATGGACTCCCTGCCCCGCCGGGCCCAGAAAGCCGCCTTTTCCGCCCGGAAAATGCCGCGCCTGCTGATCCCCTTTCATATCGATACCGCACTGCAGATCAGCTATGCTTCCAATCACGAAAAACGGGGGATTCCCGGCAGGTTGGCCCGGACTTTGCGCACGATCCCGGGCCTGCGCCACCTTGTCCCGCCGAGCCGGAGGGAATGGATAGCGATGGTCCATTCCACCCGCATTCAAAAAGCAGGCAATATCGTAACCCTTGGCGGTGTCCAGCAGAACCCCTCCAACAACCTTTTTCTTACTCCCAGGGAATCGGAGAACAGGGGCCCGCGCCCGGGCTGGAGCTATCTGCGCTCCACCCTTAAAAACATCCTCAAGGTTCTGATCGGCTTTGTGCCCGCTTTTGTAACATTTTTGACCACCCATGACTGGTGGGTGCTCATGTATTTCGGGGCTGTGATCTGGTTTGCCATCACCGGGCTGCGCAATATTGTTCAATCGATTGTCGCCGGCGGGGGCATCCGGCGATCCTCGCTGCTTCGCTGGAACGACTTCATCAGCTGGGAGCGGCTTGCGGACTCGCTTCTTTTTACCGGCTTTTCCGTGCCCCTGCTCGACTACCTGATCAAAACGCTGGTCCTGGACCAGGGGTTTGCCATTACTACCAGCACGCATCCGGCCCTGCTCTACGCCATCATGGCGCTTGTAAACGGAATCTACCTCTCCAGTCACAACCTGTTTCGCGGGCTGCCCAGGGAGGCAGCGATTGCCAATGTATTCCGCAGTGTACTCTCCATCCCCGTGGCTTTTGGATTCAATGCGGCGCTGGGCGGCATCCTGGGCCTTGCCGGAGTCGCGGGAGTCCATGCGGTGCTGCAGAGCTGGGCTGCTGTCATTTCCAAGTTTGCTTCGGACTGTGTGGCCGGTTTTATCGAAGGAACAGTGGACCGGGCCAAAAACATCCAGAACCGCCTCATGGATTACCGGCAGAAGCTCAATCAGTTTCTGGACGTGTACGCCCGCCTGGAAATGCTTTTTCCCGAGGATGATGTCTACGAACTGCTCGACCGGCCGCTGGAATGGTTTCAATCGGCGGATGCCTGTTCGCAGGATCTAATCAAGATTATGATTATCAATTCCCTGGATCTGCTCTATTTCTGGATGTACCAGCCACGGGCCAGGACCGCCTTCCGCGATGTGCTCGAGGACATGGCCCCGGATGAACGCTGTGTTTTGATCAAAGCCCAGGGGATTTTGAAAATGGAGCGCGAAATCAGCCAGATGTTTATAGACGGCATTGCGGGCCGCAACTTCTCCCGTCCGCTGGCCTTCTACCTCTCGCGCTCCGGGGAGTACTTAAAGGCCATAGAAAAATTGAACGCGACCTTTGCCGACAGCGTCACCTGTGCCTAGCCTGTGCCCGGCAGATCCCCGAGTACTGGCTGCAAGGCATAACGACAAGCTTGCCTGCGGCGCAGCAGGGAGCCCGAATCCGGACGCAGTCCCTTACAAAAACGAAAAATAACGAAATACAAAATAATATGGGTTTGCTGATCTTCTATCTCTTTCTGGCCCTGGGGGTCTCTTTTCTGTGCTCCATCATGGAATCGGTCCTTCTTTCTGTAACCCCCAGTTTTGCCGCTGCCTACGAAGAGAAGTCCCCGCGGGTGGGAGCCAAGCTGCGCAGCCTGAAAACCGATATCGACCGGCCGCTGGCAGCCATACTGAGCCTGAACACGATCGCGCATACCATCGGTGCGGCTGGTGTGGGCGCCCAGGCCATGGTCGTATTCGGCAGTGCTTACGTGGGGGCAACTTCCGCCGTCCTCACGTTTTTGATCCTGGTCCTCTCCGAGATCATTCCCAAAACCCTGGGAGCACTATACTGGCGCAAGCTCACCCTTCCCACCGTATTTATGGCCAGGTTCCTGATTTTCCTGCTCTACCCCCTTGTGGCCATGAGCCAGTTGATTACCAGGGGATTGTCCCGGAATGAAAAGATCAACGCCATAAGCCGGGAAGAGATCAGCGCTCTTGCCGACATGGGCCTCCAGGAAGGGCTTTTCGCCCAGAAGGAATCCATGATTCTCAAAAACCTGATGCGCTTCGGCTCGCTCAAGGTAAAGGATGTGATGACGCCCCGGCCGGTTATGTTTATACTTCCGGAGCAGATGCCGGTGGGCGGGGTCTTTACCCAATACAAGGACCTCCGGGTCTCCCGCATTCCGCTCCAGGGAAAGGGCCCCTCTCCCATCCGCTACTACATTTTGAAAAATGATCTGCTGCTTGCGCTTGCCCGGGGAGAAAAGGAAAAACCCCTTGTGGATTTGGGGCGGGAAATTCTGGTGGTGCCCGAAATGGTCAGTCTTCTCCATTTGTTCGAACAACTCCTGGACCGGCGGGAACACATTGCGCTTGTGGTGGAGGAATACGGCGGCGCTGCGGGGGTGGCCACCATGGAAGATGTCCTGGAGACGCTGCTTGGGTTTGAAATCATTGATGAGACCGACAAAATCACGAATATGCGGAAATGGGCCAGAAAGCAATGGTACCAGCGGGCGCGTTCGCTGGGCCTGATATCAGAGGAGGAGGATCTTTCCACGCCCGGTGACTCACAGATCCCTCCGGATGAATAAAAGGCGTTTCCCGCCGCCCAGTCAGTCGGTACAGGCAGCCATCCCCTGAATCTTGTGGACTTGCTGTAAAGAAGAGTTTGCCGGCCGCGGATTTTGATCGTCCTGGCTACCACCCCTGCCAGGTCTGCAGGACAAATGCGCAGATTACAGGTACCGACAGGTTGTCATTGACCGGCGTGGGAACAACTTCCAGGATTCCGGTAAGCACCGCAGCCGCAAGGGCAACCTCCATCCCGGAAAACGGAAAAACCATCCAGAACAGCATACAGGACATCATGCAGGCCGCGGTTCCTTCCAGGGATTTCCCGGAAGCCAGGCGGATTCTGCCGAAGCGCATGCCGACAAGTGCAGCAGCTGCATCGCCTATGATCAGAAAAGCCATCGCCGTATATGCTATGGCAGCTTCAAAAAACAGGAGGCAGATAATCCCGGAGAGCAAAAGATAGCTGGCCCCGGTGAGCTGTTCTTTTTCGGCGGGGCGCAGAAAACCTCCGGCCAGCTTCAGGAAAAAACCCTGCAGGCACTGTTTTCTCTGCCGGAGCCGGTCTGCCGCCACCATGGCCACAGAGGGCGGGATCAACAGCGTCATTGCGGTCTCCCGCGGCAGCATCACAATACCAAAGGGAATGCAGAGGGCTCCCAGATGCAAAAGTTTCCGCAGGATTTCCGCGCGCTGCATATCCGGCACCTGTAGAATTCCGGTTTTTTTCGAATGAGAATTCTATCAAAACGAATTCCGCGGGAAATTGCAAGCAGGAATCAACCGGGCAGCGCAAAAAAACTAAGAAACTTATAATTTAATGGACGTCCCTAGGGGGTCCGGTTTTTGTTTGCCCGTTTCCCTGCTTTTTGCCAAAATGCCGTTAGGATAAAAACAGGCGGCTTTTTTCGAGTGTAGCAGACATGTGGCGTCCAGGCGAAATCATTATTCACGAAAAGGTTAGCAAGGACCCGGCAGTGCAGGGGGTTCTGGAAAGATGCCCGCAAGTGCCGCGGCGGTATGTGGAGGATGCAAAAGCGACTACCGTATCCGAAGCCTCGCATATTCTACAATCCGCAAAAACTAGCATGCTGGATACAATACGGGCGGGCAAGCAGGTCCTTTTTTTGGCCCCGGCCGGCAGCCAGCCGGTGGATCAGTTCACGATGCCGGATGAGCGCATTGTATGCCCGAATTTCGACCGCCTCAAGCTGGCCTCCAACGGCTGCTACTATCAGTGCGACTGGTGTTACCTCAAACTCACCTACAGGGCGGCCTTTCCCTTTATCACCGCCAGAGTTCAGTATGACAGAATCGCCCGCCGAATGGAGAAGCGCATCGCCAACAGCCGATCGCCGCGTATCTTCAACAGCGGCGAGCTTGCCGATTCGCTGGCCCTGGAGCCTCTCACCGGCGCTGCCCGCTGGTTCATCCCCTGGTTTGCCGAGCGACCAAACGCCTATCTTTTCATGCTCACCAAAAGCGATCATGTGGATGCAATTCTCGATCTCCGGCACAACCGGCGCACCATTATTGCCTGGAGCCTGAACAACGCACGCATCTCCCGGAAATTCGAAATCGGAGCCCCCTCCCTGCACAGACGGATTAACGCCGCACAAAAGGCACAGGAGGCCGGCTATCCCCTGCGGCTGCGTCTGGACCCCATTGTACCGGTGGAAGGATGGAAAAAGCTGTACGCGGAAACCATTGCCCAGGTTTTCGCAAAGCTGCGGCCGGAGCGCGTCACTCTGGGGACCCTGCGGTTTGAAGAAGCCTTCTATAACATGCGCCACAGCCTTTTTACAACCGGTCCGGAACTGCCGCGCCTGATGGAACAGATGGAGCCCATGCTCCCGCCTCGGGCACAGGACAGCACACGACGCCCCCAGCCCGGCAAATACAGTTTCAACAGGCAACTGCGAAGCGAAATCTTTTCCTTTGCAGCCGAAGAAATCCGCAGGTATTCCGACTGCCGGCTGGCGCTTTGCAAGGAAACCGCTGAAGTGTGGCGGGATGTCGGGCTGGAGCCCTCCAGATGCGCCTGCGTCTGCCAGCTCGACGCCGCGGACATGTCCGGCAGATTGCAATAGACCGCGCCCCGCCCCTGGTGTGCCGGCAACTTTCCGAATCACCGTTTCGCATCCCTCTTATTTTTGGATTTGCGGGCCAGCAGCAGGCCGGCTGCGCTTAAAACGGCAAGTCCGCAGAAAATCAGCAGCATGCCGATGCTCTCCCAGCCCCCCGGGACCTCCCCAAGCTGCAGCCAGGCGGCGACAACCCCCAAAACAGGTGTAATCAGGGTGCCCAGGCCGGCGATGCCGGCCGGCATCTGCTGCAGGGCGAGAAACCAGAAACTCCAGGCAACCGCTGTTGCCAGCACGGCATTATAGGCAATCGCTGCCAGCAGATAAGGACTCCACCTTATGGGCTGCGCCTCTACCAGCAAAGCGATTCCGACAAGCGGGATAGTACCCAGCATCAGCTGCCAGGCATTCAAAGCGATCAAATCCACCTGCACCCTGCTGCGCAAATACTTGTTCCAGACCCCGGCAAGCGCCCAGGACAAGCCGGCCATACAGGCGAGCACCGTGCTTGCCAGTCGGGGATGGCTCTTCCAGGGATGGAACAAAAAAATCAAACCGGCAAAGGCCAGGCCTGCAGCTGCCCATTGGATCCTATGCAGGCGTTCACCCAGCAGCGGACGGGCCAGGATCAGGAGCCAGAAAGGCATGGTATAGACGAGCACCACGGTTTTTCCTGCTCCGCCGGCAACCAGCGCCCATATGGAGAAAGCGAAAAACCCCGTGGTCTGAAACATCCCCAGCAGCAAAACACCCCCGAAGGAACCCGGAGAAAGCGCACGGCCGGACACGCCCGCCACCAGAAAGAGCAAGGCACTGCCGATCGCCGCCCGAATGGCTGCAAAGGAAAAGGGGCCGCAATAGGCCAGAGCGGTCTTCATAACCACCCAGTTATACCCCCAGACAAGGGTCAGCACCACAAGCCCTGCCACCGGCAGCCACTCCCGATTCTGTATCCTGTTCTGATCCACCGGCAAAGCCTTTCCCGCAATCCCCCGCGGTCTCCTGTGTAGAAAAAATGCTGGATTTTTGTTAAGATGACGATTCTCTGCGGGCTGTGCAAACAAAAATCCCTTGCCTGCGGCACGGCGTTCTGCCAGGGGTCCCCGCCAATTGCCGCCGCCGCATTGCGGTGCAGGCCAGGAAAGTTATTGTTAATAGAAGAATATCACCCGAAAAAACAGGCAAAACCATGCAACCCGGCCGCAAACCCCATTTTAAAATCGTCTTTGTCTATCTTTTGCTCGGGGCGGCGTGGATCTTTTTTTCCGATCTTCTGATCCGGGCCCTCTTTGATTCCGCCAATGCGATTACGATGGCACAAAACATCAAAGGGTGGGCCTTTATCGCAATTACCGGCATCCTCCTCTACTTTCTCGTCAAGAGAGATTTTATCGCCCTGCAGCGGGCAAACCAGGAAGTCATTGCAAGCTATGAGCAGACCATATACGGATGGGTTCACGTAATGGATCTGCGCAACAAGGAAACCCAGAACCATACCCGGCGCGTGACCGCAATGACTGTGGAACTGGCTAAGCTGGCCGGAATCAGGGATCCGGAAAAGCTCAAGCAGATCGAACGCGGCGCAATGCTCCATGATATCGGAAAAATCGGCATCCCGGACGCCATTCTGGTGAAACCAGGCAAACTGGACGAAAAAGAGCGGCAAATCATGCGGCAGCATCCCGCGATCGGACATGACATTGTCTCCAACATCCAGTTTTTGAAGCCCAGTGCAGCGATTCCCTTCTGCCATCATGAAAAGTGGGATGGCAGCGGCTATCCCCGGGGGTTGAAGGGAGAAGAGATCCCCCTTTCCGCCCGAATCTTTGCGATAGTCGACGTATGGGATGCACTGCGGTATCCGCGCGTCTACAAGGCCGCATGGTCTGAGAACAGCGTGCTCGAATTTCTCGAGCAACAGGCGGGCATCCAGTTTGATCCGGAAATTGCCCGCTTGTTCCTGGACGCGTATGAACAGCTCAAAAGAGCCGCTCTAACGTCCCTGGAAAATGAGGAATCCCGCTTTTCCCATCTCCTGCCCCAGTCTGTTGCCTGACGGTGCCCCGTCTGCCGGGCCGCCCGCGTATTTCTGGTGCCATGGACGAAAAACCTTTCGTAGAAAAAAAAGTAAACTCCATGGCCTCATCGATAAGACTTCCAGAGAGTCTGCCCATGCGGGGGAAAACATCTTTACACGGCCATTGAGTTTTGCTATAGATTTTTATATAATGTGGAAGATTTTTCCTTAACCATTACATTTGTTTCACGACCCAAAAGAACACTAGCCCAAAAAGCGGCAGCACCAACCAATCGGCCCGCCGCTATTCCCGTCTGTAATTCAGGGCACCCGGTACATAGATAGCATGTCCGCTGGGACAATAAGTTTGCATGGAGTGCATTTGGCGATTGAAAAGGGGGCATCATGCAGGAATTTCTTGGTACCATAAGTGGATTCGTATGGGGACCTGTAACCATTATACTCCTTGTGGGCACAGGAATCCTGATTACACTGGTTGTGGCCTTTATCCAGCTGCGCAAGTTCCCCTACGCCTGGAAATTGATCGCAGGAAAGTATGACGACCCGCGGGACAAAGGGGAAATCACCCATTTCCAGGCCTTGAGTGCGGCGCTGTCCGCCACCATCGGGACAGGCAACATTGCCGGAGTGGGCACTGCAGTCGCCCTTGGCGGGCCTGGCGCCGTCTTCTGGATGTGGGTGACGGCTGTTTTCGGTATGGCCCTCAAATACGGAGAATGCCTGCTCTCGCTGAATTACCGCACCATCCATCCGGACGGCATTGTCGGAGCCGGCCCCATGTATTATCTGGAAAAGGGGCTGGGCCAGAAATGGCTGGGCATCCTTTTTGCCATATTCGCAGCAGTGGCCTCTTTCGGCATCGGCAACATGGTCCAGGCAAATTCCGTTGCAGAGCCGGTTGAGACCTATTTCGGGATTCCCAAACTGGCTACGGGACTGCTCATCGGAATCCTTGTTTTTCTGGTCATTGTCGGCGGCATCAAACGAATCGGACAGGTCGCAAGCCGTCTGGTTCCGGTAATGGCAGTCTTCTACATTGCCGGCAGCCTTTGGGTGATAGGCGCGAATATTGATGCGGTCCCCGCCGCCATCGGCATGATTTTCACGGACGCCTTTACCGGCACTGCTGCTACCGGGGGGTTCGCTGGCGCAGCCGTGGCCCAGGTCATTCGTTTCGGCGTTGCCCGGGGCGTATTTTCCAACGAAGCCGGTCTGGGCAGTGCCCCCATTGCCCACGGGGCTGCCAAGACCAACGAACCGGTCCGGGAGGGGCTGGTGGCCATGCTTGGCCCCTTTATCGATACCATTGTCATCTGCAGCCTGACCGCCCTCGTGATCATCCTTACCGGGGCTTTTACCACCGGCGAGACCGGGGCGGATCTCACGGCAAAAGCCTTTAATATGGGGCTTCCGGGCCCTGGCGGCTATATCGTGGCCATAGGGATCATCTTTTTTGCCTTCTCCACCGCCATCACCTGGTCCTACTACGGAGACCGCTGCATAGACTATCTTTTCGGGGAAAAGCTGGTGATGCCCTACCGGGTCCTTTACTGCCTGCTGCTGCCGGTTGGTGCCTACGTGGAATTGGCCACTGTATGGACCATCTCCGATATCTTTAATGCACTGATGGCCTGGCCCAACCTGATCGGACTCATATTCCTGAGCCCTGTGATCATCCGCATGACCAGGGAATACTTCAGCGACCCCAAACGGGTCTATCCGAACCGATAAGAAGGGTCTGCCGCTTTCTCATTTTAATGCTTTACCTGCCTGTCCGGATGGTATATGGTTTTTGAGATAAGCCTGTTTATCTTGATGGCTTCCCGAAAACCCGATCCGGAATGGAGAGGGGAACAGATGGCAGCGGGAACAGCTTTTCAAACAGCACACCGCAAATTCGAAGGGAATGTGCTTATGCAGATATCGAATGTTTTCCAAAGCCATCAAATTTTGCAAAACAGAAAGAATCCGATAATGAGTTGGGAGTTTTTCATTGCAGTAGCGGCCCTTACCGGCCTCCAGATCGGCATCCACGTCCTGGAAAAACGCAAAAATGCCACACGCAAATCCACTGACCATGAAATGCTTTTTACCATGGCCAGAATCACGGAGACATCGGAATTTGAACAATTTCGGCAGGCGGCGGAGAACTGGAACATATCCATGCAGAAAGTCGAGGCTGACTTTAAACAATACCTTTTCCACTCAGAGCTTCCCTATTACGTCCGGGATTATCTTCGAAGGGCAGGCGAATCCGCCCCGGAGCTTTTGTACCTGCGGGCCGACTGCCAGACACTTCTTACAGGAACCGTTCCGCAGGGCTGCATGCACACGGGGGACAAAAGCGGTTCCGACTGATAAAACAGGGCCATGGCAGCATATCGGGAAAACCTGTTGGAGTTGCTTGTGGATGCCCCATGGTGGGTCAGCGCATTCCTTGCTGCTGCAGTACTGGTGCTGCTCAAATTCATACTGCCCGGGCTGTTTGCCGGAAACTCCTTCTCCGGGGCGCTGGTCAGCGGCCTGGCTGACGCAGCCTGGATAGTCGCCCTTATTGTGTTCATTCCGGCTCCGGTCTCCGCCTACAATAGCTGGAAGAAGGATCAGCTGTTAAACGGACGGGCGGATCCATCCGGCCTGGCCAGACTCTCACGCCGGGCTTTTACCCAGCTTGTACAGGATGTGTATGCCAGAGACGGCTACCGCCTTCTGCCCTATGCGGATCCGACGGACCAGGCGGAAGTGGACATGATGGCTGAAAAAAACGGGGAAACGCTGCTGCTCCAGTACAGACACCACAGATCCGGGCAAATAGAGAAACAGGCTGTACAGACAATGCTGGACAGGCTGGAAAAAGGCGACGCCCAGAAAGCCCATATCATCTCCTGCAGCGGTTTCAGCCAGGAGGCTGCGCAACTGAGCCAAAACAGTAGTGTTCATCTGCTGGACACGGACGGCCTGAAAGCCATGTTAAGCAGAGGAGTCCGCTGAAAAAGGAAGGGAGCCGCATATGACCTCCCAACTTCTTGCTTTTTTGTCCACGGTCCCCCCATTCGACCTGCTGCCGGAACATGAACTGCGCCAAGCGGCCCAAAGCCTTGTCAAAAGCCATCGCTACCGGGACATGGTCCTCTTTGTGCAGAACAAAACCCTGCTCAACTACCTCTATATCCTTCTGGAAGGCAGGCTGGAAAAATATATCCAGGACGGGGACGAGAAAACCCTGGACGGCGTCCTGGAAGAAAAAAGCATTTACGGCGGCCTGTCCATTCTGTTCAACAAGGGAATCTCCATCCGCACCGTCCAGACCCTGGACGACACCACGTTTTACTGCCTGCCCAAAGAGCAGTTTCTCGATATCTGCTCCCGCTTTCCCGAATTTACCAGTTTCTTCACTGAGGAATTCAGTGAGAAGATGCTGCAAAAGCCTTACGTGGCCTTGATAGCCCAAAGCGCAACAAGCCAGGAATCAACGGATCACAGTTTTTTGAACCTGACCCTGCAGGATATCTTCTCCCGGGAATTTGCCTCCTGCGGCGAAAATGCCTCCATTCAGGAGGCCGCACAGCTCATGACCCGGAAAAAAAGAAGTTCCACGGTGATCCTGGATTCCCATGGCAAAAGCATCGGCCTTCTCACGGACCATGATCTGCGCAAAAAGGTGGTGGCCCAAAACTATCCGGTAGACAAACCCGTCGGCGACATCGTATCCGGGCCTTTAATCACCATGCCCGCCCAGTCCCAGATATTCGAGGCCATCATGCAGATGATGAAATACGATATCAAGCACCTGGCAATAACGGACAATGCCCAGAACCTATTGGGCATAGCCACGGAGCAGGACCTGCTTATGGCCCAGGGCAGATCCCCGATCTATCTCATGCGCGAAATTCAGCTTGCAGACAGCGTGCAGCAACTGCGGGCCAGACAGGGGCAGCTGCCCGGGCTGATCAAATCCATGATCGAAAGCGGGGCCCGCGCGGCCCACCTGAACCGCATCATCACGGAAATCTCGGACGCCATACTCAAAAAGATTGTCCTCTTTGCGCTGGAGGAGACCGGTGAGCCCCCTGTGGACTTCGCCTTCATGGTCATGGGCAGTGAAGGCCGCAGGGAACAGACCCTCAAAACCGATCAGGACAATGCCATCGTCTTCCGGGATGTCGCAGGGGACAAAGAAGAGGAGGTACAGTCCTTTTTTCTGCACTTGGGCGAAAAAATCTGCACCTGGCTCAACGAGGCCGGCTACTCGTTCTGTGAATACGAAATTATGGCGAAAAATCCCGACTGGTGCCAGCCCCTGCACAAATGGAAACAATACTTCCGGCAATGGATACACGAAGCAGACCCCGAATCCCTTCTGCACTCGAGCATCTTCTTCGACTTCCGGCTGGGCTACGGGCAGGAGGACATCATCCAGGAGCTCCGGGATCACCTGTTTCAGAGCCTGTCCGGCTGGGTAGGCTTTTACCGCCATTTTGCGGAAAACGCCCTCTACTTCAAACCTCCTCTGGATTTTTTCGGCAACCTCGTGCTGCAGAACAAGCAGGGCCGCAAGAACAGCCTGGACATCAAAACCCCCATGCGCCTGATCGTGGACTTTGCCCGTATCTATGCGCTGCAGAACAAAATCGGGACAACCAACACCCTTGAGCGCCTGGAGGAAATTCAGCGGCAGGGGGCCCTGGAACAGCAGGATTATGAAGAACTGGCCCTCGCCTACGGCTTTTTGATGCATATGCGCCTGGCGCACCAGGTAAACCTGCTGGTAGAGGAGAAACAGGCGCCGGATAACCTGATCCTGCCCAACAGACTCACCCACATCGAGCGCCAATCCCTGAAGGAAGCCTTCAAACGGATCAAGATCGCCCAGGGCAAAATGCGCATGGACCTGACTCATGACACCGGCATTACCTGATGCTCCTTTCGGGGGCCGACATATTTGACCTGCTCCGTGACAGCTCTTGCCTGCCGGAGCGTATGAACGCCCTTGCTCTGCAGCAGCGGGATCAGCTGCAGATAAATCTCGGCGGTGGTCAGGGCGTCTCCCAGGGAAGTATGCCGGGAATACACCCGTGTACCCAGCCTGCGCGCCATACCCTGCAGGGAATGGTCTTTTTGCCCCGGATGCACATACAGGGACAGCAAAAGGATGTCCAGCACGGGATTTTCGAATTTGACGCTGATATTCTGCTCCTTTAACTGCAGAAACGTCAGATCAAAATCGGCGCAATAGGCCACCAGGACCGTATCCCGGGCAAAGCCCCAAAACTGGGAGAGCACCTGCCCCACCCCCGGTTCATTTTTTACCATTTCCTCGGTTATGCCGTGGATCCGCGTTGACTCCGGACCTATGGGTCGATTCGGATTCATCAGGCGGTCAAAATGCTCGCCCGGGACAATGCGCGAATTAAAAATGCGCACACCGCTCACGGATACGATCTCGTCGCCGCCCAGAGGGTCCAGCCCCGTGGTTTCCAGATCGAACACGGTGTAGCTGAGATCGGAGAGTTCGCACCGGTCCAGCGAGGACTCTTTCTGCGGCCTGTAGAGCAGGTTAATATCGTAGGTGCAGGGCCGGCAGCTCTGCAAACCGTTGATGCGCTGCATTTTTGTTTCAAACCCCGGCTTGGGAACATTCTGCATGCGAGCGCTCCCGGGGCGGTCGAGCAGGCAATAATCCGCCTGGGCATGCAGAAAAAGGGCGTAGCCCAGAATCGCATCCGCCTCGTCCAGGATGCAGACCATCTGCGCGGTAATATCCGGCCCCCGGGCCTGTGGAACCAGCAGATGGGCAACCGGCTCCTCCACGTGACTCTCCATCTGGCCATGAAGATCCTGGATTGCCTTGGAGAGCTGATCCGGATCCAGAAAGGCGGACAGCGATCTGCCGAGCCCCAGCGATAGGCTGCATTCATTTGTCTCTTCGCTGCCTGAACTGCAGCGGCAGAGGAGCTCCTCCGCCTTTTTGTTATACAAAAGCACCTTGCACCGCTGGTTGCAGACCACCACGCCCAGGGGAAGCCGGGTAAAAAGGGAGGCCAGGGTTTGCCTGTCCTTGCTGAGGCCTGCATCCGGCTGGTGCTTCTGCCGCAGCTGCTGCTGCAGAAACTGCAGCTTGTCCGCAGCCTTGTTGATCTGCTCCACCATCCGCCGGATTTCCCTGCCCCCCTCGGCGCTGATCCTGTGTGCCGGATTCACGATGCTGATCAGCTCAATTTCTTCGCTGATTCTGGACAAGGGCAGAATGTAGTTCTGGAAAATCTCGTTTAACAGGAACAAAAACCCCATCACTACAAACAGGCCGATCAGGAACAGGAGCCCGAAATAATCGCGCGTCACCTGCCAGATATGCACGCGGGCTTCCTGGGGCAACTGCATCCAGAAGTTAAACAGCAGATACCCCAGCAACAGCAGCAGGGCAAGGACTATGGCCAGGGTCAGCACCCAGAATTTGCTTTTCAGCCCCATAATTGTCCGTTCCCCCCTGCCGCAGGCATCCATCAGTCTGGCTGTCATGGGCCGTGACGGTGCGCCGGAAGGCTGCGCAGGCAGGATTCACTGTTGCTGCCGGCCCGGCACAAGAGCGCCGGGCCGGCATACCACAATCGCTGTACTATCCATCTAGCCGAGAAGGCCCATTCCTATGAGAATGACCCATATGATGGAGGCTCCCACGACTATCAGCATCCACATATCCTCTTTTTTCATGACTTTCCCTCCTTTGCCGGGCTTAAACGCTTTTTGCGGCACTGTTTAGGTAATCTCTTCCACCACGATATTGGGCTCGTTTTCCGCACGCTTTATGGTTTTCTCGGTGATGCTCGACATCTCGGCCTTGAAACAAAGGGCCCACATCATGACGATGCCCACGATCCACCAGGCGATCTGCCAGGACCACACCGGGGGAAACCCGGCAAACGAAAAGGCGTAATTGCCCAGGATACAGGCGGGCCCGATGGCGAATATATACCACACAGGCACCAGGAACTTCATTGCGTCACGCCATTTGCGGCCGCTAGGGCTGGGCTCGTCCACAGTGTCCAGCCAGCCGCGGAATTCCTTCTGCCGCTCTGCGGTCTCGGAGCTGTCTTTGACCCCGAACACCCGGAACAGATAGGCTATGACCAGTCCCGTAAAAGTCCCCCAGAAGGCGCAGTGCATGGTCAAGGGATTGGGCCAGACCTTGTAGGTCAGGAAAACGGCGATCAAGCCGCCCAGAATACCGAAGAAAGTCCCGTAGGAAGGCCAGCGCAAACCCCAGAGCGTACCCAGAAGCGGCACATACATCACAAATCCGAAAGCCGTGGCCAGGGCTCCCAGAATGACCAGCGCCGCCGTGGAGGTCAGGCCAACGGCAAGGGCGATGATGGTGATGATGGTGACAAAAAGCCGGTTCACCCAGATCTGCTCCGCGTGGCCGCCCTTTTTTCCGCGCACCTTGAGCCACCACACGTCCCGCAGCAGCATGGAACCCGCGGTGCCGATATAGGGCGCGGCCGTCGAATGCATGGCCGCGATGAGGCCGATAAAGGTGATACCCAGGAGGAAGGGTGGTATGTAATTGCTCATGAGAAGCGGCACCACATCTTTATCGGTATTCAGGGCAAGCTCGCCGGCCCTATCCAAGACCAATGCGCCCAGCCCCTGGAAGGCGGTAAAGAAGAACAGGGCAAAACCCACGATAAAAGTGGACATGAACACCTGCTGCCAGGCAAAGGGCCTGGGATTCTTGTTCGCGAACTGCCACATGATGAAAGCGGGTGAAGACTGGATGCCCATCAGGGCGAACATGTAGGTCAGGATCATGACCCCGGTCCACGCGGTCTTGCCCACCGTGAAGTTGATCACCGAGGGCACCTGCAGGTACTTGTCCGGCAGATTGGCGACCTGTTCACTCATTGCGCTCCAGCCGCCGAGATGGGCCAGGGTAAAGGAGCCGACGATCAGGATGGCCGCAACCAGAAGCACGAACTGGATCACCCCCACCCAGGTACTGGCCCGCAGCCCCCCGGTAACAACGTAGAACCAGACAATGCCGGCCATGATAATTGCGCCCCAGGCGAGCGGCATGCCTGTGACCCATTTAAAAAGTGCTGCCGCAGCCAGAAGCTGCACGGCGGAGTAGAAGATTCCGTAGAGGCAGGCGGTGATCACCACCAGGTAGCGCACGCCTTCATGGTTGTAGTAATAGGCGAACATGTCTCCGGGGGTGACAAAGCCGTAGCGCTTGCCGGCCAGCCACGCCCTTTTGGCAAAAAATGTGCCGGTGATGGGGATGGTCAACACATAGAAGGAGGCAAAGGCGTAAGCAAGACCCGCCTTCCAGATCAGGCCCGGATGCCCGACCGTGGTCCAGCCGCTAAACGATGCTGCCGTGGCCGCCATCAGAAAGGCGATCATGGGGATCTGCCTGCCGCCTATCGTATAGCCCGAAGAGGTCTTCTCCGTGAAGTATCCCCTCAGTCCCCAGTAAAAACAGTAAATAATGTATAACCCCAAAAATATCCAGACCCACGTTACATCAACTGAACCATTTCCCATAATTCCCCCCCTTTTTGCTTGTTTGTTCCCGGGCTTGCAGAACCCGGGAACAAAACGTAAAAAATACTGCTACCCTTGCACCTTCTGACGAATTTCCTCTACTACTTCCGGATTGGCCAACGTTGTTACATCGCCCACATCCTTGTAGTTGGAAATGGAAGCCAGTATCCTGCGCATGATCTTTCCGGAACGGGTTTTGGGCATGTCCGGAACGATGTAGACATGCGCCGGCTTGGCTATCTTGCCCAGCACTTTGGCTACCGTGTCCGAGACCTTCCGGGCCACTTCGGCGCTGGCCTCGCGCCCCGGTTTCAGGGACACGTACAGGTCCGGCACCGTCCCCTTGATCTCGTCGGGAACGGGTACAACCGCAGCCTCAGCTACCTCATCGGTGTCCAGAGCTGCAGACTCGATCTCCTTTGTGCCCAGGCGGTGGCCGGAGACATTGATTACGTCATCTATTCTGCCCAGGATGCGCACGTAGCCGTCCTCGGTCATCACCGCGGCATCCCCGGCCATGTAGGGCCAATCTCTCCAGTCCGTACTCTGAGGGTTTTTGCAGTACCTGCTGTAATAGCTCTTGATGTAGCGTTCCTTGTCTTTCCATATGGTCTGGAATGCTCCGGGCCAGGGATTGCGGATACAGATATTGCCCGCCTTTCCTGCCCCGGGTTCGAGTTCGTTGCCGTCGTCATCCAAAATCACCGGATGGATTCCCGGCAGGCCCGGCCCTGCGCTGCCCGGCTTCATGGGCTGGAGGGCGGGAAGCGTGCTGCATAAGAACCCGCCGGTTTCCGTCTGCCACCAGGTATCCACCACAACGGCCTTGCCCTTGCCCACCACCTCATAGTACCAGCGCCAGACCTCGGGTTCGATGGGTTCGCCCACAGTGGTCATATGCTTGAAATGATAATTGTATTTGGAGGGCTCATCCCCCCCCACTTTGCGCAGGGCCCGAATGGCCGTGGGAGAAGTATGAAAGATATTGACGTCCAGCTCTTCGGCAATGCGCCAACTGCGGCCCGGATCCGGGTAGGTGGGCACGCCTTCGTAGATAATGGTGCTGGCGGCCAGGGCGAGCGGGCCGTAGACAATGAAGGAGTGCCCCGTAATCCAGCCGATATCCGCCATACACCAGTAGACATCCTCGGGATGAATATCCTGGACGTACTTGGACATCCACGTCACATAGGAGAGATACCCTCCTATGCTGTGCTGGCAGCCCTTGGGCCGCCCCGTGGACCCGCTGGTGTACATGAGAAAAAGCACGCCCTCGGCCGGCATGGACACCGGCTTGACCTCGGCGTTGCGGTACTTCTGCATCATTTCGTCCGCATAGAAATCCCGGCCGTCCACCATGGGCGTCGATGAGGAGTATTTGCCCGGATAGCGCCGCCAGACCAGGACTTTTTTCACCTTCTGGCCCTGCTTCTCGGCCGCTTCCACCGCGTCGTCGGAGTTGGCCTTGTGATCGAGGAGCTTGCCGCTTCTGTAGTAGGCATCCATGGTAATCAGGACCTCGCTTTCCGAGTCCCATATCCTGTCCCCGCAGGCTTTGCCGCTGAAGCCGGCAAAAACCTGGCAATGGATTACCCCCAGCCTGGCACAGGCCAGCATGGTAATGGCCAGCTCGGCGGTCATAGGCAGATACAGGGTCACCCTGTCTCCGGCTTTCAGACCGCAGAAATCCTGCAGCATGGCCGCGGTCTCGTTCACCCTGCGGTAGAGCTCCTGGTAGGTCATGTGCACGATGGGCTCTTCCTCCAGCTCCGGAACGAAATGGATCGCGGTCTTGTTCTTGTATTTGTCCAGATGCCGATCCACGCAATTGTAGCACGCGTTGAGCTTGCCGCCTACAAACCACTTCCAGACCGGGGCTTCACTGGTATCCAGGGTGGTATGCCAGTAATGATCCCAATCAAGGAGGTCTGCGAACTCCTTGAAGCATTCCGGAAAGTTATCCAGGCTGAAGCGTTCGAAAATCCCCGGATCGGTACAATTGGCCTGCCCCACGAATTCAGGGCGGGGATAGTAGTAATCCTCTTCCTGCCAGTGAACCGCATAATGGGCATTGGAACCCTGCTCATTTTCCGCCATGTGACCTCCTTTTGTTTGTGGTAAGCGTTTTGAAAACGAAACGGTGTTTCAAAAACTACAAAACTTTTTCACAAAGTATGTTGTCAATGGCTGAAAAATATTTTAAAGACTATGGAAGTTGAAAAGTGTCTTAATTGGAAATGGTGGTCAGGCTAACTATTAAGATATGTTCAATATAAAGAACGCCCGTATTTTTATTATACCAACCTAAATCCAGATGTCAAATATTTTTTGCGCATCATTTTTATATGGACAGATTTTACAAAAGCCGGCGTTACCCAACCCCCGAGCGCGGGGAGAAGCTGAGACCCGGTTGACGGACCAGCGAATACGAAGGCTGCTGGAGAACCGCACCGACAGCCTTTTGGCTCGAACGCAAAAAAACAGCAATCTCAGATCCATCTTTCGGGAAACAATCCGGGATGCAGCAGAAGGAGCAAATAATGAACACCTATATCAATCGGATGATTCGAGCGGCCAAACTGGAGCCGGGACTCTATGAAGAGGTGGAAGCGGACAAAAGCGCCATGGGCCAGGCGATGGGGGTCGTGGTTTTATCGAGCCTTGCAGCCGGCATCGGGATTATCACCACCCAGGGCTTCGGCGGCATCCTTCTTGGGACCATTACCGCTCTGATCAGTTGGTATATCTGGGCCTTTCTCACCTATCTGATCGGCACCAAACTGCTGCCGGAACCGCAGACCCGCGCCGATCAGGGAGAGCTGCTGCGCACTATCGGTTTTTCCAGTGCTCCCGGCTTTATCCGGGCCCTGGGGATCCTCCCGTTTTTGCGCGGAATCGTTTTCTTTGCCGCCGGCATTTGGATGCTCGTGGCAATGGTGGTCGCTGTCAGACAAGCCCTGGATTACACAAGCACCCTCCGGGCTGTGGGCGTATGCGTCATTGGATGGGCGATTCAAATGCTGGTGATCCTTGCCATTATCGCTCTGCTTGGCGGCACGCCCGCGCCTGTTTAAGACCCGCAGCACCCGCAATGCCACCTCCCTCCCCCGCGGAATTTCCGCAATGCCGCTGCAGCTGCTGCGGCATTGCGGCGCAGCACCCCTTTACTTTATCATATCCGGTATTATTATCTGCCCGTATGCCATAACAAAGATGCAAACCGGATAAAGCCTTCAGAAACAATCGGAGCTTGCTGTAAATGCCCCAGGAACCCATTCGTGTTGTCCATGCCAGACAAAACAATCTGAAAAACGTCACCGCTTCCGTCCCCCTCGGAGCCGTTACTGCAGTTACCGGCGTAGCCGGTGCAGGCAAGTCGTCACTCGCGTTTGACGTACTGTATGCCGAGGGCTACCGGCGGTATGTGGAGACCTTTTCCCCCTATGCCCGGCAATTTCTGGAGCGCCTGGACCGACCGGATGCAGACCGTATAGAGGGGGTTCTGCCGGGAATCTCCATAAGTCGGACGTCTCCGATTCAAACCTCGCGGTCCACGGTGGGGACCATTACCTCCATAGATGACTACCTGCGGTCCCTGTTCGCCCGGGCTGCCGCCCTTTACTGCAGGAGCTGCGGCAGGCCCGTGGTGCGGGACAACCCTTCCACCATTTTTGCTGCCCTGCTGCAGGAGGCAGCCCAAGAGCGCGTGATGATCGGATTCAGCAGAAATTTTGCTGATTCAAGCCCGGCTGCCATTCGGGATACCCTGCGGCAGGCAGGGTTTTCCCGGGTTCTGGAAAAAGGAGCTCCTGTGCGGCTGGAAGAAGCGGAACTGGAAAGCGGGGGGATTGTCAGCGTCGTTCTGGACCGGATCAGGATTACATCCGAACGCAGGAGCCGTATCATCGATTCCATTGAATCCGCCCTGCGTTTCGGCGGTGGAGTCATGGCGGTGTTTTTCGAAAACGCCAGGGCGCCGCTCCGGTTCTCTAAGGGCCTGCACTGTGCTGCCTGCGACATCCACTACAATGATCCCGTGCCGGCCCTTTTCTCCTTTAACAACCCCATCGGCGCATGTGAGACCTGTAACGGCTTCGGCCGGGTAATCGATATCGACCCGGAACTGGTAATTCCGGACCCGCGGCTGAGTGTAGCGCAGGGGTGCATCCGCCCCTTCCAGCCCCCTTCCTATTCCGGCTGCCAGAAGGATCTCATGGATTTTCTAAAGCGCCGCGGACTTGCAGCAGACACCCCCTGGCAGGAGCTTTCCCGGACAGCCAAAGAACACATATGGAACGGAGAGCCGGGCGGAACCTGGTACGGCATCCGGGGTTTTTTCCAGCACCTGCAGAGCAAACGCTATAAAAAACACGTCCGGATCTTTCACTCCCGGTTCCGCCAGTACCTCCCCTGCCCCGCCTGCGGCGGTGCCCGCCTGAAGCCGGAGGCGCTTCAGTTTCGCCTAAACGGGAAAACCTTCGCCGACATCCAGCGCATGCAGATATCAGAGGCTGCCGCCTTTTTCCCGAAAACCGACAATTCGGGTGCTGACCGGGCGACACAAATGCTGCTCGATGAAATCACGGGCCGCCTGCGCTTTCTCCAGGATGTGGGGCTCGGCTATTTGAGCCTCGGGCGCCAATCCCGCACGCTTTCGGGCGGCGAGACCCAGCGGGTTACCCTGGCAACCGCCCTGGGAACCTCGCTCACCAGTACGCTCTACATCCTGGACGAGCCTTCCGTGGGCCTGCATCCCCGGGACAAAAAGCGCCTGGCCCGGGTGCTCTCCCGGCTCGCGGCAGAGGGCAACGCCGTTGTGGTTATTGAGCATGATCCGGCATTTATCCGGGCCGCGGACCGGATCATAGACCTGGGGCCGGGGCCGGGAAGCCAGGGTGGCGAGATTATCCACCAGGGAACGCTATCCGGCCTGATCCGGAG
>CAZWNV010000014.1:0-28124 GCA_964635265.1 uncultured Desulfobacteraceae bacterium
CCGGAGAAGTTACTGACCGGCTCGGTCCCGGGCCTCGGCCCCGGGGGGTTACTTCTAAGGAACATTCGGCTATGGCCTTATAAAATAGACCATAGCTTTAGACCATAACTTTCCGTTACTTTCTGCAAAAGTTCCGTGCCAGCGGAATAAACCGCTTTTTACGAAGCCATCAGGCCATGATAGACTGAAAATTTGCCTTGCACAGGAATTTGTTTTATTGCAGATTACGGTTTGCCAATGTTTACACAAGGGGCTGGTAAATGGCGCAGAGCAACAACTTTTTGCTTTTGAAAACGCAGGAAAAGGAAAAGCGCAAACAGTTCATACTGAATGCGGCGGTGCAGATGTTCGTGGAGAAGCCGTTCAGCCAGATCACCATGCGCAGCATCGCGGATGCCGTGGGCATAACGCCGGCGGCAATTTACAGTTATTTTCCGGACAAAAACGATCTCTATGCGGAAGCCTATATCGCCGTGGGGGATACATTTATCCGGGAGGTCACGGAAATCATAGAGCACTGCAATGATTTCTGCATAGAGGCGGTGGCGGAAAAATACATCAGCCATTTCTACGGAACCGGCCGGCCCCTGAACATCCTCATGCAGTTCATGCTCGATGAATCGATAAGCAACGCCCTGTGGGAGAAGATCAATACCACGAACCGCCTGTTTACCGGCCTGATAGAAGGATTTTTCCAAAGATTCAATAAAGATGTGGATTCCAAGGTTCTCGCCCAGTCTTTTATCGCCGCTCTTAACGGCATCCTGTTGACGGCCAAGAATTACCCCGGCAAAAGCGAGGAGCAGATCCTGGAGCACATGAAGACTCTGTCCGCAGTAATTGCGGGGATGTTTCGCGATAAGATCCTCTAGGTGCGGCTTGCGCGGGAGGCTGCGGCAGCGGAAGGAGGGATTTCCCGTTTCAGGGCTACTGGTTGCCGAAACCGTTCTGCTCCCCGCAGTCCGGACAAATCCAGGTAATGCCGTTGCAGGACATTCCCCATACGTTTTCCAGCATGCAGCTTTGGCAGATGGCAAAGCCGCAGCGGCAGGTCCAGCAGAACGGGGCGGTTTTTCCGCAGAACTGGCAGGTGCGGTTTTTTATCCGGCTTCTTCGTTTCTCGCGAAGCCTGCTCAGGCGTGACGGGCCACTGGATTGCGGCATGGTTGTGCGATCCCCTGGAAAATGGTCTGGCGGTGCAGTTGCAATTGTCATTTCAATTTTTGCATGGTTTGTCAACCCCGGCTGCAGCCCAGAGCTTTTCCGCAGCCGCACCCCGGCGGCGGGATGCTGTTCGGCCCTCAGGGTTTGTCATGCCCGCCAAAACATGCTAAAAGCCTCAAAATGGAATCAGGGCAACCGCAACCAGGATACACGTTCGCGCTGAAAGATAAGCAGGCAGGCGGATCATGATGACCCAGCTCCTCTCGTTTTATGCCGGAGAAAAGGCTTATGCCCGTATTCGGGAATCCGGGCTTTCTTCCGCTGATGTAAAGGTGGTGGCAGGGGCGGCGGGGGGGCCGAAATGGCTGATCCTGCGTCACCTGGATCGGATGCTGTTTGGATCCTGGCTGGCGGAGGAAGCAGGCCCCGTTCATCTGGTGGGTTCCTCCATTGCTGCCTGGCGGTTTGCGGCTGCCTGCCACAAAGATCCCCTGGCTGCCCTGGATCGCTTTGAAAAAGCCTATCTGGAGCAGTCCTATCCAGAGGATCCGCCGCCTGAAACGGTAAGCCGGGAGCTTATGCGGATTTTAAGCCGCCTGATGGCCCCGGACGGAGCCGAACAAATTCTGTCGCATCCGGTTCTGCGACTCAATTTTCTGGCTGTGCGCTGCAGAGGTGCCCTCGCAAGTGATACAAAAGCGCTGCTGCTCCCGGCTCTTGCTGCGGCAGCCTGCGCAAACGCCATGTTCCGGAGGGCCATGGGGCTGTTTTTTGAGAGAACGCTTTTTTATGATGCAAGGGATCGGCCGCCCTTTTATTCCATGCAGGGTTTTCCCCTGCAGCGGGTTCCCCTGTCCTCCGCCAATTTACAGCCTGCCCTCATGGCCTCCGGCTCGATCCCGCTTCTCATGAACGGGGTGAGAGACGTTTCAGGGGCCGCTTCCGGAACATACCGGGACGGAGGCATCCTGGACTACCACATGAATATCGATTTCGGGCAGTCGGGCGAAGGCATCGTGCTGTTTCCCCATTATGCGGAAAGCCTTGTTCCGGGGTGGCTGGACAAGCATCTTCCCTGGCGCGGAGCGGATTTGAAGAAAATGCGGCAGGTTGTCTTGATTGCTCCCTCCCGCGAACTCCTGCGGCGGCTGCCGGAGCAGAAAATTCCGGACAGACAGGATTTTTACCGCTTTGCCGGGCGTGACGACCAGCGTGTCCGGTACTGGCGCAAGGTGCTCGACATGAGCCGCCGTGCCGCAGAGGAGTTCGCGCAGTCGGTTGAAAATGGCGAAATCCGGGAGCGGGTCCGGCCGCTCTCCGAACTTTTCCATCGCCGATAGATCCAAAGAGGTGGGCCCTGCAGTGGCGGCGCCGGTAGAAGAACATATCAGACTGTTGAAGGCCTGTTTTGATCCCGAAGTCTATGAACGCCTCGACATTTCCGGATCATTCCGCGTGACGCTGGACTGCGGACATCAGGTGTATATCTACCCGGAGACCGCCGATAACGCCATTTCTGCAAGGGTGGAGATACAGGAGGGGGACCCCGGCCGGCGGGCGGAGATCCTGGCGGATTTGCACGCAAGGCTGGCGGCCGTCTTGAGTTTTGCCAGCGTTGAAAGGTTCCGGTTTGTCCGGCAATTTCCCGAAAAGCGGGCGTATACGGCACGGATTCGGATTGCGGGAACCGCCGCTGACACGCCGGCTTCCGCCCATCAGGCGTCAGGCGCTCCGGGTAAGGGCGAGAAGCCGTTTTCCTCTGTGGCCGACAGACAAGGGCTTTTTGACGCCAAATCCCCCGGCGATGCCGCAACTGAGCCGGCCTCCCTGGATGAGCTGCAGGAACTTCTGGGAATGCTGGATCCAACCCGGATGAAACAGCAGTTGGACTGGATGTATGTAGCCCCTGACAGCCTTCTGCGCAGCGCTTTTGCGAAAATCCGGCGCAGCAGGGGGGACAGCGAGGAGCTGGAAGCAGAACTGCGGATGCAGGTGCAAAAACTCGCAGGTTCCCGCGTGGCTTATGAACTGGAGCTGGCCCGCCATATTAATGCGGATATGCTGTTCCAGCCTTTTTTGAATCTTCTCTGCCGCTTGGTCTGTGAAGCCCGGGGCGACTGCCTGCCAGGGTCAGACCGGGGGCGGATATCCCTATAGGATAGCCCGCGGCCCCGGCCGGCATGGGGGGACGTTACGCGCCTTTTTTCAGATCCTCTTCGGCCTGCTCCCGCAGTTTGTACTTCTGAATCTTTCCGCTTGCGGTGGTGGGGAATTCATCCACGAAATAGATGAAGCGGGGGATCTTGTAATAGGCGATATTGTCTCTGCAGAACTGCCGCACATCTTCTTCAGAGAGGCTGGCGCCGTCTTTGGTCTGGACAAAGGCAGCAACCTCTTCCCCGTATTTCTGGCTGGGCACTCCCACTACCTGGGCGTCCTTGATCTGTGGGCTGGTGTAGAGAAATTCCTCGATCTCGCGCGGGTAGATATTTTCGCCGCCCCGGATGATCATATCCTTTAACCGTCCCTGGATGGTGCAGTTGCCCTGTTCATCCATGCTGGCCAGGTCCCCGGTGTGAAGCCAGCCGTCCTTGTCAATGGCCTCGGCGGTTTTCTCCGGCATTTTGTAGTAGCCCTTCATGATATGGTATCCGCGGCTGCACAGTTCCCCGACTTCGCCCGGGGGAAGCGCTTGCCCGGTGGCCGGATCGGCGATTTTGACCTCCACGCCGGGCAGGGCCCGGCCGACGGTTTCCGTCTTGATTTCCAGGGAATCATCCCGCCGGGTCTGGGTTATGCCGGGGGAGGATTCAGTCTGTCCATACACGATGGTAAATTCTTCCGCCCCCATTTTCTGGATTACGCCTTTCATCACCTCTATGGGACACGTGGAGCCTGCCATGACACCGGTGCGCAGATTGGAGGTGTCGTAGGTCTTTTTCTCCATCTCTTCGAGTTCGGCGATGAACATGGTGGGCACCCCGTGCAGTGCCGTGCATTTCAGCGCATCAACGGCCTCCAGTACCTTGTCGGCTTTAAATCCGGTGACGGGGGCCATGGTGGAGCCGTTTACGGTGCAGCACATGGTGCCGATCACACAGCCGAAACAGTGAAACAGGGGGACGGGGATGCACAGGCTGTCCTCCGGCGTAAGACCCATGGTATCCGCCATGCCTTCGCCGTTTTTTACAAGGTTTTTGTGGGTGAGCATTACCCCCTTGGGGTAGCCGGTCGTGCCGGAGGTATACTGCATCATGATCACATCGTCCGGATCCAGGCTTGCTGATCGCTTCTCCAGTTCCTCATCAGTGATCTTTTTGCCCATCTCCAGCATGTCATTCCAGTTGTACATCCCGGCAATGTTTTCCTGGCCCAGATGGACGACATTTTTCAGATAGGGGGCTTTTTCGCATTCCAGCTGCCCGGGCTCGCATTTATCGATTTCGGGGCAGACCTGGCGGAAAATGTTGATGAATTCATCCTTCTCCCGTACCCCGTTTACAAGGATCAGGGTGTTCGAGTCGGACTGGTGCAGGAGATACTCAAGCTCGAATGCCCGAAAATTGGTATTCACCGTCACCATGACCGCCCCCATTTTGCTGCTGCCGAACTGCGTGTAAATCCATTCCGGCACATTATTGGCCCACATGGAGATATGGTCGCCCTTTTGCACACCAAGCGCCATCAGGCCTTTCGCTACCTGGTTGCAGGTCTGCCGGAACTCCTTGAAGGTCTGGCTGAAACCGTACTCATAATAGGCCAGCGCCACATGCTCAGGCAGTTCCCGGGCATTGTAATCGACTACGTCGCCGATGCGGGTGGTGTTCGGATCAAATTGCCGGCTCATGCAAATCTCCTTTTTCTGTTGAATTAAACGGTTTCCGCAAAAAAACAGGCGGTGCTTTCCCGATAAAGCACCCCCCAAAATTTTTTTAACCTCTGTTACAAACACTTACTATAAATGTAAACAATGTTTTTAAAAATTTAAAGGGAAAATTTCCCTTAACGGAAAGTATGGGGATTTCCCGCAAATGGCGAAGGTCCGTGAGGTTCCGGCAGTCGAGGGTTGCAAAACTGCGGGAGATCCGATATAGGGGAAGGCGAAGCAGCAGCGGGCGGGGGAGCGGGCATGCGCGGCAGGGTTTCCACAGATTCGGAGTTTGGCATGGACAGGTTTTTCAAAGATTTTCTGGTAGGCTGCGGCGCGTTGACATTGATCGCCGTGGCGGTCTTTGTGGTTCTGCCGCTGCTTGTGATCAGCTTCAAAATTGTCCTGTGGATTGCCGTTCCGATTGCCGCGCTGATTCTGATCGTGGTTGCCGTGGCGCTTTTCGGCCGCCTGGTCTCCAGGGGCCGCAAGCACTGGTAGGCTGGCATCGCCCTTTTATTGGACGGGAAACTCCGCCAGGAGTTGTTCCATCCCGTAACGGGCCAGTTCTCGGGCTGTCACCCATTTCGCCCCCCGCTTGAAGAACAGGCGCGCCTTTAACAGGTTCGCCGCGAGAGACTGCTGGGTTTCGCTGAACTCTGCCTGCCATACGGTTTTTTCGTTCTCCGGATCCACCAGGTATAAGGCAAATGCAACCGAGGCCGGTTCAGATACACTGTATGCCGAGCCTGCACGCTTTTCATACCGCCATACATTGCCGACCAGCACATAGTCCACCTCCAGCTCCCTGCCTGTTCTGCAGGCCATGTCCAGAGGCGTGGCATCCGGATAGTCAAACTGCAAGGGGTAGTAGACCTGTTTTGTCAGCGAGAGGGGAAAAGCCCGCTGTTCCAGGCGGTTTAACAGTTTCTCCTGCAGCAGACGGGTCATGATCTGGTCCGCCTTGGGATGCAAATGGCTGTCTTCGTAGCAGAACTTGTCGTAGGGGCAGCTAAGCGCGGGTATATGACTATGGGGGTTGCGTCCCTTGAGAAAAGGTATGAGCGCCAGGCTGGGGTTTTCCGCCTTTAAGGAAACAGGCTCTGTGCCGGTATCCGAGGCACAGGCACCCAAAAAGCCTGCCGCACAGAAGAGCACGAGCAGTATCAGAGTGCAGAATATGTGCTTATAAGCCGGGGCAGATCGCATCGGGAACCTTCCTTTCTGCTCATGGAGCAAAGGCGGATTTGTCCGCATTATGCCGATTTATCGGCAGGCGTCCGGGGCAAACGGAAGCCAGAGCCGGAAGCAGGTCCCATTCTTTCTGGTGCTGCTAAACCATATTCTGCCCATGAGGTAGTGCTCGGTCAACAATTTCATGCTGTATGTGCCCAGACCGCGTCCAGCGGCCTTGGTGGTAAAGGATCGGTGAAATATCTGGAGCTGGACTTTTCGCGGCATATATGCCGGATTGTGGACGCTGAACAAGAGCCCGTCTTCCGCCCGGCTGCAGGCCATTGCCACGCGCTGCCCCGGCCCGCTGGCCTCGAGCGCATTTTTCACCATGTTGCCGATCACGCGGAAGACCAGTGCCGGATCGGTTTTAAAGGCGATGTTTTCGCTGTCTTCTTCGATAACAATCTCTTTTTCTTCGGCCATCTCAAAGTTGCGGTAGAAGCCGGCCAGGTCTTCAAGCAGCCGAATACTCCGGCAGGGTTTCGGGGAAAGTTCCAGGGCTTCGGTTTCAGCGGCCAGAAGGCTTCGCTGCTCCCGGATTTCTTCCATCAGGTAGCTGACCCCGTTCTGGAGCCGGTCCCGGAAAGGGGCAATGGTTGCGTCCCCGCAGTTATCCGCGATTTGTTCAGAGAGCATTTTCAAACCCGATGCCGTATTCATCAGATCATGGAAAAAGATCCGTTCCAGCGCCTGTCTGCGGAAGCGGTCGTTGATATCGTTGATCGCGAGAATGACAAAAGACTCCCCGTTTTGCTGCAGTGGAGAGGCTTTCAATTCGATATTGATGTCCTGGCTGCCGTCCTGCTTGCGGATACTGGCCTCCCGGACCCGTAATCTCCCCTGCTGCCCGTCCAGAATCGCATTGGCGGCACCGCATACCGCACATGCCTCTGCCGTGCCGCAGCCGCCCTCCTCTTCGTCGGAATGGACGCATCCTACGGCTTCACCGATGCGCATTCCGTAGATTTCCACGGGATTGTCGCTGCCGGTAAGGAGGGCAAAATGCTGGTTGCAGTAAACAATCTGCCGGTATTCATTCACGATGACCACGGCATTCATTACCGCTTCATACAGCTCGGAAAGCAGTTCCTGATCCAGTATAAGGCGAGACTGGCGGTAAATGGCGGCTTCATCCAGCCTCTCGGCCGGTGCAAATTTTGTTTCCTTTTGCACTGTCTCCATTGTGCAGCTCCTGAATCCCGATTTCTGTAGGCCTTCCATTTAGAAGTACCATAGCCGATTTGCGCGGCCTTGTAAATCCTCTGCTTTGTCCGCCCGGCAGTTTTGGCGGCAAGTGCTGCCCCCCTGTCTGGCTGTTATTCCTGCAGGGGCGGCTGGGCGGCAATTTCGCTGCTCTCTCCCTGGCTGCAGGCGGGCGGGGCTCCGGGAAATTCCTCCGCCGGCCATTCAATCGCGGCTTCCACCGGCGCGAAGCGGTATCCCAGAAGCCGAACCACGTCCTCGAATTTTGCCATGATTTCCTCATGGCTGTCTCCGGGCACATCCACTACTCCGTAGCGGAAACTCTCCGGATTGTGTTTGAAGTCTGACAGATACAGATTCTCATGGATCAGGTTGCGGACCGTGACCTCCGGATATTGCAGCCGGATTTCGTCATAAGCGCTCTGTGTCGGCGTCTGCAGGATTTTTGCGTCCGAGAAATGATGCAGCTCGAAGTTGTAGCAGAGCCGGTATAGTTTTTCATTTGCCGGCGTTATGGACGGTTTTTTGCCAACAGCCACGTCGCAGAGCATCGTCAGGGGATCAAAGCCGCGGACGGCTTCAATCGTCTTGGCGAACTGAAAGGCGATGCGGCTGTTTACCTCGACAATGGCAAAATTTTCCTCTGCCTCGTTTGCCCGGAGCTCGACGTTGAAGAAGCTGTTGTCGATACCCAGGGCGGGAATCAGGCGGGAGAGGGTCCGGCTGATTTCTTCATTCAGTCCGGGGCTGAACTCATGCGGGAAGCAGTGGTAGAAAAAACTGTTTGTGCCGGGATAATAGTTGGCCTTTGTAATGCCGAAAAACGAGATTTCGCCGTCAAAAACAAAGCCGTCCACCGTTACCTGGGTGCCTTCTATGAAGCCTTCGCAGAGGAAGCTGTTGCAGGTGGCAATATTCATGGCGTTATGGTAGGAGGGCTTGTGGGAGAGGGCATCCAGGTAATACTGGTTGTAGCGGGCGATATCAATACTTTCCCGGGTGATGTAGTTCTCCAGCTCCTGGGGATGGTCAATTTTGTGGGTGCCGAAGGAGATGTTGGACCGGGCGGGCTTGATAAAAAACGGCGTCTCCAGACGGGCCGGGTTCCTCAGATAGTCCAGGGCTATGGCGTATCCCGGGCTGTGTTCCGGTACCGTCTCCTTCTGGATGCGCCGGCACAGGTATTTGTTCTGGCAGTTGATGATCGCCTCCACGGGAGCGAAGCGCTTGCCTGTTTCCTGGGCGATGATGGCCGCAATAATGGCGGAGGAGTCATGGGTGCCCACAATGCCTTCATAAAGGTCCGGATGCTGCTGAATACGCGCAATTGTTTCCTGTAGGTAGGCCCGCACCCCGAAGCGCAGGATTTTTTCAAAGGATTCGATGGTCAACTGGTATTCCGGATGTTCGCCGAAGCTTTCCCATACCATGTCGATGTCGCTCGCGTCGCAGAGAAAGAGAATTTTTTTTTTATTGGTCATAAGGCAAACCTCCTTTGTTTGCAGGAACGGGTGAGCTCCCGCCCTTCGGCCGGATTTGGGGGTTAACGCTGCGGTTTTGGACCCTTGCGGGCAGAAGGGCTTCAGGGCCCGGAAGCGGGCGCGGACGACTGTTACTCCGGGCCCAGGGGGGAGGCCGGGGTCCACTGATTGGTGTCCACTTCTCCGCTTATCAGCTCCCCTTGCTTGAACACCAGGTAAATGTTGTCCAGGGAAGACAGGGATTCGATGTTTTCCAGGGGATTTTGCCGGAGCACCACGCAGTCAGCCAGTTTTCCTTTCTCGAGGGTGCCGATGCGGTCGGCCAACCCGATGCCTTCTGCTGCTGTTTTTGTGGCCGCCATGAGGGCGGCCATTTCATCCATGATGCCAAGCTTTACATACTGTACCACTTCCATGGCGTTTTTGCCGTGAAAGTTGTAGGGCGTTCCGGCATCAGTGCCCATCATTACGGAGACGCCCTTGCGGATTGCCCGCTGGAGGTTATCCTGGCGGATCTGGGAGATCTCCTGGGCCTTCTCGGACATGAAGTGAGGCAGACCATTTGCCCTGTTGGCATGCAGCATCCAGAAGTTGGAGCTTAAGGTGGAGGTGAGATATACGCCCTGGTCGGCCATCATGGTTAGTGCTTCGTCGTCTGCCAGGGTTCCGTGTTCAATGGTGCGCACCCCTGCGCGGACGGCGTTCTTGATACCCTCGGCTCCGTGGGCGTGGGCTGCCGTATGCCGGCCCATTTTTCTTCCTTCTTCCACCACTGCATGAATTTCATCTTCATCGAGCTGCGGGGCCCCCGGGACCCCGCCGGGGTTCATGATGGCTCCGGTAGCCATGACTTTCAGCAGATCCGCTCCCTGCTTGAGCTGCTCCCTGGCCGCTTTGCGGTTTTCGTCAACTCCGCTGGCTTCGTGATAGAGGCCGTTGAAATACTCGTTTCCCGCCGCATGCATGCAGATGATTTTGCCGCTGGCAAGAATTCTGGGACCGACGATAAGGCCATCCTCAACAGCCTTTTTTACAGCAATATCGATCCAGTGGGCGGATCCCGCATTTCTTACAGTCGTGATGCCTGCGCGGATGGTGTTGCCCATTTCCAGGCTGGCCCGAATGGCCCGCAGCTTATCCTCGACCAGGTTCTCGTGATAGGTGTCCGCCATTCCGTGCATATCGAGATGAATATGGGTGTCAATAAGTCCGGGGATTACGTATTTGCCCGTCAAATCATAGTGAATGGCCTCCGGAGGCGCGGCTGCCTTTCCGGCGGGACCCGCTGCTGCAATTGTTTCGTTTTCGAATATGATCATCGCGTTTTTTATGATTTTCCCTGTGCCGTCGATCAGGGTCATTCCTTTTAAGACCGTATGCATCTCTGAATCCCCGTTTTCTGGAATTTTTTGTCCGCCTGCGCCGGTATGCGGAAGCCTGCGGGCCTGTCTGAAAGTAATCAAATCGCCAAGGATGTCAAGGGGGATATGATTTCGCAGATCCCGGCATTCGGTTTATGAGCTTTTTGCTGCCAAAGCGGATTCCCGGCGGCCGTATTCCTCCGAGACTTTCTGCTCCGGAAGCATCCCGTAGTGCACCGTCAGCAACATCATCCCCATGATATCCTGTGCCGGTACTCTGGTCACCGGACCCGCGAGGGTGTCCAGGTATCCGTGAGCCCTGATTTCGTCCTTTCGCAGGCCGCTCAGCCTGTGAAGGATGGTCACTGCCTTTTTCCGCTTGCTCTCGGAGAGCTGCCGGTAATACCCTGGATCCTCGATTTTTTGTATCAGGCCGGCAATTTCTTCGGGACCGTATTGCAGGAGCTGCTGCCTGCTTCTGCCGGAGAGTACCAGCGGCATGGATTGCACGCTGACTGCCGCAAGCTTTCTGATGCGCCTTACCGTGGTCTCGAGTTCGTAAGCCGCCCATTGCTGAAACTCCAGGGGAATAGCGGCTGTAATAGTTTGCATGCTGCTTGCCCGGCGTTTGCATTGATGATCGAACTCCTGCTGGGCAGTCTCCCAGAATTCACCTTTGGCAAGCCGCAGAACGGAATTGGTTCCCGCTGTATCCGCTGCCTCTTTTTCCCTTGCCCCTTTCAGGGCCTTATTGAGCTCTTTGGCCGATCTGCGGAACAAATAGGCGCCGGTGATCAATTCAAAAATGATGGCGACTGCGGCAAACCAGTCCTGCAGGTAAAAAATGCGCCGGAGATCATGGAAGCGAGCCTGCAGGATCTTGTTGGGCAGAAAATGCGAGGGGGTGGCATAAAAGAGGGTGCCGCCCAGAAGCGGCTGGGCGTGGGACCAGAACTCCTGGGGTTTGAAATCCACTGCCGTTTCCAGATCAATCAGGCCCAGGGCATATTCCTTTGGGGAGTTCAAGAACACGGGATATTTGTCCGGATCGCCTGCCACGAACAGGTTGTCCGGTTTCAGGTCCCGAATGGCAACCCCTTTTTCCCCGAGCCAGGCCAGAAGATCCAGCAGGCTGGTAATCAGGCTGCTGATCCGGGGCCGGTTCCGCAGGCGCAGCACTCCACTGACGTAGTTTTGCACAATCGCCTTGTAAGATTGCAGGACTTGTCCGTTTTCTGCGGCAAAATCCCGGAGCAGCGGGGCAAAACGGGCCCGGAAGCCGCGGGGCAGATCCCCCGCCATCTCGTCTGCTTGCACACCGGCCGATGTTTTGAGCAGCCAGGCAAGTCCTCTTTCCCGGAGCGCGGCAAAATCCAGCGGGCAGTAGGGAGCAAGGGCGGCAAGGCGGCTTAGAAATTCCTCGTATGCCGCAATCATATTTTTCCGCACGACCTCGGCATCCGTGCCGTAGCGGCCATAGAATTCGGGGATGTCCCAGAGTATTCCGGGGTATTTGAGCATCTCCTGTACAAGCGGAGTCTGTCTGTCATGCATATCCGAGAGCACGGGGCCGAGAAAATGGTAGCGGGCAACATCCATGAAATAGACGTGCGAGTCGTTGATGGTAACAAATCGTTTCAATTCGGGTCTGTCCTCAAGCAGCAGCCGGTATCGGTGCTCGAGCTGGTCACGGGTTTTTTCGCCTTCGTCCGGGAATTTGTAGATCCGACGCAGGATGCTGGCCAGGCTAGGGGTAAGGCAGGGCCGGGGGGCAATTTTATCGGCGATCTGTTTTTCTTTTTCAATGTATGCCATATAGCGATGAAAATCCCTGAGAGGCCGGGGAGGGATCTTGACCACCATACGGGCGTCATAGACCACCAGGTAGCAGGTGCTTTTGCTCCGGCTCTTCTCGCCTATGGGGCTGATGTTCATCCGCCGGGATTTCCAGCGCCCGTTGTGTTGCACATGGAGTTTGTATGTATAGCTTCGGCCGGCCGGATTGCTCTCGGCGGAGGTGATATGGGCGGGAGCTGAATCCGGTGAGCCTGTCTGGTATTTGAACAGATCAAGAAAAAAACGCACGATATCCAGGGCAAAGTCGAACTGCAGATGCTCTTCTGCAGGAAAGGACTCCACTTGTTCGGCGGGTTCTTTGGCGCCGGTTTTTGCAACGCCCCCTTTCTTCTTCTTTTCCCTTCCTGAGAGCAGGTACAGGGCCGCCAGACCGGCGCCGATAAAGCTCCAGCCGAGAAGCTCCAGCAGATTTTTGCGGTTCCGGAGAAAGTGGTGCCGCATCAGGCCGGGGATATTGGAAGGCAGTCGTCTGCCGCTGATGATTTCCACGACCCGGGAGGCGGAAAGCATTTCTGTCCGGCCTTCAACAGTATAAAAGATCTTATCGCCGATTTGCCAGTTCTCCCCCGCCTCAACGCTATTGCCGTTTTTCAGGCGTATGATATCCTCCCCAAAAATGGTGGAGTTGCAATAGATTGCCGGAACGACAAGAAAGATCAGTATGGCAACAGCCGCTTTTCCAGGTCTGCTCATGACTCAGCGAATTTCCGTTGTAATGGGGGTTGTCCGTACCGTGTCGCTTCTCTCGGATTTTCCGGAGCATCCATTAATCTATCAAATAGGACGGCAAGCGTCATCAAAATATTTCCATGTACGCCGGGAGCCGGCATTGACAGGCGTGTCTGGCGGTTGTATAAATTGTGAGGGTTCGTCGGACACGGGATTCCGGAAACCATGAGGGAGCAGCCAAAGACCTGTGAAAATTGTTATAAGCAATGATGACGGCTATGACGCCCCGGGGCTGAAGGCCCTGCATAAGGCGGTAGATTCTCTTGGCGATGTGGTGGTGGTGGCGCCAAGAGATCCACAGTCGGGGGTGGGCCACAGCATTACATTAAAAGACGGGGTCTCTGTCCGGCAGGCGAATTCCCTTGAATACGTGGTTGACGGCTCGCCGGCGGATTGTGCCCGGCTGGCCCTGAAGGTCATGGCCCCGGATGCGGACTGGTTGATAGCCGGTATCAATGCGGGCGCCAATCTGGGTACGGATGTCTACCCCTCCGGAACTGTGGCTGCTGCACGCGAGGCTGCCATTATGGGGACAAGAGCGATTGCCATTTCTCAATATCAGGCTTCCGGACAAAAAATCGACTGGGCGGCAACCAGTTATCAGGCTGCAACCATCCTGGCCCGGATTATGGAGGAAGAACTTGTTCCCGGCGGGTTCTGGAATATCAACCTGCCGCATCCCCTGGATTTTGATTCCGTTTTGCAGCATCGCTATTGCAGTCTGGAAAAGCGGCCGCATGACTTTGATTTTATCCAAAATGACAGAAGCTATGCGTATTCCGGCGATATCCACGCACGTCCCAGAAGCGGCGGAAGCGACGTGGACGTCTGCTACGGCGGAGAGATATCGGTTACGCTGATGCGATACTGACGATCCCCCTGAATTGGTTGGAGGGATAAATGCGGGCAGCCGTTAGGCGCCGGCCCGGGGGATATTGAAAAAAGTCCTGCAATTTGCGACAGGATATGGTATAAAAAAAATCAGTGCCGCTGGCGTGGAACAGAGCGCTTTTTGCGGGTGCGCCGGGGATTGATGCGGTTTTGGATACTATTTCCGGGCTCCGGCGCCGAACCAGGCCAACCGTAGATCAAGGAGCCGGGAGCCTATGTGCTTGGCGATTCCTTCCAGGATCGTTGATATAGAGTCGAACATCGCTACCATCGACGTTGAGGGCGTTCGCAGGCAGGCAAGCCTTATGCTGCTCGAAGACGCCCGAATTGGGGACTATGTGATTGTGCATGCCGGTTTTGCCATTCAGAAACTTGATGAGCAGACTGCACTGGAATCTTTGGAGCTGCTTCGGGAAGCGTTCTTCGCAGAAGAAGACAATACCGGTTAAAGCCGGGCTTGGCGTCTGTTTCGCCCGGAGAACAAGGGCTTGTAAAGGCTTATGGCAACGCGTGCCAGCGTGCAATCTTCAACCCGTTCTGCGGATTCCGTCGCTGCCAGCCGGATTGAAATCAACGGAATCGTTCAGGGGGTTGGATTCCGTCCCTTTGTCTACCGTCTTGCAAAGAGCCGGGGGCTGAAGGGCCGGGTTTCCAATACCTCGTCCGGGGTTTTGATTCATGTGGAAGGCGCCCCGGAAGAGATTTCCCGGTTTGCGGCCGCATTAAAGACCCAGTCGCCCCCCCTGGCCAGGCTTACGGCGGTAACCAGTCATTCCGTGCCGCCCGAACACTGCAGGGACTTCTCCATCTCCTCCAGCCGGAAACAGGAAGATCAGAGTACGCTTATCTCCCCGGATATCTCCGTTTGCCCCGACTGCCTGGCCGAGCTGTTTGACTCCCGGAACCGGCGGTACCGCTACCCTTTTATCAATTGCACCAACTGCGGCCCCCGGTATACGATTATCGAGGATGTTCCCTACGACAGACCCAACACCTCCATGAAGCATTTTGTCATGTGCGCAAACTGCCGGGCTGAATATGAGAGCCCCGGGGATCGGCGTTTTCATGCCCAGCCCAACGCCTGTCCGGTTTGCGGTCCGCAGGTGCGGCTTTTTGCTTCGGACCATAGCGAGACAGAAGCCAGGGATCCGATAAAACAGGCGGCAGGACTTTTAAAGGAGGGATTCATTCTTGCGCTCAAAGGCCTTGGCGGTTTTCATCTGGCGGTGGACGCCCGCAATGATGAAGCCGTAAAAAGACTCCGGCGAAGAAAAAGCCGCGAGGAAAAACCTTTTGCCCTGATGTCGCCGGACGTGGAGTCCATTACCGCTTATGCCGCTGTTGCTCCGGAGGAGAAAAAGCTGCTGGAATCGCCGCAGCGGCCGATCGTGTTGCTGAAAAAAGCGGACAGGCATTTCCTCTCCTCCGCGATTTCCCCGGAGAATGCGTATTTCGGGGTTATGCTGCCCTATACGCCGCTGCATTATCTGCTTCTGACCGATGAATTTTCTGCGCTGGTCATGACCAGCGCAAACGCGAGTGACGAACCCATCGTCATTGGCAACGAGGAGGCCTTCGAGCGGCTCTCGGGGATTGCGGATTATTTCCTGATCCACGACCGCGGAATCCGGCTTCGCAGCGATGATTCCATTGTTGCTGTCAATGCGGGATCCACCCGTTTTCTCCGGCGCTCAAGAGGCTATGTCCCAGCCCCTCTGTTTCTCGGAAAAGCCATGCCGCCCCTGCTTGCCTGCGGTGCGGAACTCAAAAATACAGTCTGTCTGACCAAGGCAGACCAGGCCTTTGTCAGCCAGCACATCGGCGATCTGCAAAACAGCCGGGCGTATGAATTTTTTACCGACACCATCTCCCATCTAAAGAATATTCTCGATATTGAACCCGAAATCATCACCTGTGATCTGCATCCCGGTTATCTGAGTACGCGCTATGCCCGGGAGCAGCCGGATATACCTCTGGTTCAGGTGCAGCATCACCATGCCCATATCGCTTCCTGCATGGCAGAAAACGGTCTTAGCGGCGATGTGCTGGGCCTTGCCTTTGATGGTACCGGATACGGTACGGACGGACGCATCTGGGGCGGGGAGCTTTTTGCCGGCAGCCCGCTAAATTTTCAGCGCCTGGCGCACCTCGCCTACACGCCCATGCCGGGCGGGGATGCCGCCGTCCGGGAGCCCTGGCGCATGGGGGTCAGTTATTTATATCAGGCCTTCGGCGAGGACCTGATGAAACTGGATCTGCCGCTTTTTCAGAGCATAGACCCCGACAGAATCCGGTTTGTCCGGGATATGGCGGTCAAGGGAATAAATTCGCCGCTTACATCGAGCATGGGCCGGCTTTTCGACGGGGTCGCGGCCATTGCCGGAGTCCGGACGCATGCAAGCTTTGAAGGCCAGGCCGCTATGGCACTGGAAAACTATGCTGCCGATACTACCAATTATTTGAAAAACCCCTGCTTGTATAATTGTCGGCTGATTTCCGGGCAAGTCTGCCAAATTGTGGTTGACGACATGATTCGTGGGGTGGCCGAAGACTTCCAGAACGGGGCCGGCCTCGTTGCCGTGAGCACAAAATTCCATTTAAGCCTGATTCAGATTTTTGCCGAGCTTTGCAGCCGGTTCCGGGATGAAACCGGCTTAAACCGGGTGGTTTTAAGCGGCGGCGCTTTCCAGAACGCCATTCTGCTTCGGGGACTCATCCAGGGCCTCGGGCGCAAGGGGTTCCAGGTGTATACGCACACCCGGGTGCCTGCAAACGATGGCGGTATCAGTCTTGGCCAGGCGGTGATGGCGGCGGCCCGGATGGAATCCCGATAAGATGCTGCCCTCCGAAATTTCCTTTTTCAAGTCCCGCATATGTAGTTCAGGCCGCAGAATCCGAGAAACAAGCGAAAACAGTGCCGGACATACCGGCGGATTGCACGGGGAAGGCGCTTTTTTCGTTTTCGGAAAATTTGCTGTTTGTTATTTATGAATCTTGTGTTAGAATAAAAACAGTATTCACGACAGACAGGCGATCGGTCTGCAACAATCCGGATTTGCCCGCATTCATGAAGCACATTCAGGAATACAGGGATACACGGCTTTCCCGAAAAATCATCGAGCAGATTCACCTGCTCAATCACCATCCTGTCCGTATTATGGAGGTTTGCGGGACGCATACCGTGTCGATTTTTCGAAACGGCATCCGTACGGTTCTGCCGAAGAACCTCTCCCTCATATCCGGCCCCGGCTGCCCTGTATGTGTTACGGATCAGCGGGAAATTGACGCCGCTATTGCCCTGACGGAAGAGGATGATGTCATTGTTGCCACCTTCGGCGATCTGCTCCGGGTTCCGGGGACCGTCTCGTCCCTGCAGCAGCAGCAGGCGCAGGGAGCGGACATCCGTATTGTGTACTCCACTTTTGACGCCCTTGCCATTGCCCGGAAAAATCCCGGGAAAAAGGTGGTTTTTCCGGGAATCGGTTTTGAGACAACAGCCCCAACCATTGCTGCCTCCATTCTTGCAGCGGAGAAAGAAGGGCTTGCCAATTATTTTGTCTATTCTGCCCACAAGTTGATGCCCCCGGCGCTGGAGGCCCTGATGGCAGATGATGCAGGGGCCATAGACGGCTTTATGCTGCCGGGCCATGTATCCGTCATTATCGGGGTTGATGCGTATGCGGAATTTTTTGAAAAATACAGGGTTCCCTGCGTGGTGGCCGGATTTGAACCCGTGGATATTCTGCGGGCGGTATTTATGCTTGCCGAAATGGTGCATTCGGGCAGCCCCGGTCTGGAAAATGCCTATCCCCGGGCGGTTACCGCCGAGGGCAACCGGGAGGCAGAAGCTATCATGTATCGGGTTTTTGAGCCCTGCGATACCTCCTGGCGGGGGCTTGGAGAAATAGCCGCCAGCGGTCTGCGGATCCGGGAGGACTTTGCCGCATATGATGCGGCCCGGAATTTTGCCATAAAGGTTCCGGAAGCCCGGACACCAAAAGGATGCGCCTGCGGAGAGATTCTGAAGGGGCGGAAAACACCGCTGGACTGTCCGCTCTACAAGACGCAGTGCACTCCGGCGCATCCGGTGGGGCCGTGCATGGTTTCCAGCGAGGGTACTTGTGCAGCTTATTATAAATACTACAACTGATGGCAAAGAAAAAAAGTCCAAGATTTTAAGGGAGGCTGTCACGTTTTCCGCTGCCATCTCCTAATGATCCTTTACGAGTGCGTCACCGGGGCTCTCGTATTTTATTTTTTATCCTAAGGCATATAATGACGTCCGACAGAATATTTCTCGACCACGGCAGCGGCGGCAGGCTCTCCAACGAGCTGATTGCGGAGACCATGCTGCCGGCCTTTAACAACGAGATTCTCTCCCAGATGGAGGACGGGGCCTCCCTGGATGTTGCCGGCTGCCGCCTGGCTTTTTCCACCGATTCCTACGTAGTCGATCCCATCTTTTTCCCGGGAGGCAATATCGGGGACCTGGCTGTCCACGGAACAGTCAATGATGTAGCCATGTGCGGCGCCAACCCCCTTTTTTTAAGCGCCGGCATGATCATCGAGGCCGGTTTCGCCAGGGAGGATCTCCGGCGCATTGTGGAGTCCATGGCGGAGGCGGCGGAGAATGCGGGAGTCCAGATCGTTACAGGAGATACCAAGGTCGTGGCTCCGGGGGTTGCCGACAAGATCTTTATTAACACGGCCGGAATCGGACTGATTCCGGAGGGGGTCCATATTTCCGCTTCCCGTGCCCGCCCGGGTGATCAGATTATTGTAAGCGGCCCCATAGCCGAGCACGGAATGGCGGTTTTGATCCAGCGCGAGGGCCTGGATTTCCAGAGTCCGCTCAAAACCGACAGTGCGCCGCTCAACCGGTTGGTAAACCGCATGCTGGCGGCCTACAGTGATATTCATGTGCTGCGCGATCCCACCCGCGGCGGCGTGGGTACGGCCTTGAATGAAATCGCATCTCAGGCGGGGGTGGGCATCCGGATTCGGGAGGAATACCTTCCGATTAAAAAAAGCGTCGCTGCAGTTTGCGAACTGTTGGGGTTTGACCCGCTGTATGTGGCAAACGAAGGCAGGCTTATTGCTTTTGTGGACAACACTCACGCGGAATCCGTGGTTTCCGCGATGCGGCAGGAACCTTTGGGAAAGGAGGCAGAAATTATCGGGGAAGTTGTAGCAGAGCATTCCGGGAAGGTGGTCATGGAAACCGCAATCGGCGGAGAACGGATCATAGATATGCTCACCGGCGAGCAGCTTCCGCGTATCTGTTAACGCGGTTTCCCGGCTGGATAAGGTGATTTTCTGGGCACTGGCTGCCCGTTAATCCGGTTTTCAGGTAAAAGGAGGGGCTTGATGGACAAGGAGAAAAAGGAAGAGGCCTTTTACAAAAGGCTGGCGGAAAAAGGCGTAACGCGCAGAGATTTCATGAAATTCTGCACGTTTTTAACCGCAACCATGGGGCTTTCCGCCTCGCATGTGTCGGGGGTGGCCGAGGTATTTGCCGCACCTGCCAAGCGGCCTCCGGTGATCTGGCTGCATTTTGCGGAATGCACCGGATGTTCGGAGGCTTTTTTGCGCACCATGTACCCGTGGGTGGATGAACTCGTCCTTGAGGTGCTGAGCGTGGAGTATCATGAAACCATCATGGCGGCTGCAGGGCACCAGGCCGAAGAGAATCTGCAGTCCGCGCTCAAGAAGTACGACGGCGAATTTATCTGCGTCTGCGAAGGTGCCATCAGCACCAAGCAGGACGGGGTATACGGCAAGATCGGCGGGCACACCTTTCTGGAAGTAGCCAAAGAGGTCTGTCCGCGGGCCAAGGCCGTAATTGCTATCGGCCAGTGCGCCTGCTACGGCGGCGTGCAGGCGGCGGCTCCCAATCCCGGCGGGTACAAGGGAGTGGGGGAAGCCCTGGAAATGAAGACCATTAACATCCCCGGCTGCCCGCCCAATCCGATTAATATTGTGGGCACCATCGTCAATTATCTGCTGCTCGGCAAGATGCCTTCCCTGGATACGGCCGGCCGCCCGCTTTTTGCCTATGGGAAAACCGTCCATGATCAGTGCCCCAGGCGCTCGCATTTTGAAATGGGCGAGTTTGCCCCTTCCATTGGCTCAAAGGAAGCGGAGATGGGCTGGTGTCTGTATAAACTTGGCTGCCGCGGGCCCATGACATATAACAATTGTCCGACAGCCAAGTTCAATGACGGAACGAGTTGGCCGGTGGAAGCCGGGCATCCCTGCATTGGCTGCAGTGAGCCGGCGTTCTGGGATTACATGTCGCCCTTCTATCAGCCCATGTAGTTTCGGGGGTCTGGACAATCAACGTTTTTGGATGCATAGAGAGGATTTTGTATGAGTAAACGAATTACCATTGATCCTATGACCAGGCTGGAGGGTCATCTTCGCATTGAGGTGGAAGTCTCGGATGGAAAAGTGGTGAATGCATGGAGTTCCGGGCAGATGTTCCGGGGAATCGAAATCATCCTGCAGGGCCGGGACCCGCGGGATGCCCATCACTTCGTCCAGCGCTCCTGCGGTGTATGTACCTATGTGCACTCCCTTTCTTCAGTGCGCGCCGTGGAGGATGCGGCGGGTATAGATATCCCCGAGAACGCCAAGCTGGTCCGCAGGCTCCTGCACGGAGCACAGTTCATGCATGATCATATCGTGCATTTTTATCACCTGCACGCACTGGACTGGGTGGACGTGGTTTCCGCATTAAAGGCCGACCCCAAAAAGACGGCCAAGCTGGCCAACAACGTTTCCAAGGCGCCGTGGGGCGGCACTGCGTATTACAAGAGCGTCCAGGACCGTCTGAAGACCTTTGTCGATTCGGGCCAGCTGGGGATACTGAAAAACGCCTACTGGGGCCACAGCGCGTATAAGCTGCCGCCTGAGGCCAACCTCATTGCCTCCGCCCACTACATTGAAGCCTTGCGGCTGCAGGCCAAGACCGCCCGGCTGCATGCCATTTTCGGAGGCAAGAATCCCCATCCGCAATCCCTGGTGGTTGGCGGGGTTTCCTCGGTAAAGGATCTGTCACCGGATCGCATTGCGGAGTTTCAGTATATCTGGAAGGAATCCCAGGATTTTGTAAGAAACGTCTATATTCCGGATATCCTTGCTGTCGCCTCTTTCTACAAGGACTGGGGCGGTATCGGCGGCACCAGCAATTTTCTGGCCTGGGGCGATTTTGCCCAGAACGGAAAAGAGCCTGACAGCTACCTCATGCCGCGAGGCTTTATCAAGGACCGGGACCTGGAAAATCCGAGGCAGGTGGATACGGAAAAGGTTGCTGAGCATGTCAAGCGCAGCTGGTACGAGGGCAGTACCGCCAGGCATCCTTATGAGGGAGAGACCAAGCCCACGCCCGGTGATTATGAGCCCGATGATGGCAAGTATTCCTGGATCAAGGCCCCCCGCTACGACACCGAATCCAGCGAAGTGGGACCGCTCTCCCGCGTGCTGGTCGCCTATGCCAACGGGCAGCCGCAGGTGAAAAAGGCTGTTGACGACGTGTTAAAGCAGCTCGATGTGCCCGCGAGCGCCCTTTTTTCCACTCTGGGGCGTACTGCGGCCCGGGGAATCGAGACCCTTGTCATTGGCGAAGCAATGGACGGCTGGATCAATGATCTGGTGGCAAATGTCAAAAAAGGGGACAAAAAGGTCTGCCAGGAATTTGAAATGCCGGATGAGGCCATGGGCTATGGGTTAAACGACGTTCCCCGCGGGGCTCTCGGCCACTGGATTCAGATCAAGAATAAGAAGATTGATCGATACCAGTATGTTGTCCCCTCAACCTGGAACTTCGGTCCCAGATGCGCGGAAGGAAAACTCGGGCCGGTGGAAGAGTCGCTGATCGGGACGCCGATTGCCGATCCCAAAAAGCCCCTTGAGGTTCTGCGGACGGTGCATTCCTTCGACCCCTGCATTGCCTGCGCAGTGCACATGATTGACCCGGATTCAAACGAGGTCTACCAGGTTCGGGCTACCTAGAATCCTTTTTTTTCCGGCTTCTTCCCCGCAAGCGGCGGGGAAGAAGCCGCAAAACGGGAAATACCGACATGAAACAGCCGCATGTAATGGTAATGGGGGTGGGAAGCATTCTCATGACAGATGAAGGCTTCGGTGTCCGGGTGATCCAGGAGCTGGACCGCCGCTTTGCATTTCCGGAAAACGTATCCGTGGTAGACGGCGGAGTCCTGGGACTCAGCCTGCTGGGGGTGATATCCGAGGCGGATCATCTGATCGTTGTGGATGTAATCCACGGCAAGGGCAACCCGGGGGATCTGTACCGTCTGGTTGGCGAAGCCATTCCCGAGCGGCTGCGGGCCAAAAATTCCCTGCACCAGGTGGATTTCCTGGAGACCCTGACCCTCTGCCAGGCCCTTGGCAAGGTGCCGGAAACCGTGATAATCGGAGTAGAGCCGCTGGATATGGAAACCATGAGCGTGGAGCTTACTCCGACAATACAGGAACAGATGGAACCGGTAATTGCCATGATCCTGGAGGAACTCAAAGGCCTCGATGTTTCCTGCAGCCGGAAAACACCAGCCTAATCGGCCACATCCATTGATACCACGTTGAGTTCATTTCCGGAAAGAATCTCTGCGTTCAGACTTTGGCATCGGGGGCAGATAAAGGGGCCCTGACCCGGGGGCTCCCATTCGAGGCCGCAGTCGCGGCATCTGACATTAACGGGGATCTCGTCTATATTGACGCATGCGCCCTCAAGCGGTGTATTTTTTGCCGCAATCTCCATGCAGAAGGTGAGGTACTCCTTTACCACTCCGGCCATCCGTCCGATTTTCAGGTGGATTGTCTCCACCCTGGCATCTTTGTCTTCCGGGGGCAGGGCAGCGCCGGCGGCTTCCACAATCTGAGCGGCAATTCCCATTTCGTGCATAACCGGTTTCCCGCAGTGCGTTAGGCTCTGGGTTGGCAATTTTGGATGCAGATTGATCCGCTGCCGCCCTGCGCCGGCAATGGGGTTTCGCTGAGCCGGCGCGGGCGGCAGGCGGCGCAAAAACAGACGGGCGCGATCAGTTTTTGTTCACCATCATCGTAACGCCCTTTTTCTCCAGAATTTTTTTCCCCCTGCCTTTGGTCACAAAATCGATGAATGCCTTGGGCGGACCTTCCGGTTCGCCTTTGGTTACGAAGGCAAATGTCTGATAGTAGGGATAGGAATCCGAATCCGGGGAGGCGCCGTCCACATTGAGCACCTTGATATGTTCGTAATCGGAAATGGCGGCCCGGGTGACAAAGGAGATGACATAAGGATAATGCTTGGCGGACCGGATCACCATGGTGGAGTCATAGGACATGAAGTCATAGCGGATATCTTTTCCGTCCATGAACTTGGTCCGGAAATTCCAGTACGCACCCGTATGCTGGCCGGGCGCCATGGTGACGATACGGTTGCTGTTTCCGCCGAGCTCCACCCAGTTTTTAATATCACCGGAAAAGATTTCCCGGATTTGCTTGCTCGACAGGGAGTCGACCTTCACCTTGGTGTTTGTAATGAGCGCCAGGGGGTCTTTTGCGAACACGATCTCGTTGTAGCCGTAATCCTGGTGGCGATAGTAGAGTTTTTTGGTGGAACTGGCCAGATCGGTGGAATCGTTCATCAACCGTTTCATTGCCGTATCGGAGGCGCATTTGTAGATGTCTGCCTCAAGTCCGGTTTCTTCGGTAAAGGCATGGAACATTTCCTCTCCGAATGCCTGATAGATCTGATTGGAACAACTGAATTGAAAGTCGCCTTCTGCTGCGGCAGGAGGCAGTGGTCCGAACAATAACAGACAGGCGAGGACGAGAGATGCGACAGCGGCCAAGAACTTCAATTTCATGGTCTACTCCTTTTTTCATGGCATGGTTGCTGTTATCGGGCTTTGCGCAGGATGCAACAAACGGCTGCCCGATATTCGGGGAACCCTGGTCCCCTGCAGGTTTGCTGGGTTTTCCCGATGCTTTTGAGACTACTTTTATTTATTATAATATAAAATTGTTCTGCCGCAAAGTAGAATTGCCCGGAGACGCGAAGAACGTCCGGGCCTCGCGGCGGTTGTCCCGGAATGGCGAATCGAAATAAATTTTTGATTTTTTATGAAATGGAATTTTCCAATTACTGCTCCGGCGGTAGCTGCTTGACAATCCTGCCTAGCATGGAAAATTTTAGAAGATGTCGGATCACACACCAACAGCCAGAAGGAGGATCGAGATGGAGGAAAAAATCATTATCTACGGCAAGTCCGGCTGACCCTACACCCAGCGGGCTCGTGAGGCCTACAAAGATCATGAGTATGTGGATGTAAAGGCCAGTCGGGAAAACATGGACCGGATGCTCGCGGCTTCCGGCGGAAAACGCGATGTTCCGGTGATTGTGGCTGGAGACGAAGTGACCATCGGGTACGGTGGTACCTGAGGGGTTTGATACCTCAGGCGGTTTCGCCTGAGACGATTGGATGAAGGCGGCAGGGCTTCGGCAATAATGATGCGTGCGGGAGGACTCCCCTCCGGGTGCCGCGGGCGGTTCTGCCGGCACGGAGGGGAGTCCTCCCGGGGAAAACCCGGAGCAGGGTGGGACTAATTTTGCTCATCCAAAAGCCGTTCCGCCTCCTCAACACTGGTTACATTTTTGGCGCGATATCCCAGGTCCAGGGACACGGTTTCAAATTGAAAATGGCCCAGCATGCCCACCTGCCGGTGCACGCGGACGACCGTGGACATGCCGGCTTCCAGCAGCGCCTGCTGGGCCTGTTTTAGGTATTCTTCAAATATTTCGTCCTGATATTCATAATCCCGAAGGTCTGTCAGGCAGGTGAAGCCTTTTTTCAGCTTGACGCATTCGCTCTTTATTTTTTCCCTGATCCGGGCCATCTCCGCTTCATCTTCGATTTTGCCGATCGTTACATAGATTCTGTTTTTCTCCAGATCCGCTCTGATGTCGTGCATGCACTCCCTCTCTTCCTGAAGCCTGCTTCCGGATTTTTTCACTCTGTCCATATAGCAGTGTAAGTCTTTGTTTTTTATTGTTTTGATATGCAGCAATTCATGCTTCTTGTCAACTGAAAACGCCCCGGCCCCCCTACAAAATGGAAATTTTTCGGGCTGCCGCACTTGTAGGCATGCCGGGCCTGCATTATTGTATTGATGGAAACTGCAAATATTATGGAGGATTGTTATGAAGATTGCTGTCAGCGCCAACGGAAAAGACATGGACAGTCAGGTGAATCCGCGTTTCGGTCGTTCTTCCGGCTTTGTTGTTTATGATACGGAAAGCGGCAAAGTTGTGTACCTAGACAATTCCAAAAACCTTGCACTGCCGCAGGGAGCCGGAATTCAAACCGCCAGCATGATTGCCGATACCGGGGCAGAGGTGTTGATTTCCGGCCAGATCGGCCCGAAGGCCGCGCAGGCTTTGAGCCGTTCGAATGTGCGGCTCTATTTTTGCTCCGGCGGCACCATAAAAGAGGCGATTGAGGCCTTTCAGCAGAACCGGCTGGAGCCTTTGACCGAGGACAAGGTGCAGGCCGGCTCCGGAAAAAGAGGCGGCCGCGGCATGGGCGGCGGCGGTGGCCAAGGTATGCGGGGCGGCGGCCGGCAAATGTAGGATCCCCTGGAGAAAACCGGCCAGGTGCCCACCACTAAGGAAACGGGGGTGACTCCGTGGGGTTTAAGCAGAATTTAAAGCAGAAAATCCGCATTGACAGCTTGGCGCACCAGGTGCAGCTGTCTGTCGGACCTGCCGGCAGCGGCAGAAAAGTCGACCGGGACGCGGTGCGGTTTCTGGCGATGGCGGCAGGCTATGAAAAGGATAGCGGCCGGGGGATGGAGTTTTTCAGGCGCCCCCTGGACAAGGCTGCCGAACGCATCCTGGTGCTGGATAACGAGCTGACGATATATCACAGCACCGTGGACGATGTACTGCTCCGCAAAAACCCCTCCCTCAGGGAAATGGTCAATTTCTTCAATATGGCGAAGATATTGAACGATAAAGACGTGGCGGTGAGCAAGGGGACAGATTCGGTGGCCGCCCTGCAGACGGAATGCCTGGCGGGGCTGGACCTGTCCTGGAGCGAGGCGGATATCACAGGGCTTGCCGGAGAGGGCAGGGATGCCCTGCTGGCAGAAGATGCCGCCGGGGTTCGCGAAATCCTGGGGCTTTTCGCTGAGATCCTGGATATGGCGCCGCCCCCCGTCCCCCTGTCTCTGCCGGGGATTTTCGTGCTGGGCACATCCCGTTCGGAGCAGGGCCGGACGGTGTTGTTCGGCCCCCTTGTGATTTATGAGAGCGGGGCCAATGCGCTCAAGTATTTTGACCGCCGCATGGACCGGGAAGAAATGAGCCGGACACAGGTTTATCTGGATATGGCGGGCGGCAGGGAGGAGGCCGACTGTGAGGGTGCAGAAGTGTTTGATCTCCTGGCCCGCCGGATACTGGAAGAATCACCGGAGCTTGCCTGAGTATGCGGGAGTTGTTGTATCCGAAGTTTTTAAAACGAACGTTCGCTCTTTTGTGTTGACTCCCTCCGCAAATTTGCCTACCATCCTTCCTGAATGCTTCGGGCGGTCCTGCCGCCGCAACCCAACGCAATACGAGAAGGAAACAGGAGAGTGTGCCATGGAATCGGTTTATGAAAAGCTCAGGCAGCGCCTCGACGATATGGGGACAGGATTTCCGGCCACCAGTGAAGGGGTGGAGGGAAAAATTCTGGAAAAACTGTTTACCGAGGCGGATGCGCGCATGTTTCTCATGATGACTCCCATGCTGGAGACCCCCGAGGCCGCTGCAGAGCGACTGGAACTGCCCGAGAAGAAGACCGCGGATCACCTGGAGGACATGGCAGGCCGCGGCCTTTTGTTCCGCCAGAAAAAAGGGGGCCGGGTTCGGTACGCGGCTGTTCCTTTCGTTGTGGGAATTTATGAGTTCCAGTTAAATCATGTGGACAGGGAACTGGCCGCGGATCTGGACGCCTATTACGAGGCGGCTCTGGGAAAAACCTTCCAATCCTATAATACCCCGGTCATGCGCACCATTCCAATTAATACGGAGATTGTCAGTGAATGGCCGGTTGCCGCGTACGAGGATGCCCTTCGCATCATTGATTCCCAAAATACCATTGCACTGGCCCCCTGTATATGCCGGGTCACGGCTAGAAAGGCGGGCCGCGGCTGCGATAAACCTTTGGAGACCTGTTTTCTGTTCGGCTCTCATGCCCATTATTATGTGGACAATGGCATGGGCCGCTATATCGACAAGCAGGAGGCCAGGGAAATCATCAGGAAAAATGACGAGGCCGGACTGGTTATGCAGCCTTTCAACTCGCAGCATGTCGGCGGGATGTGCAGTTGCTGCGGGTGCTGCTGCGGCATGCTCCGATCCCTGAAAAAACAGGCCAGTCCCGCGGATGCCGTAAAAAGCAATTTTTACGCGCAGGTGGATGAGCAGCTCTGCACCGGCTGCGGAACATGCGTAGAGCGCTGCCAGATGGAGGCCGTGGAAGTGGGTGAGGAGACAGCGGTTGTGGATTTAAACCGCTGCATCGGCTGCGGCCTGTGCGTATCTTCCTGTCCGACGGGCGCCATGGGACTTGTGAAAAAGGCAGAGGAGAGCCTCTATACACCACCGGAAAACGGGATGGAAACTTATCTGCGCATTGCCAGGGAGCGCGGCAAGATGTAGGCTTATTTTTCCGGTAGAAAGCAGGCCTGCCGGGACAGCAGCTTGCCGGGCCCGCTTTTTTCCTCTGCCAGCGCATTGCAGATGGCCTGCTCCATCGGGGTCAGCTCCAGGGGTACAAGTTCCCGGATGCGGTTTTCCCTGCAGATCGCAGGGGTTTTCAGCCCTTCGGCCAGGGGAAAGACAATGCCCGGCGGAACCGGCGTGATAAGCGCTACCCAGTAGGTGGACAGCAGGGTGGAGAAAAAGGGCACGCCTTTTACCCACCGCTTCAAGCCCCGCACCCGGGCATAGATTCGCATCAGATCCGCGTAGCTGACCACATCAGGGCCGCCGATGTCAAATGTGGCTCCGGCGGTTTCCGGGTTCTCCAGGCAGCCCGTCAGGTAGCCCAGCACGTTTTCCACTGCAATGGGCTGGGACTGCGTATAAATCCATTTCGGACAGAGCATGAGCGGCAGCCGTTCCACAAGATAGCGGATGATTTCAAATCCCGCACCTCCGGCACCGATAATAACAGCCGCCCGCAGTACAGTCGCGGCCGCCTTCCCGGAGGAAAGAATTCTGCCTACCTCCTGGCGGCTTGCCAAGTGAGGGGAGATGCTGCCGGCTACTTCCCCCAAGCCACCGAG
>CAZWNV010000015.1:0-324 GCA_964635265.1 uncultured Desulfobacteraceae bacterium
TAAAGGTCGGAAATTAGAGACTGGAAACCAGAGGAAAGGACTTTGTTCCTTGTTGAAAAAGCAATGGTGGAAAGAATAATGGGGAATGGGGAATTGCCAACAGCCAATACCCATACCTGAAACCGAACACCGGCGAATGGAGCGATGATGAAACCGGACAGAAAAAAAGCGGCTGCTATATCGGCGGTAGTCTGCTACATGAAATCTCAGGAAGAAGAAGTTGGCGACGGCACGACTACTGCAGGCGTGCTGGCGGGCCAGTTGCTCGGCGAAGCCGAAGACTTCCTCGACCGGAATATCCACCCGACGACCATCGCCGAGGGG
>CAZWNV010000015.1:334-27763 GCA_964635265.1 uncultured Desulfobacteraceae bacterium
GAAGCAGTTGCGGAGATGGAGCCGGAATTCGCGGAGGTTTCCGGCCCCCGGGCACCGGCCGCGGCGGCGCCCGCCGGCGCCTGGGGCCTTTCCGGCCGTCAGCAGCAGATGCAGATGCGCAATCTGATGCAAATCAAGGCACTGCAGCGGGGGGGCGGCAGGCCGTGACGGCGGGCCTGCGGTGAATTTATAATTTCCCAGGGTTATCACGGATTCGGACGGAAATAATGAGGAGAGAGATATGACAGACCATTTTGAAGTAAAAATGACATCGATGGACTATGACAAGGATCGGCCCAAGGCCGGGAATCCGGTCAAGATTCAGGACCTGACCCTGCGCGACGGCCACCAGTCCCTTTTTGCCACACGCGGCCGCACCGAAGACATGATTCCGGTGGCGGAAATGATGGATGAGATCGGTTTCTGGGGAGTGGAAACCTGGGGCGGCGCAACCTTTGATACGATGCACCGCTTCCTGAACGAGGATCCCTGGGAACGCATTCGTACGCTGAAACGCTATTTAAAGAAAACCCCCTTCTCCATGCTTTTGCGGGCCCAGAACCTGGTGGGTTACCGCAATTATGCAGATGATGTGGCCCGGGCTTTCGTGGAGCGGGCGGCAGAGAACGGGATCGATGTCTTCCGCACCTTTGATGCCTTAAACGATTTCCGCAATTTTGAAACCGTGGTGGAGGTCATCAAGAAGTGCAACAAGCACTTCCAGGGCACTATCTGCTATTCCCTTACCGAACCCCGCATGGGCGGCGATGTCTATAACCTGGATTACTACCTGAGCAAGGCCAGGGAACTGGAGGAGATGGGGGCGGACACGATCTGTGTCAAGGATATGGCAGGTCTTATGGCTCCCTATGACGCCTTTGAGCTGATCAAATCCCTGAAGGAGCAGACTTCCATCCCGATTCACCTGCACAGTCATTTCACCTCCGGAATGGCCTCCATGACGCATTTAAAGGCCGTGGAGGCAGGAGTGGACATTGTCGATACCTGCATGTCGAGCTATGCGTTCCGCACCTCGCATCCGGCGGTCGAACCCCTGGTCATGGCGCTTTTGGGCACGGAACGCGATACCGGCTTTAACATCCAGGCCCTGGCCGATATCAATGATATCCTGGAAAAACAGGTGCTGCCCAAGTACAAGTACCTGCTCGACGATTCCAAGGTCTCGGTGATCGACATCAATGTTCTGCTGCACCAGACGCCCGGCGGCATGCTTTCCAACCTGGTCAATCAGTTAAAGCAGATGGACGCCCTGGACCGGATCTATGATGTCTACAGGGAACTCCCCCGGGTGCGCAAGGAACTGGGGCAGGTCCCGCTGGTCACTCCCACAAGCCAGATCGTCGGCACCCAGACGGTCAACAATGTGCTCTTTGATGAGGAAGGCGAGCGCTACAAGATGATCACAGGCCAGGTTAAGGATCTGTGCTACGGCCTCTACGGCAAGACCCCGGCGCCCATTGACCCGGAGGTGCAGAAAAAGGCGCTGAAAGGCTATGAACGCGGTGAGACCCCCATTACCTGCAGGCCTGCGGAAGTTCTGGAGCCGGAGCTGGAGAAGGCAAAAGAGGATGTCAAGGATATCACAACGGATATCGACGATGTCCTGATCTATGCCTTGTATCCGATTACCGGCAAAAAGTTTCTGAAGTACAAATACGGCCTGGAATCGCCTCCGGAAGAGGTTAAGCCCAAAACCCTGGAGGATGTGAAGAAGGAAGAAGAGCTTGTCGCCAGGGCCAAGGCGGGTGAGCTGGTGGAGAAAAAAGAGCCGGAGACAACGGAGCACGCCCGAAGTTTTCATGTCTATGTCGATGACCAGTATTATGAAGTGGTCGTGGACGAGCCGGGCGGCCCCCCGGTTGTGGCCCGCTCCGCCCCGGCTGCGCCCAGGGCCGAGGCCCAGCCCTCTCCAGCGGCCCAGGCTCCCGCCGAGCCCAAGCCGGCGGCTCAGAAGGAATCCCGCGCGGCCGCACCGGAAGCCCCGCCCAAAAAGGAGGAGGCGCCGGCGGAACCCGCGGCCAAGCCCGCAGCGGCGTCTTCTGCTGCTGAAGGAAGTCCCGTAAAGGCGCCCATGCCGGGAATGATTATCAATTTCGAAAAACAGGTGGGCGACTCCGTGGAAGAGGGCGAGACCGTCGTGATTCTTGAGGCCATGAAGATGGAGAACTCGCTTCCGGCGCCGGTCAGCGGCACGGTGAAATCCATCAATTTTAATGTCGGTGACTCGGTTGCCAAAAATGATGTTTTGTGCATAATCGGCTAGCCCGTATGGGCCAGGACAGGAGCAGCAGCAGATGAAGATACATGAATTTCAGGCAAAGGAAGTGTTTCGCGAATACAAGGTCCCCGTGCCCCGCGGCGGGGCGGTAGCCGATGTGGATGCGGCTGCCCGGACAGCCGCATCCCTGGGCAAATATCCGGTTGTGGTAAAGGCGCAGATCCATGCCGGCGGCCGCGGCAAGGGCGGCGGGGTAAAACTTGCCCAATCCTCGGAAGAGGTAAAAGAGCATGCCGGTGCCATTCTGGGCATGAACCTGGTTACTCATCAGACCGGCCCGGAAGGCAAAACCGTAAAGAAGCTCCTGATCGAAGAAGGCTTGGACATTGCCAAGGAGCTGTACCTGAGTTTGATCGTTGACCGGGAGACCGCCAATATCATGGTGATTGCCAGCGAGGCCGGCGGCGTTGAAATCGAAGAAGTGGCGGCCAGCACGCCGGAGAAGATCATCAAGGTGCAGATCAATCCCCTGCTTGGGATTCAGCCCTATCACTGCCGCCAGGCCGCATTCGGGCTCAACCTTCCCAAGGCTGCCATCAAGCCTTTCAGCAGCATGCTCACACAGTTGTACAAGCTTTTTGTCGCCTATGACTGCTCCCTCGTGGAGATCAACCCCCTGGTTTTGACCTCTGATGACAATGTGATCGCCCTGGATGCCAAAATGGATTTTGACGACAACGCGCGTTTCCGGCACCAGGATGTTGTGGAGAAATACCGCGATCTCGACGAGGAGGATCCGCTGGAGGTGGAGGCGTCCAAGTACAACCTCAACTACATCAATATGGACGGAAACGTCGGAAACATGGTAAACGGCGCCGGTCTTGCCATGGCGGTGATGGATACCATCAAGCTGGCCGGGGCCGAGCCCGCCAATTTCCTTGATGTGGGCGGCGGCGCCACCGCTGAAATGGTGGAGAACGGATTCCGGATCATTTTAAGTGACGAGAAGGTCAAGGGAATCCTGATCAACATTTTCGGCGGGATCCTGCGCTGCGATGTGCTAGCCGAAGGGGTTGTGGCCGCTGCCAAGAACATGGATGTAAAGGTGCCGGTAGTGGTGCGCATGGAGGGCACCAATGTGGAAGAGGGCCGCAGGATACTGAAAGAATCCGGGATGAAATTATTTACAGCCTTTGATATGAAGGATGCCGGCGAGCAGGTAGCCCGGATTGTTGGATAAACCAATGCCTACGAGAATGCGGAGTAGAATATAATGAGCGTTTTTGTAAATTCCGATACAAGGCTGGTGGTGCAGGGCATTACCGGGAGGGAAGGTCAGTTTCATGCCCGTCAGTGCATTGCCTATGGCACAAATGTGGTGGCAGGCGTTACGCCGGGAAAGGGCGGCACCGACATGGACGGGGTCCCGATTTTTGATTCCGTCAAGCAGGCTGTTGCCGAGGCGGGCGCCAACTGCAGCCTGATTTTTGTTCCTCCGCCCTTTGCGGCGGATGCAATTATGGAGGCGGTGGATGCGGGGGTGGATCTCGTTGTTGCGATTACCGAAGGGATCCCGGTTCTGGACATGGCCCGCGTCAAGCATGTGTTAAACCGGTCCGGCACCAGGCTTATCGGGCCCAACTGCCCCGGGATCATTACCCCGGGAGAGGCCAAGGCGGGCATCATGCCGGGGCCCATCCATCAGCCGGGAGGCCCCGTCGGCGTTGTCTCGCGTTCCGGCACCCTTACCTACGAGGTGGTATACCAGTTAACCCGGGAGGGGCTGGGCCAGACTACCTGCATCGGGATCGGGGGCGATCCCATCAACGGAACCAATTTTATCGACTGCCTCTCGGCCTTTGAAAACGACCCGGAGACCAAGGGGATCGTTATGGTGGGCGAGATCGGCGGCAATGCGGAGGAGGACGCCGCTGATTTTATTGCGGCCCATGTAAGCAAGCCTGTTGTCGGCTTTGTGGCAGGAATTACAGCCCCGCCCGGCCGCCGTATGGGCCATGCCGGTGCGATTATCAGCGGTTCCTCCGGCACCGCCGGGGGCAAGATCGAGAAGCTGAAGTCCTGCGGCATCAACGTCTGCGAAAACCTCGGCGATATCGGCAGGGTGTGCGCAGAGGTGTTTGGCAAGTAAATCGGTGTCACGTTTACCCGTCGCTGGAATTGCGGCCGTTTATTCAGGGAAAAGCCATGAACAGTCTAATTGATACTTTCAGCACATCCATCGGCAAGAAGTTGATGATGGCGGTCACGGGCCTGGGGTTCTGCATTTTTCTGCTGATTCACCTGCTGGGCAATCTGACGCTCTACGTGGGCCGCCAGACTTTTGAATCCTATGTGGAGCACCTCCACGCACTGGGACCGCTTATTACCGTGGCTGAGCTGGGCCTTCTGCTTTTTTTGATCATCCACGTCTCGACCGGTGCGGTTCTTTTCCTGCAAAACCGGCAGGCCCGGCCGGAGCGTTATGTTGTGAACAAGCGGGCCGGCGGACGGACCATCGGCTCCGCTACTGCCCCCTACACCGGCTTTTTGATTCTTCTGTTTGTCATTTTTCATCTGTTTACCTTTCATTTTGTGGAGCACCCGGACGGTCTGGTCTTTAATACAGTGGCGGCAACATTTTCGAACCTGTTTCTCGTGCTGCTGTATGTGGCGGCCATGATCGTGGTGGCCATTCATGTGCGGCACGGCTTCTGGAGTCTTTTCCAGACCCTTGGCGCCAATCATATCAAATACATGCCGATCATCCAGGGTGCAGGCATCGTTTTTGCGCTGCTGCTGGGCTTTGGATTCGGCTTGATACCCATTTATATCGCAATATAGGAACCGGAAAGCAGAAACCGGAAACAAGGCAAGAACAGCTTCCACAGGTTTCTGCCTTCCCGTGTCCCCAGTCTCTGGAAAAGCGAGGTTGTAATGAAATTTGATGCAAAAATTCCCGGCGGCCCGCTGGAGAAGAAATGGGACCGGCACCGATTCGAATTGAAGCTGGTCAACCCGGCCAATAAAAAGAAGTTCTCCGTAATTGTCGTTGGCACCGGTCTTGCCGGGGCATCCGCGGCAGCCACCATGGCGGAGCTGGGCTATAACGTGAAAAATTTCTGCATTCAGGATACCCCCCGGCGGGCGCACAGTATTGCCGCCCAGGGCGGCATCAATGCGGCCAAGAATTACGCCAATGACGGCGACAGTATCTGGCGGCTTTTCTACGACACGATTAAGGGCGGCGATTTTCGGGCCCGCGAGGCCAATGTCTACCGGCTGGCACAGCTTTCCACCCAGATCATCGATCATTGCGTGGCCCAAGGGATCCCTTTTGCCAGGGAGTATGGCGGGCTCCTGGACAACCGCTCCTTTGGCGGCGCCCAGGTATCGCGTACCTTCTACGCCAAGGGACAGACCGGCCAGCAGCTCCTTTTGGGTGCCTACAGCTCGCTTATGCGCCAGGCGGCCAAGGGAAAGGTGGAAATATTTCCGCGCCGGGAAATGGTGGATCTTGTGCTTGTCGACGGCAAGGCACGGGGCATTACCGTGCGCAACCTCGTCACGGGCGAGATGGAAAGCTATGCGGCGGATGCCGTGGTGCTGGCAACGGGCGGCTATGGCAATGCCTATTTTCTGTCCACAAACGCCATGAACTGTAACGTAACCGCCGCCTACCGGGCCTATAAAAAGGGAGCCCTTTTCGCCAATCCCTGCTTTACCCAGATCCATCCCACCTGTATCCCGGTGCACGGCACCTATCAGTCCAAGCTTACCCTGATGAGCGAGAGTCTGCGAAACGACGGGCGGGTCTGGGTGCCCAAGGAGCCGGGAGACAAGCGCCCGCCGACCGAAATCCCGGAATCCGAGCGGGATTATTATCTGGAGCGGAAATACCCGAGCTTCGGCAACCTGGTGCCCCGCGATGTGGCATCAAGAAACGCCAAGGAGCAGTGCGACAAGGGAAAAGGCGTTGGGGAAACCGGACTTGCCGTATACCTGGATTTTGCCGACGCCATCCACCGCGAGGGCAGGGAGGCCATTGAAGCCAAGTACGGCAACCTGTTTGAGATGTATGAAAAAATTACTGCCGAAAATCCCTACGAGACCCCCATGCGGATTTATCCCGCGGTTCATTATACCATGGGCGGCCTGTGGGTGGACTATAACCTGATGAGTACGGTCGACGGTCTTTTTGTGCTGGGAGAAGCCAATTTTTCAGACCACGGGGCCAACCGGCTGGGGGCGAGTGCCCTTATGCAGGGCCTTGCGGACGGCTATTTCATCCTTCCCTATACCATCGGCGGCTACCTTGCGGGCACCTCGCTTCCTCCGGTCAGCACGGAGCACGAAGCCTTTCAACAGGCGGCTGCAGACGCCCAAAAGCAGACGGAAACACTCCTGTCCATCAAGGGAGATTGCACCGTCGATGAAATCCACCGCGAGCTTGGCCTGGTTCTCTGGGACTACTGCGGCATGTCCAGAAATGAGCAGGGGCTTTATACAGCACTGGAAAAAATCCGGGATCTGCGGGACCGCTTCTGGAAAGAAGTTAACGTACCGGGAAGCAGCAAGGACCTGAACCAGAGCCTGGAAAAAGCCGGACGCGTGGCGGATTTCCTCGAATTCGGCGAGCTTATGGTACAGGACGCCTTAAACCGGCACGAATCCTGCGGATGCCATTTCAACACGGCATATCAGACGGAAGACCATGAAGCCCTGCGCGACGATGCGAACTGCTGTCATGTGAATGCCTGGGAGTTCACCGGGGATGTGCAGGCGCCGAGGCTTCACACCGAGCCCCTGGAGTTTGAAAATGTTGAGCTGACGCAAAGGAGCTACAAGTAATGAGCGCATCGACGATTAACCTCACGTTAAAGGTCTGGAGGCAGGGCCGGACGGATAAAAAGGGAAGGCTGGAAACCTATCCGGCAAACAATATATCAACGGAGATGTCCTTTCTGGAAATGCTGGACGTGGTAAACGAGGAGCTTACAAAGAAAGGAATCGAGCCGATCGCATTTGATCACGACTGCCGGGAGGGTATCTGCGGTATGTGCGGAGCAGTGGTGAACGGTCGCGCGCACGGGCATCAAACCGAGACTACCCTGTGTCAGCTGCACATGCGGCACTTTAATGACGGCGACACGCTTGTCATTGAGCCCTGGCGGGCCCGCGCCTTTAAGGTCGTGAAGGATCTGGTTGTGGATCGCAGTCCCCTGGACCAGATCATGCAGGCAGGCGGCTATATTTCGGTCAATGCCGGAGGTGCCCCTGACGCCAATTCCATCCCTGTGCCCAAGGACAAGGCGGATGCCGCCTTCAACGCAGCCGCCTGTATCGGATGCGGGGCATGTGTGGCGGCCTGTCCCAATGGTTCGGCCATGCTTTTTGTCGGTGCCAAGGTTTCCCAACTGGCCCTTCTGCCGCAGGGGAGACCGGAGGCGGCCCGGCGTGTGCGCGCCATGGTACGGAAAATGGATGAACTGGGATTTGGCAACTGCTCCAATGAAGCCGAATGTGAGGTGGAATGCCCGAAAGGGATCTCCATACGGGAAATCGCCCGCCTGAACCGCGAGTTGATGAAGGCGGAGATCAAATCCGCGTAGCCGTGCGGCGCCGCCGCCTTCTGCATAAAGCCGAAAACGGAAAAGACCAAAGGAGCAGGGTATGACAAAAACATCGCTTGTGGGTTTGCTGATTCTGGTGGCGGGCGGCCTGGTCTATGGGTTTAAAATGCTTGCCCGGCTCATGGGTCAGGCGGGGAGCCGAAGCCACATAACCTTCATGGAGGCTTTGGGCGGGCCGGAACATTTTGAATGGATAGACAGCCTGCCTGCCGGCTTTCTCCAGAAATGGATGGACGGCTTTATTCATCTGCCCCTGTTTTTGATCCTGGTGGTGCTGGGCCTGGTCATCCTGATTTTAAACGGAATTTTTGCAAAGAAATAGCCCTGCCGGCTATTTCTTTGCCGGCTCCTCCCTTCTCCCGCCCTTATCCAATCTTTTGCCTTTTTTGCCGTTGCCCGCTAAAGATTTCTGCTTTTCATCCGATAAAAAGATTAATGAATTCCAAAAAACGCGATATCTGTTGCGACCTGCCGCCTCCTCTCGTCTGCCGCAGGGCTGCCCGCGCCGCTTCCCCGGAAGCCGTGATGCCCTGCCCCTGATACTCCTGTTGCGCCGTTCGAAAATCCTTCTTCCGGGCAAAGCCGGGTTCCCGGGCCACAACCAGATAGGAACGGAGCCACTGGAAGGGCTCCATTCAGGTGAGAATCCAAAAAAAGGCAGAGTGATGCAATGAAGTTTCCTCATTTTTTGCGAACAGTCGCCGTGCTGCTGCCGGCCCTTTTGCTGGTCGCCGCCAAAGCGGGGCCCGGGTCCGAAGCAGCGGCCGGCGGGAAGCGTTTTGTCGGCTCCCAAACCTGTATGTCCTGTCATCCCAAGCAGTATGAGCGGTTTACGCAGTTCGCCAGGAAGGCCCATTCTTTTGAGAGCGTGAAGATTATGCAGAAAAACCTCACTGATGAAGAACTCAAGGGATGCTATGAGTGCCACACAACCGGTTACGGGCAGCCGGGGGGATTTGTCTCCGAAGAAAAAACGCCCCATATGAAAAACAACGGCTGTGAGGTTTGCCACGGTCCAGGCAGCGCCCACGCCCGAACCCTGAATCCGGAGAAGATCATCGCGGATGTGGATATGGACACCTGCAAAACGTGCCACAATTCCGAACGGGTGGCCGCCTTTGACTTCAAGCCCATGAAGTTTGCCGGGGCGCATTAACAAAGCGGACGGGAGTGATGCATGAAAACAGTATGGAACATATTGCGGCAGCATTTGTGGATCAAGGTTGTCGGTGCCGTCAGTGGAATCCTTTTTCTGGTGATCGCGGCAATGATCGCCACCAACGTCCAGAATCAGATTCGCAATCTGCAGGAACAGACACGGCACCAGAGCGAGATGCTCGTTACCACGGTCGAGGGCGGCATGTTCGATGCCCTGGCCGTCGGGGACAATGACACGGTTATCAAGCAGTTTGAGCGCCTGCGCGCCAACACCGAAGGAGTGGAGGTCTTTGTCTTTGATTTCCGCCGCGAGGTGGCCTTCTCCACCCGGAAAGGCGCCCGGGGGAAAAAACTGGACGAGTACCTGGTAAGGCCGGAAGATGCCGAGCTGGTGGCCGACATGATTGAGAGCGGGGAGGCCCCGGGAGCCCCCGTCAAGGAGACCATTGACGGCAAGCGCTACCAGAGCGTATTTCGCCCGATCGCCAACAAGAAAAGCTGCCACCATTGTCACGGGTCTTCGCAGGAGGTTCTTGGCGGGATGCAGGTGCGGGCTTTAACAGAAGCAGCCATGGCAGCCGGCGAACATGCCCGGAACCGCAGCATCCTGCTGGGGCTTGCCGGGATCGCGTTTTTGTGCTTCACGATTTTCATGCTGTTTCATCGCATGGTGAATCAGCCCCTCCGCCGCCTGCTGGGTCTTGCCGGGCGGATGCGGCAGAACGACCTTTCGCAGTCCGTGCAGGTGACCGGCAGCGATGAAATCAGCCACATGTCCGCCCGTATGAATCTTGTCTGCCAGAACCTGGGCGAAAAAATCGGGGAAATCAAGGCCTCGGCCGACTTCCTCTCCGAACTTTCCGCCCAGCAGGCGGCAGCCGTTGAGCAGACAAGCAGTTCGCTGGAAGAGATGTCGGCCTCCACCAGGCAGAATGCGGAGCACGCGGCAAACGCTGACGAGTTGATGCAGAAAGTCGGGCAGGTGGTCCAGGATGCGGATGCATCCATGAAGGAACTCCTGGTATCCATGGAGGAGATCACAAGCTCCAGCGAGAAGATTTCCCAGATCATCAAAAACATCGATGATATTGCATTCCAGACCAACCTCCTGGCGCTTAATGCGGCTGTGGAGGCTGCCCGTGCCGGTGAGGCCGGTGCCGGGTTTGCCGTTGTGGCCGAAGAGGTGCGCAATCTCTCCATCCGGGCGGCAGATGCCGCAAATTCCACCTCCAGGCTGATTGAGGAGACTGTGGAAAAAATCCGGGAAGGCTCCACCGGGGCAAACAAGGTCAACGGGGCATTTTCGGAAATGACTTCCCGGACGAGAGAGGCGTGTGATCTCTTAAACGAAATCCATACAGCTTCCTCCCAGCAGGCGCGGGGGATTCAGCAGGCAAGCCAGGCCATTGAAAACATCGATCAAGGCGTGCAAAAGGTGGCCAGCAGCGCGGAAGAACTCGCGGCCACAACCGGGATGTTCCGGGTGGAAAAGGACGATTCGGAACACTAGCTGTTACTTCTTGGATTTCAGGGCCTGCTGCAGCTTCTCCCCCAGCTCTCCAAGGGCTGATGAGGAGTCCCGTTCTTTGCTGCCCCTGGATTTTTGTCCCGAATAGCGTTCCAGATCTGCGGCCTCTGCACCCTGCTCCTCTGCGGGGGCAAGCGTAATCTTTTTCTCCTGCGGGTCTATGGCTTCAATGGTTACGAAAACAGGGTCATCGGTTTTGAGTTTTTCAAGGGCCTGCGGCTCCGGTGCCCTGTCAATCCGGGACCTTGGCAGAAGACCGGTAATGCCGGGGGCCAAATTGATAAAATAGCCGAAATCCGCTTTCTTTTCGATTCTTCCGCTCAGACGCTGGCCAACCGCAAGCTGGTTTTCCACCTGCAGCCAGGGATCGCCTTCCGCATCCTTGATACTCAGCGACATGCGCCGGTTTGCCGGATCAACGGATTTGACCAGCACCGCCACCCGGTCTCCGGGGGTGACCACATCCTCTGCCTTGATCACCCGCTTGACATGGCTCATTTCGCTGATATGCACCAGCCCCTCGATCCCCGGCTCCACCTCAATGAATGCCCCGAAGTCCATACACCGGGTAACGCGCCCCTCGATTTTGTCCCCGGGGTGGAAGCGCTCTGCAGCGGTTTCCCAGGGATCTCGGGTAACCTGTTTGGCCGAGAGCGAGATCTTGAGCTGGCCGCTCTTGCCATCGGCCTTTTCGATGGACAGGATTTTGACGGGCAGGGGATCGCCTGTACTGACAGCCTCCGAGGGGTGGGATATCCGCGCCCAGCTGAGTTCGGAGATATGGACCATACCCTCCACGCCGGGGTGGAGCTCTACAAAGGCCCCATACGGCATGAGCCTTGAAACCCGTCCCTCCGCGGTGTCGCCGGGGCTTACGGTCTCCAGAAATTTTTCGCGCTCTTCGGCAAACAGCCGCTCCAGGTGTTTTCTGCGGTTGACCACGATATTGCGTCCCCCGGATTCGATGCGGTCAATCAGGAAATCCATGGTGTGGCCCACGAACTCTTCCGGTTTTTCAATGTACTTGACGTCTATCTGACTGACCGGGCAGAATGCGGACTTGCCCATGATCTGGACGCGGAAGCCGCCCTTGCAGGTTTCTGTTACCTTGCCTTCCACCGGCATCCTGCTTTTGTAGGCGTCGTAGAGAAGCTCCCGGCCGCCTGCCTGGCCGACGGATTTGGAGAGCTGGATTTCGCTGTCCGTAGTCGATATTACGTAGAGATCCACCCGGTCTCCCACCTTGTAAGGAAATTCTCCGTTTTCATCCAGAAGTTCGGATTTTTCCACGACACCGTCGATTTTGCTGCCGGTATTGAGAAATACGCTGTCCTGGCCGATAACGATGATTTCACCGCTGATTTTATCGCCTACCCGGACTTCCGGGGCCATGTCGTTCATGTAGGACTCGAAGAGACTGCCAAAGTCCTCGTTTTCCGAGTCGTTTGGCGTTTCCCCGTTTTCCCGGTCAAAAGAATTGTTGTCCGTCATTGATGACTGCCTCCTGAACATAAAAGAACTCGCAAATTTTTCTCCCTTTTACCAGTATCCGGGCGGCCATGCAAGCAGTATCGCCCGCAGGCCGGTATCCCAATTGCAAGGAAGCGCTGCAGCACTTATATTACAGCCAAAATCCCGTATTACTGAATAAGGAGGAATGGATTATGAAATGCGAGAATTGCGGCGCGGAAATTCAAGACGGGGAGGCTATGCAGGCCCGCGGACAGACTGTGTGCGAGGACTGCTATATTGATATGATGGCCAAACCCAAGGCCTGCGACCCTTGGGCGGTTTACAGCGCAAAAAACCTTTCGCAGGCGAGCTTTGAGCTCAATGAGACCCAAAGCGCTATTGTGGAGTACCTGGAGGAGAACGGGCCTACCCCGCCGGAGAAGCTCGCCCGGGATCTAAATATCAGTATGGATGAATTTGAACGGCAGATGGCACCGCTGCGGCACATGGAAAAAGTCCGGGCCCAGCTCCGGGAAGGGGAGAAGGTGATCTGCTTATGGTAGCAGGCGCATTGGTATCGGTGGATTCCGGCGGCTTCGGCAATGGCCGGGGCCGCCTTCTTGCGCTTGACAGAGAAGAGGGAATCCTATAAGAAAGAAATATCTTATTACCGCTGCATACCGCAGAAGGTTTGTTTATGGATAAGGTTCTCATTGTAGACGGGGATGCCGAATTTCTGGAAGATTTGCGCCTGTCCCTGGAGAAACTGCAGCAATTTCAGGTTCTGACGGCTACGGATGGCAATGAAGCCCTGCAATGCCTCAAAACAGAAAATATTGCAATTTTCGTGACTGATATTCAAACCCCTGAACTCGATTGTCTCGAGTTGCTCTCCTATATGACGCGCAATCATCCCCGCGTGCCCTGTATCGTCACGACTGACTGGGGTAAGCCCTGGTTCAAAAACGGTATGGCCGAACAGACCTTTCTCTATCACCTGGAAAAGCCGTTTAGCGTCAGCGCCATGGCTGCGGCGATTTTTGTAGGACTGAATCTGCGCGACGAAGGCCTGCATAGCAGGGGGATGACGATGGCGAGCCTTTTGCCGCTTGTTGATCTGCAGCAGAAAACCTGCCGCATGGAGATCGTCTCCACCGGAGATGGGAAAGGCTATCTTTACTTTGAGAAAGGGGTTTTGTTCGATGCCCATTACAAAACGCTAAACGGTGAGGAGGCTGCCCGGGAGATTTCGACCTGGAACAGCATAAGCTTTACCCTTTCTGAACTGCCGCGGCACAGGACCCGGCGCCGGGTGAAAACCAACCTGATGGATATTGCCGATGCCTCCTGGCGCAAGGAGGAGGCGCTGGAAGAAGAGGCTGCGGAACCGGAATCCGGGAATTCCGGGGAAAATGAGCCGGTTATTCCTTTGCATGAGGAATCCACGCCGTTTGAACTTGACTGGGAAAAGGCCGGTTCCGTATTGCAGACGTTTTTATCGGATATAAAGGTCATGCCGGGCTACCTCTGCTTTGCCCTGGCAGATTCCGAGGGGAAAGTGCTGACTTCGGATCAGGGCCCGGAGAGTATAAATTTCCGATTACTGGCCAGGGACCTGCCCTCTTTGTTTGCCAGCGCCCAGCAGACTGCCGCGAGACTTGGTTTAGAAGCAACTGAGGCCCTGACCCTGCACGGAGCGGACTGCACCATCATTCTGCAGCTTTTCCAGATGAACCTGTTTATCATGATTGCCTGTACACGGGATGGCAGTTGGACCGAGATCAAGACCTACCTGGATACCATGATATCCTCACTCAATGCAGCCTGAACCGGTTTTCCGGGGCGGGCAAACCGCTGGAGAAGCGGGGCGGCAGCAGCGGGGAAGGAAAGACAGGGGCGCATGATTATTATAGATTTCGAGGCCTCCAGTCTGCGAAAGAGCTCTTACCCCATTGAAGTGGCCTGGGGAGAAAGCGCGGACAATATTCAATCTTTTCTTCTGAATCCCGAATATATGGAAGGATGGACGGATTGGAATCCCAAAAGCCGCGAATATCATGGCTTAACGCGAGAGGATCTGCGCCGTTTCGGAGAGGATCCCCGCCATGTTGCCGGGCGGATGGTGCAGGAGCTGGCAGAAGCGGATGTCTATTCCGATGAGCCCCACTATGATATACGGTGGAAAAATCGGCTGCTCGGCGACTGCGGCTATGATCCGGGGGTGGTGCGCATTCATGATCTCAATCATTATTTGGGCGAGCTGCTTCGCGGTGCGCACTGCGAGAGGGACCTCAATGATTTTGTGTGTACTTTTGAATGCAGTGAAAGCGGCCGGCACCGCGCCGCCGCAGATGTTTACTGGCTGATCGAGTTTGTTGCCTATATCCGGCAGGGTTTGTAGCATGGAACAGTTTACCATCGAGGCACTCGAGCAGATCAGGACGCGATTTGTCCTGGTTCACAGTATAACCAACCTGGTAGTGATGAACACCACCGCCAATATCCTGCTGGCAGTGGGGGCCTCGCCCGTGATGGCCCACGCCCCGGAGGAAGTCGAGGAGATGACCGGCCAGGCCGACGCCCTGGTGCTCAACATCGGAACTCTGGAACAGAGCTGGCTGGAGTCCATGATTGCCGCCGGCCGGCGCGCAAACGCAGATGGTATTCCGGTTGTCCTGGATCCGGTGGGGGCCGGTGCCACCGTTTACCGCACCGCTTCCGCCCGCAGAATTATGGATGAATGCAGGATATCGGTTCTGCGCGGCAACGCCTCGGAGGTTTTCTCCCTGATGTCCCCGGGGGTGGAGACCAGGGGCGTGGAATCCGCGATTGCCATGCAGGAGGATATGGTGGCAGCGGTACAGGAGATGGCCCTGAGGGAGAACTGTGTGGTTGCCGTATCCGGGGAACAGGACTGCGTGACAGACGGCCGGAAGGTGTTCCGCATCAAAAACGGGCAATCCCTGATGACCCGGATAACCGGGATCGGATGCGGGCTTTCAGCGCTTTCCGGAGCTTTCTGCGGCGTTTCGCGGGACAATCCCGCTGAAGCCGCCGCTGCCGCTCACGGATATTACGGGCTCTGCGGGGATCTGGCCATCACAATAAGCGACCGGCCGGGCAGTTTTTACGCCGCCTTCCTCGACAGGCTGTACGCTACAGGCAAAGAGGAAATCAATAATTCCCTCAAGGTGGAAATGCAGGGCTGAGCAACCGGCCTGCGAAACTGCCGCGACTTCTCCGGCGCGGAAGAACTCGCGGCAGCTGCAGCAGGCGGCGCGGCGTTGGGAACACCAAAAAGCGCTATTGGAACTGCTCGGCAATCTCTTTTAAGGGCACGTCGTTTTTCATCATCTCAATCATGTCCGCTTCACTGCGTGCAGGAGATGCCTCAAGAGAGACGAGGGTATCGTCGATCCGCAGGGCAAGCCGGGAATTGTCTCTTCGGTCTTTCTTGATATAGAGGGCCTTGTAATCGGACACATAGAGTGCCTTGATAATCTTGCTGGCCGATTCATAGGGAAATTTCCGCCCTTTCCGAAACTGCAGGAAAAATGGAGCTTCCTCGCCGCTTACCATCGCAAAGGTGATTCTTTTGTCCCCGTCGGAGTATTTTTGTTTCAGAAGCGACCAGGCATCGTCGTCGGATCCGTTGTTCATCCCTTCCGGTTCACCGGATTTGTTCATTCCGTCTATGCTGTCCGGAAGAAGGGGGATCCAGTAGTTATAATCCATAGCACTGGCGGCGGGGACCAGCCACAGCAGACAAAGGACGCCTGTTAAAACGATGAGTGAGACTTTACGCATTGCATTGCTCCTTTCTCAGGCGGGCAAACGTGCCTGCGCCTGAATGCAAAAAGTTTGAAGTGCCCGTGCACCCCTTTCGGGGACAAGAATTTTGCCCTTTTCCTCATTTCCGGCGCATTCCGGTACAGGCAAACCTCTCAAACGCCATTTTTAGTAAAAACATTTCGCCATTGTCAATCATTATCGCTGAAACCGCAGTATCGGACTCCTGCCTTGCCGTCCGGCCCAGATTCTTCTTTTGTTTTCGGTGGGGAAACTGTTAAATTATTTGTATAAAGGGGTTTTCAATGGAAAGCACAGCGGGAGGAAAATGATCATGGCAAAAAGCGTTGTTTACGGACCGGTGCCCTCCAGGCGTCTGGGACGTTCCCTGGGGGTGGACCTGGTTCCCTACAAAATATGCTCATACGACTGCATATACTGCCAGATCGGGCGGACCCCGGAACCCACCAGTGAGCGCAATCCCTGGGTTCCGGCGGACAAGGCGGTAAGTGAAGTGCTGCAGAAACTGGATACGGGGGTGGCGGCGGACTATATTACGCTGGGGGGCTCCGGCGAACCCACGCTGAACAGCGAAACCGGAAAAATTATCCGCCAGTTAAAAGAGGCCACGCAGATCCCGGTCACCGTTTTAACCAACGGCTCCATGCTTATGTTCCCGGAGGTGCGCGAGGAGGTGGCGGCGGCGGATGTGGTGCTGCCTTCCTTTGACGCCTGCACCGCGGAGATGTTTTCCAGGATCAACCGGCCATGTCCGCAAATCTGTTTCCAGGAAATGGCCGAGGGCTTGGTCGATTTTCGCAAAGACTATACCGGCCGTATCTGGCTCGAGATTTTTCTCGTGGAGGGGATCAACACCTCTGATACGGCCGTTGAGGCTTTTTCTGCATGGATGGAACGCATTGGGCCGGACAAGATCCATTTAAACACCGCGGTACGGCCCACAGCGGAATCCAATGTCCTGCGCCCCTCTGATGACACGTTGATCCAGGTGCGGGACAAAATGGGCGAGCGCGCGGAGATCGTGGTGCCTTATCAGGGAGATGTCTCGGGAACCGGAAGAGAGGGGCTTCAGGAGGATTTGATCGATTTGTTGTCCCGCAGGCCCTGCACGCTTTCCGATATCGCGCAGGGCTTGGATACGCATCAGCACGAGATTTTGAAATACCTGGAACCCCTTGTGGACTCGGGCGAAATCGAGCGGGTGCAAAGTGGCGGAGCCACTTATTATCAGAAAACACCCTGAAGGTTGTTTGATCTCCTAATAGATTTTTACATCCACATGCCGCCGGCCCCACTCAAGCGCGTCGGAATGGGAGTCGTAGAACAGGTCCAGGCGCTTCGGCCCTTTAATGGCGCCGCCCCGGTCTTCCACAACACCGTAGCCGTAATTCGGCACATATATACGGGTGCCAAAGGGGTAGTAGCGGGTGTCCGCTGCAATGGTGCCGTCTTCCGGAAGCCAGAGCCAGGGGAAAACCAGGCGGAAAGGGACCATCCAGGGGTGTGTGAGGCTGTCCAGGGAGAAAAGACCGGGCTGCGGCTCGTGGGGTTTCGTGCCGCTGGCGGTCAGGCCGGAGTAAGGCTCACCGGCGTATTTTCCTTCTCTTATGTAGCGGTTCCAGATATCAAGTTTCAGGCATTTCCAGCTTCCGCGCTCCCAGTTGCAGCATTCGCCGCAGCCGCAGTAAGCGGTAACTTCCATGTTCCGCACGGTCCGGCCGCGATGGCCGCAGCCGGACAATTGGACGAGGGCGCCCACTACGCAGGCGATTGCCAATCCTTGCAGCAGGGTTTTTCGCATTGTTTGCCTGTTTCCCTCCGTTCTATGGCTTTTCTTCACCCCAGACGCCCGGAATCGCCGTGCCGCAGAATCGGCAGCGGCTGCCCTCCAGGTGGTATTCGGGTATCTGAAAACCGGCCCGCCTGATGAGCAGCCTGCCGCAGTTGTGGCAGTAGGTGTGGCAGCCCTCGTGACCGGGAACATTGCCTACGTATACATAGCGAATGCCTTCCTGCATGGCAAGCTTTCTAAATTCGGTGAGCCGGGACACAGGCGTGGGCGGCAGCCGGTCCAGCTTGTAGCGGGGGAAAAAACGGAGAAAATGCAGAGGGTGGTCCTGGCCCAGGTTTTCCACGATCCAGCCGCACATGGATTTGATCATTTCCGGATCGTCTACATAACCGGGTACCACGAGGGTGGTCATTTCAAAATGGACGCCCTGCCGGTGCAGGGTGATAAAGGTGTCCAGCACCGGCTGGAGTCTGCCGCCGTTTAATTTGTGATACAAATCGTCGCTGAAGGATTTGAGGTTTACGTTGGCGCCGTCGATGACCCGGCAGAGCTTCTCAAGGGGTTTCTGCCGGATATAGCCGTTGGAGATCCACAGGTTGAAGAGCCCCTGTTGCCTTGCCAGATCCGCCGTATCGATCATATACTCGTAAAAAGTGGTGGGCTCGGAATAGGTGTAGGCGATGGAGCGCGCCTGGTATTGTCCCGCTTTTTCCACCACGGCCTTCGGAAAGAGATCCCGGTGGCGGACGGCTTCCGGTTTTGCCTGCGAAATCTGCCAGTTCTGGCAGTTCAGGCAGCGGAAATTGCATCCGGTGGCGGCAATGGAGAGCGCCTTCGAGCGGGGGTGAAAATGGAAAAGGGGCTTTTTCTCGATGGGATCCACGTGAATGGCGCAGGGATTTCCGTAGGCCAGGGTATAGAGTTTGCCGTCCATGTTGACGCGGGAGCGGCAAACACTGCGGTCTCCGGTATCAAGCGTACAGCCGTTGGGGCAGATTCCGCACATTACCCGGCCGTCCGGGAGCTTTTCATAAAACTCCGCCTCCCGGGACCATTTCCACAGTTTCTCCGGTGCATCGCCCGGAAAGATCGTCCCCGAAATGTCGGAGGGCCGTTTTTTCCCGGCAAATGACGGTATCGCGCTGCAGGGCAGCATGCAGGCCCCGAAGGCACAAACCCCTGCGGAGAGAAATTTACGCCGCGATATGGATGTCATGGCTGCTCCTTACAAGAACAAGGCTTGCGGCTTTAACGGCCGCCAGCGCCAGGGCGGTCCATAAAATACCCGCGTAGGGTATCAGGACAACGCTGGTGACCAGGGTTCCCGCTGCAGCACCGATCAGATCGGCGGAAAAGGACTGCACGGCCGCTTTCTGGTTGCTTCCGCGAAGGTAGAGGGCTATCGGGAACTGACAGCCGCAGGCCGCGGATACCAGGAAGCCGAAAACCAGAAAACTCCCGTGCGGCAGATGATCGCCTATTGTGAATACGCCGGCAATAAAGATCAACAGGAAAAGGATCAGGGCCGCATCCGTAATCAATAGGACCTGTAAACCGCGCTTTCGCAGATGCTCGCCGAAAAGCGCTCCGGGAAGCAGTCCTGCCAGAAAGACGGTGACAATCAAGCCGATTTGGTAGTAAATATAGCCGAAAAAGACCTGGAATGCAAATATAACAAGGATTTCGCTTCCCATGGTGAGGCATCCCGTGGAGAACAGCACAAATTCCTCGCGGGTGATCATCAGAAAATAGATGAGGCAGAGCCCTGCGAGAAGCACAATAAAAAGCGTCGGTGAACTGGCGTACTGGGTAAACCATTCGGAGAACATAATGCGGATCATGCGCGGGGCATAGTCGCGGTTTACGGGTGCATCCGGCAGAACTTCGTCGTTTATGCGGTTAATGCGGGTTTGGGTAAGATTACCGTGATAGTAGCCTGCGATGTAGGTGGTCCGGATCCCCTTTTCCTGCAGAAGTTCCGGAATGTTGGTTTGGATGGGCCCGTCCGTGCACAAGAAGAAAATTCTTTGTCCCGGCAGCATCAGCACATGCCGGAAATTCTGCCCGGCTGTCCGGTAGAGGGAGGAGATTTTCTGCTGCTGGGGTTTGGCCAGGTAGTTCTCGATTCCCTCTGTGGAAAAGGACAGGATCCCGCCGGGCTGCAAACGGCTTTTGGCCAGCTCGAAGAAGCGTTTGGTATAGAAGCGGTTGAGCTGGAAGGTATCGGGCTCCGGAAGCGCCAGGATAATGGCATCATAGCGCTTGTCCGTGTGTTTGAGAAAGGCCCTGCCGTCCCGGTTGATGACATTGAGCGGGCCGATCTTCTTGAGCAGGCCGAAGCGGAACTGGACTTCTGTGAGCCTGGGGTCGATTTCCACGTAATCCACCCGTTTCGGGCTGTATTTCTGGATTTCCTCCATGACACCGCCTTCTGCCGAGATCAGCAGAATCTTGCCGGCTTCCCGGATCTGGGAGAGGGGGTAGTGCACGGTCTCTTCTGCCAGGGCGGTGTTTTCACTGCTGAAAATGGGGGTGCCGTCCAGAAACAGGGTGTGCTGAGCCCCGGCCTGGTGGACTGCAATCCGGCCGTAGCGGGATTCTTCGTAGTAGGCGAGCTTGCCCTGCTCCGGGGAAAGCGAGGGCCGCTCCATAACAAGGCCCAGCAGCAAGGCAGCCATGCAGGCGGCAAGTCCCGCCAGAAAAACCGTGCTCCGCCGCCTTTTTGCCGGCATCAAGGCAAACGCCGCAATCACCAGCGGGAGGTTGGCGGCAAAAACAGCCTGGAAAGGGGTGCAGTAGAGCACCAGCACAAAGGAGAACAGCGCCCCGCCCGCGGCGTCCCCGATGTTGTCGGCAATGTAGATCCGTGTGCCGGGATAATCCGGAATCAGCCGTACCGCGGTGCTCAGGCTGTAGGGCAGGGCAAAGCCAAGCAGCAGGCAGTAGGGGACAACGGTGGCACAAGTGTAGACAAAGGTCGGGAAAAATCCCAGGGAAGCCCCGTGGAGGAAGAAAAGATCGCGCAGTTCACGGATCGCGTATAGCTCCAGCGGCGAAAGGCCTGCCAGCAGAAGCGAAATGGCGGAAAGTCTGGTCCTGCCGGCCCCCTTGCCGGCCGTCCTTGCCAGCAGTGTGCCGATCCCGCCCAGGAGGAGCCAGTTAAACAGGATCAGGGAAATGACGAACTCATTGCCCTGAAACAGGGACAGGAATTCGCGGATGACGAGAAGCTGGGTCACCACCGAGGATACCCCGGTGGTGATGACGATCAGGGCGATCAGACGTTCATTGCTGTTCTTCAAAGTACTGCACCTGGTAGGTCAGAATTTCCAGATCCCCTTTTTTCCAGGCATCAGCGGATAGGCCGGCTTTCATGCACAGTTGCGAGAGAAACATTTCCTTCTCCGGGAGCTGCTCCCATACCTGGGGCAGGAAAGTCGCACTGTGCATCCCTTTTTTCAGGATGACCCCGTCCGTATGCGGCCGGATTTTCTGCAGAAGATCGTCTGCATCCTTATAGTCCAGGGGCCTGGGTTCACTTAGCAGGCTGACCTCGATGCGGATCTGATCCAGCTCCTTCCTGGAGAGTTCGGGGAAACGGGGATCGTGAAATGCCGCATTGACGGCGTTTTCTTTTACCCCTTCCCGTATGGGATTATCCGGCACAAGGCTGCCGATACAGCCCCGCAGCTGGCCGTTTTTGGTAAGCGTCACGAAAGTGCCCCTGCGTGAGTCAAAGAATTCATCAGAAAGCTTTTCCTGCAGCCCTTCTCTACCTTGGGATTCTGCGCCGAGACGTTCGGCGATGCTTTTCCTGGCCAGTTCTACCAGGATTTTGCCTTTTTCTTCACTGATCCGGCTTGATTGTGTCATAACCTCCTCTCCGTAAAACGCAATGGCTGCATAGCCTACAACCTGCCTGCGCGGGCCGGCTGTATCCCCGGAATTCGCGTAATCAAGCAGTACCGGCTGCCAGTTGCGGGCTTTTGCCATGTGCAAAAGGATCTGTATGGGGATGGTTCCACAGGCCCGGTTTTTGTCTGCAGCGATTGCCGACGCATCCAGATTCATAATCATTTCAATGGTCTGCCGGTCCCGCTTGTTGGCTTTTTCATAGGAAAGATAATGCGAAAGGTCGGAACTGGCAACCAGCAGGGTGCTGCTGTCGTAGGCAGCGCTTATGGCATCCGTGTAGACCTGTACATCGCCCGGCCCCATGACTATGGGAACAATTTGGAAGTCCCGGAGAAAGACCTGCAGGAAGGGCAGTATTACTTCAATGGCGTGTTCTTTTTTGTCCGCAGCCGGTATGCTGCGGAAAACATCGCGGTGCCTTCGCAGTTTGTCTGCATCCGGGTGAAGCCGAACCCTGCCAAGAGGCGTTTGATAGGCTGCGGCGCTGCTTATCGCCGCGTTTGTGATGCCGGTACGGTGGTCCGGGCCCAGCAGGATGACCTTGTCAAAATCGGAGTCCTGCAGCACCAGTCCGGCATGGGCGGCCGTAGGCCCGGAGTATGGATATCCTGCATGCGGCAGAATGAGTGCCTTGAGGGATTTGTTCGAAGGGGTCGCGGCTTCCGTATCCCGGACCTGCGCGTAGTAGTCCGCTATGACTCTCCGAAGCTTTTCGGCTTCCGCCGGATAGAATTTGCCGGCGTATTGGGGCTTCCTTATATTGGCCGCCCACAGGGGCCCCGCCGTGCAGAGGATTGCGAGAACCGGGATCAGAATCAGCCTAGCCAATCTCATGGATGATCATGCTCCCAACGGGTGTGCCGGTGTGGGCGGCGACCACCGGGCACTTGACTTTGAAAATAAAAAAGATCGGACGCGGGGCATCCGAGAGGGATTCAAAATTGCCCTGCCCTTTGGCCACCACCACGTCAGCCTCGGCAAAGGCTCTCCGGAAGGTTTCGCTGCACTGATCCAGCAGGGTGCCGGGCGCATCGCAGCCGTTGTCCATGACATCGACCACTTCGGTCATGCCTGTAAGTTCGGCATCCGCGCGGGTGGCGTCGTTGATGACCGGCCCCCCGCGCACCACATATCGGATGTTGTCGCGGGGAAGGGTCTCAATAAGCAGCCGGTCAAAAACAATTTCGCCGGTATTATCCCCTAGAATCAGGATATCACGGGCCTTCTCGATAGATTGCTGGAATGCGCGGACGTCTCCTGCGAGCTCCTGTGTAAGGGACTGCTTCAGTACAGCGGATACCTCCCCCTCGTTGATGGATTCCGAGGCTCCGAAATCAATTACGTTTCCGGCAATGGAGAGCCTTATGGCAGTCTCCAGCGGATTTTCCGACTGCTTCACCAGCTCTTTGACACGGGGGTAGAGCGAAAGCGCGAATTCATTGTATTGTTTTTTGACTGCTGCGTATGGATCGGTGAGCCCCGTGGCCTCCCGGATGATGCGGTGGATCTGCCGGCCCATGACCGGCGGGGGCTGGTTGAAAGGCATCCCGGCTGTATCCCGGAGAACGCGGCGGAGCACCCGTTCGTGCACTGCTGTATCTTTCGTGGCCAGTTTCGCGGCATTTAAAGCCTGCTTTAAAAAGCAGGGAATGCATTCGTGGTATGTCTGCATGCGGATTCAATCGCTTTCTTTCATTTCTGCGGCAGCCCTGCTTTTAATAACTGCCGGCTTTTCTCTTACAGGCGCTGCCGATAATCCAGGAAACGCTCTTGTACCCTGGCCATTGAGGATGCGTCCGGGTATTTTTCCAGGTGCTGCCGGCATCGCTCCAATCTGGCGCCGACAGGCGGATGGGTGGAAAACCAGGATCCCTTGATGGTGGCTGAATCCCGGTTGGCCCGGAGGGCTTCGAGGACCCGGATCATCCCCCCCGGGTCATAGCCCGTGCGGTAGGCGAACTCCATTGCAGCGCCGTCGGCTTCAAATTCCATTGTTTTGTCCAGCCCCCTGTCAAAGAGCACGGTTTGAAGATCGCCGATCATGGAGCGATACTTTTCGCCTTCCTCGCCTTCCATGTTGATGGTGCCGATTTTGCCCAGGCCCTCGAAGAATTTGGCCCTGCGTATGGACTGCAGGGCATGCTTGTGGGCGACATGCCCCGTTTCATGGGCAAGTACGCAGGCCAGTTCCGCCTCATCCTCCATGGAGGAGACAAGCCGGGAACTGAGGAAGACAATACCGCCGGGACAGGAAAAGGCGTTGTAGAGGGGGCTTTTGACCACAACGAAATGGTAGGGAATGCCGGGCCGGATGGAGTTGCCGGCAACCGCCCGTCCAAGGGTGTTGACGTACTTTTGCAGCCCCTGGTCGGAAACCGGCAGTCCGTAACGCTGGAATCCTTCCAGGGCAAGGCTCTCGCCTATGGCGAATTCGGTTTTGTAGTCAATTTCGGTTGCACTCTGAACAATGCTGCTCAACCCCTCCACCGCCTGTTTGGCCTTCTGGATGTCCTCATTTTTGCCTTCCGGATCCAGCGCCTTAAACAGGTCAAAGGCGTGCACGGGCGCGGCCAGCGAAAGCGCGAGGGGTGCGGCCAGTTTTAAGAACTGCCGCCGGGTTCTGTCGGTTTTTTTGCAGGACGAGGCTTTCATGGTGTTCTTCTCTTTTTGTCTACCGGGCGTACTCCCCTATCTCCCCCTTTTTCAGGAAGCGGTTGACCTCTTGCCGGGAAACCGAAAGGGAGAGGACGTTGTCCAGTGCCTTTCGGCTCTCCTCCGGGGTGCCGGTTTTTCTCGCGTAGGCTTTGGCTTCGGGGGAGAGCCCCCGGATACTTCTGGCGCTGTCTGCAGCATTCGCATCCACACTGCTGCCGGAGAGATCGCCGAGCATGTCGCCCAGGCCGCCTCCTTCCCCGGAGCCCGTATCTGCAGCTTCAGGCGGCTGCTCCGATACCTTGCCCCGGTATACCCAGCCGGTGCGGCCCTCGGGGGTCCGCACGCGATACCACCGGGATTGGGATGCCTCCACCGTAAGCTCCGTGCCCCGCTCCAGCACGACAATGGTTTCCGAGGATATGCTGCGCTCCGCTTTCAGATCGGCACTTTGCGAGCTAACCCACAGGTTCTGCGCTGCATGGCAGGCGAGCGCCGCCGCAAATACAAGGAGCAGTGCATACAAAAGGAGTTTGCCTTTTTTTTCCATTCCGGGATCCTTATATGAATCACAATTATCAAAAATTCTATTATAGACCCGCAAGGGGCTTGCTTCAATGATATTTTCCAGGCTATTGCCGATCCGTCCCGGTTTTTCTTTTTTCCTGCCAGGCCCGAAACATTTCCCGTGCGCGATAGGAGCTTCTCACGAGGGGGCCTGCCGCCACCGCGGCAAACCCTGCGTCAAGGGCGTATTGCCGCCAGTCTTCAAAGATCTCCGGCCGTACGTAGCGCACAACAGGCAGATGCTCTCGCGTGGGCTGCAGGTACTGCCCCATCGTCAACATACTGCAGTCCGCGGCAAGCAAATCCGCAAGGCTTCGGGCTACGGCCTCCGGGTGCTCTCCCAGGCCCAGCATAATCCCGGATTTGATCGGAATGTCCGGCCGCAGCGCTGCGGCCTCGGCAAGGACGTCGAGGCTGCGGCGGTAATCCGCTTCCGGCCGCACCCGTTCATAGAGCGCGGAGACAGTCTCGATATTGTGGTTGAAAACATCCGGTCCGGCATCGAGAACCTGCCGCAAAAGGGTTTTACTGCCGCAGAAATCCGGGACCAGCACCTCGACAGAAGCCCTGGGGAGCTGCCTGCGGATTTCCCGGATGGTTTCTGCAAAACAGCCCGCCCCTTTATCCGGCAGATCATCCCGGGTAACCGAGGTCACCACTACATGCTCCAACTCCATTTTTCGGGCTGCGTCGGCGACCCGGCCCGGCTCCCGGCTATCGAGGGGGGCGGGAGAACCGTGCGGGACGGCGCAGAATCTGCAGTTGCGGGTGCAGCGCTCTCCCATGATCATGAATGTTGCCGTCCGCCGGGAAAAGCATTCCCAGCGGTTGGGACAACGGGCTGCTTCACAGACCGTGCAGAGCCTGTTCTGCCGCAGGATCTGCCTGGTTTGGGCACAATTGCCGCCCACCGGCAGACGCCTCCGGAGCCAGGCCGGTTTCCCGGGGCCCGTGCTGTTATCGGCCTCATCCGGTGCAGGGGGCATTTCAGGGGGAAGCTTCGGCATGGCATGGCTCTCCCAGGTAATCCTGCAGGCAGAAATCAGGGGCTGTTTCCAGGCGGACACCGAACACGCCGGAGAAATGGTGTTTTGCGGCCCGGATAACATCGTCCATCAAAACCGTTTCCCCGGTTTCTCTTGCAATAGAGGTCATCCGGATTCCGGATAATCCGCAGGGGGTGATCCAGCGAAAGGGGGTGAGATCCAACGCCGCATTGAGTGCAAGCCCATGGAAGCTGATTTTCCGGCGCAGCCGCAGGCCGATGCTGCCGATCTTGCGGTCTCCTACCCAGGCGCCGCGATTTTTCTCGTCACCCCGCGCATCCAGCCCCCATTCACCGGCAACGGAAATCATGACGGTTTCGAGCGCCCGGACAAACGCGGTTACCTGCCACCCGCTGCGGGCCAGATCGACAATAGGGTAGGCCACCAGTTGGCCAGGCCCGTGATAGGTGATACTTCCGCCCCGGCCGGTTTCCACAAGGGCGATGCCCTGTTCCTGCAAAAACGCGCGGGATACGTGGAGGTGCTCTTCGCCGCCGCGATGGCCCAGTGTAAAAACCGGGAAATGCTCCAGCAAAAGGACAATATCCTGCTGCAGCGTCCGCATGGCCCGGGCGGAAACCAGGTTTTGCTGCAGGCGCAGCACCTGCAGGTAATCCATTGCCGGCAGCTCCACGCAGATCCAGGCAGGCCCGGAACAAAAAGACCGCCGCGCTTTATCACTTCTCCCGCTCACAGCCCTTATCCCGTCAGACAGGGACGCCTGGCAGCGGTGGTTTCGTCCAGGCGCCGCACCTTACTCACGGCAGGGGCCTGGTGCAGCAGGTCCGGATCGGTCCGGGCCTCTTCGGCAATTGCTTCCAGGGCCGCGATATACTCGTCCAGGGTTTCCTTTGTCTCGGTTTCGGTGGGTTCGGTCATAAGAGCGCCCTGAACAACGAGCGGGAAATAAATGGTTGGCGGATGAAAACCGTAGTCGATCAATCGTTTGGCGATGTCCAAGGTGTTTACCCGGCAGTCGGCCTGGTTTTTGTCCGTAAATACGCATTCGTGCATACAGAGCCGGTCGTAGGGCAGATACAGCGTCTGCTTTAAGCGTTCCTTGAGGTAGTTGGCGTTCAACACGGCCAGCTCACTGACTTTTTTCAGATTCCTTGCCCCGAGGCTCAGAATATAGCTGCAGGCCTTTATCATCACCCCCACGTTTCCGTAAAACCCGTGCATGCGCCCGATGGTTTCCGGCGCATCAACGGACCAGGAAATGCGGCCGTGTTCTTCCACGAGCCGTGGCACAGGCAGGAATTTTTCCAGGTGCTGTTTCACACACACCGGTCCTGCACCCGGTCCGCCGCCGCCATGGGGTGTGGAAAATGTTTTGTGAAGGTTCAAGTGAAGGACATCCACGCCCATTTTGTTCATGTCGACCATCCCGAACAAGGCGTTCATGTTGGCCCCGTCACAGTATACCTGGCCGTCTTTTGCGTGGACAATGCGTGCGACAGCAGTAATGTTTTCCTCAAACAAACCCAGAGTGTTGGGGTTTGTCACCATAATACCTGCTGTCTCTTCATCCATGAGTTTGGATACTGTATCCGCTGAGAGAATCCCCTTCTCATTGGAGGCAACTGCGACAGGCTGATACCCGCAAATCGTAGCGCTTGCCGGATTGGTGCCGTGAGCCG
>CAZWNV010000016.1:0-27709 GCA_964635265.1 uncultured Desulfobacteraceae bacterium
GCCAATCACATCTGCGGCATACGGATCAAAGCGGTCCTCGTGGGCGTCAGCAATCACCACGGGAAGCGCTTTGTGGGAGCGGAAAATGGCCGTGTCCTTGACGATATCCCCGACTACATTCTGCCGGGTTCCGGCGGCACAGACGAATATGAGCGGCTCCGAGGAAAGATCGATGTGTTTTTTATCCTCTACAAAATCCGTTGAAATGGTCTTATAGCAAAGCTCGCTCAATTTAATGCGAATCTCGTCTGCTGCGGATTTATTGGGCCCGCTGCCCACGGCCGCCCAGTAGATACGCTGCATGGCAAGGCGCCGGGCGGAGTCTTCAATGCGGCCGGCACCTGCCAGGACGGTTTCCATCCGCTCCGGAAGTTCCAGCATTTGTTTGATTTCATGGGAAATAAACGCCTCGCTGCGGCTTCCGGAAATCTGGGTGATATAGAGCCCGAGCAGGGCACCCGCTATAATCTGGGAATAGAAGGCCTTGGTGGAGGCCACGGACATTTCGATGTCCCGGCCGCTGCTGGTATAGACCACACCGTCGACCTTGAAGGTCAGATCCGAGTCCCTGCGGTTGACAATGCCGACAGCCCAGGCGCCCAGCTCTTTCATCATGTCCACTGTCCGGTTGGTATCGGTTGTGGTCCCGGATTGGCTGATGGGAACCAGAAGGGTTTGCTCCAGCTTGTCGGTTCCGGAAATGAAACCGCTCAACTCGGACGATTTCAAAGCCTCCACCTGGATTGCCGGGTTGCTCAGGTAGTAGCGCATGATGTCGGCGCATACCTGCGCCGCAACACCGGCGGTGCCCTGGCCGATCAAAAGAATCCGCCGGAGCCTGCCCCCCTTGATGATGGAGGCAAGCCCTCCGGGCACCATGGATTCGTCCAGGGTCAGCACGTAGCGGGATCCGCCGTTTTCAACGATTTTCCAGCGGTTTTCCAGAGTCCTTCGCACCGAAGTCGGGGATTCGGATATTTCCTTGAAAAAATAGTGGGTGAAGTTCTGGCGGTCTATGTCCCTGGAGGTAAGCGGCGTTTTGCGGATGTCCGCGGCAGTCAGCGGTATGGGCGTGCCGTCATAGAACATGGCTTTAACGCCTGCAAGCCCCCCGCCTGTGCATTGATCCAGTACAAAGATCTGACCGGAAACGGGATTGCCGTCAGCATCGCAATGCCGGACACCCCCGTCCAATTTGAGGTACTCCGCGGTTTCCTCGACCAATCCGTAAACCTCGGAAGTAGGGACGTAGCGGTCCTCTGCCAGGCCGACAAAGATGGCCTGGCCGGAGCCTTTTAAAGCGAGAAAGAGTTTTCCGGGAGCAAGATCGGTGTGCATGGAAATGGCATGAGAACCCTCAAAATCATTTACAGCCAGTCGGAAAGCCTCCTCCACCGAATGGCCGCTGCTGATATAGGACTGGATGTGAACCGGTATCACCTTGGTATCGCAGGTGATTTCCTCCGGCATGCGGATACCCCGGTCAGCATATCCGGCCTTGATGGTCTGGTAGTTGTCTATGTCGCCGTTCAGGCATACATGAATGATGCCCGGAGTCGTGTCCGCCTCCGGCTGCATGCGGTTGTCAACGGGATGGCAGTTGGCTTCATTGATATCGCCCACTGAAGCCCAGCGCGTATGGGCGGATACCGTGTGATAGCAGAAAGGCAGGCGCAGAACCTCTCCAAAAACCGGATCGCTTTGCAGCTCCCGGCGGATTGTGCGGATATTGTCCCCCAGACTTCCGACCTCTTCGGCCACCTTGTAAATAAAGGCAATCGCGGTCATGCCCCCCTTATCCCCGGATTGCACCGCATTAACCGTAATGCAGCGGTTGGTCAGAATATCCGAGTTTAACCGGGCGGTGAAATCGCCGTCCAGGCCGGCGGCTTCCAGATTCCGCCGCAGATCTTCATACACGGCCGCCTCCATTACAAACAGAAGCGAAATCCCGGCTGAATCCCGGCCGCGCACCTCCAGGCGGTCAATGCTGTTTAGCACGGCATTGATATTTTTCGCGGTTACGACGCAATCTGCATCGGAGAGGGCGTCCGCGCTGCTGACAAGCGCCGCGACTTTATCCATGTTGTCCAAAAGCTCTGTTTTCAAACACCACGCCGCATCCTTCAGGCGTTCAATCCGTCCCGACATAACCGCTACAACTGCTGCCGGCAGTCTGCCCATCAGGCGATCCAGCCGCCGGCTCTCCCGGTCGATGACTGCTTCCAGATCCCGGCGGCATTGGCTTAGCTCTTGTTTTTTGGAAGAATCCAGGAAGATTTCGGAGAAAGCCCCCCCGGTTTTCAGCGATCGTACGGTTGCATACAGATCCTCAATTTCCTGTTCGCCCCCCAGGTAATCGGGAGCGCCGGGGGCTTCTGCATTGCTGTCCGCGGCTTCGGAAGCCTGTTTGATCCGCTTGAGCATCCCGGTAATCGAGGGCGTGTGAGCGCGGCGGGCATGGCCGGAATGCGGCTTTATCGCAACGATACCGGTAATGCCGCACTGCAGGACAGCCCGGTGAAAGGGAAAAAGGATGAGCGAGCCCGGCGCTACGCCTGCCGGATCTTTTCCCAGATAGATGCGGCATCGGGCCAGCGCCGCGGCATGGCCGGCGAAGATCTTCACGATACGGAAAGGGTTTTGCATATCAGGCCTGTTTGTTTTCTACGCTTTGTTTGAAGTACTCGGTGAACACCAATTTCGCGTAAGCAGCCGCCCGGGTGCCTATGTATTTTTTGTGCGCCACAAACACTGCTACGCCAAGACATCGCTTCCCATTCGGCTCCTCGGCGAATCCGGCAAACCAATCGTATTTGATCTGCAGGGGGTTATTGTTGATGGAGCCGGTTTTCCCCCCCAGGGCAAGCTTCGAGAGGACCCGGTCCCGCCTTGCGGAGCGGAATTCGCCGCTGGCGGTGCCCCGGTTAATGGTTGCCTGCATGAGTTTTTTCAGGACGCTCGCAGTCTGCGGCTTCACAGCCTGGTTAAGCATTTGGGGCTGCCGCCTGTATACCAGCTCATTTTTTTGCTGCACCGTTTGAACCAGGGCGGGCTGCATCAATTCTCCCCCGTTGGCCACCCCGCAGACCATTACTGCGGCATGCAGGGGGGAAATCCGGGTCTGGCGGTTGAAGCCGCATGCAATTTCCGCCCAGTTATAGGGTTCTTCCTCTATCGCCAGCGGACTTTTGGCAAGCGGCAGATCAAAGCCGAGGCTGCGGTTGAATCCGAAGGCTGTCGCATATTTTTCCAGGCCGGACTTTTTGAGCCGGTGGATGCCGATTTTGCCGAATACAGGGTTAATGGAGTCGGCAAACGATTCCACAAAAGAGACCCGGCGGGTGTATTTGTTGCGCCGATCTTTGAGCTGGGATTTATACAGGGTATATTTGCGTCCGTTATATGCCATTTGCGTGTTGCAGGTAAAGCCCAGCTCCTCCACAGCGGCGGCTGCGGTAACAATTTTGAAAAGGCTTGCCGCGGGAAAGTCCGCCCGGGTGCAGACATTGCTGTCTGCGCCGGTCTTGTCATAGCTGGCCATGGCAAGGATATCTCCGGTTTCCGGTTCCATGGCCACCAGGGCGAAATACTTGGCATATTTCTTGTCGATATTCTCGGTCACGGTTTGCTGCAATTGCGGATGGATGCTGGTTTTCATCCGGTATTGCCGCACTCCGGCATCCAGCTCGAAGCCGGGCCGGGCCAGTTTTTCCAGGGATTTGCCGGAGAGAAGTTTGCAGAGATCCGTCTGTTCCAGGGGCTGCACCGAACTCAGCGGTACCGGTTCATGGGTGTTTTTCTGTAGCTGCTCCAGGCACCAGAAAATCCCGTGGTTCAACAGGATCAGCAGGACAAGGGCCAATACATAGAGCGGCAGCCGTTTGACAGCCCGCCTCCTGGCGGACTGTTTGCGGAGTTGGCTCTGATAGCGCTTCCAGGACTTGGCGGGGGCAAGTTTCGGGTTATTGCGTTTTATGCGTTTTGCCATAATCGGGTTTTGTCATAATCCGGGCAGATCCGTAAAACATTGAATACCGCTCACGTATATGGCAGCCTGCTGCACGAAAAAATCCGGGAGCCGGCTGCGGATACCGCAATTCCTGCCGGAGTTGAGGCGGGTGCCCCGGCCTTCGGTGGCAATTACATTACCGGCAAGGCCGAAGCCTGTCAAACCGTTTTTTGCTCCTGAAAAAAACTTCTCCAAGCCCGTCAATCAGGTGGATTCAAAGTGTCTGCAAACGCTTTCCGCAGCATTCCTGTATCCAGGGCCAACCCGGAAGGACCGCCGGAGATCGGATTATTCAGGCAGCCATCAGGCTTGTGCCGGGGTTTGACAGTCCCATCCGAAATTGCTATGGCAAGTCAGGTTGGGCAATACAATGCAGGTGGAAATGATTATACCGGAAAGGCGGGATTATGAAGCGTTTCATGACGGCAGTGGCGGTTTTGTGTTTGACCGGTTTGGTAATGGGCTGCGGCCCGCAGTGGGCGCGCTCGCCCGTGGCCAAAAACCGGGATATGCAGGTGAGTCTGGAAAAGCAGCAGAGTCCGCAGCAGCAGGCCGGACGGCGGTTTCAGCATCCCTTCGACATGGATGCCGGGCGGCTGAAAGTGTTTCTGGATCAGCTCCAGTATGAAAAGGACTCGCTGATACTGGGCAAGGTGCAGGAGCTGCCGGTTTTCGAGGACAAAGAGATTGAGCGGCTGGCCCCGGCCATTGTCGATGCGCTGGCAAAAGCCGGCCCCCGGCAGCGGGTCCGCTTTATTTCCTACAATAAAGGCGGCATCTTTATTTTTCAAAAGCCCAGAAGAACCGGCGGTGTCCTGTTTGTCGACAAAGCCGGCAGGCTGAACCTGGCCTTTAGTTATGTCAACTACGTCATCAAGGACAAGGAGATCCGGACGACCTATACCAAGAACCTGTATTCCGATCCGCTGCAGGAGAATACGGCGGATACGAGGATTAAGGGGCCCGGCTATGCCTCCTATTACCGCGGCGGGGCCGGACAGGAAAAACCCTGGTGGCTTGTTGCGGATGCCGCCGATGTGGGCAGGCGGGTAAAGACCCCGCCGGAGAAGCAGGAGCGGGCACAACCGGCTGAGCCCGCCGGAGTGCAAAAAGAAAAGGTTCGGCAGAAGCCGGCAGCGGTCGGGGAAAAGACCTTTGCGCCTGCTCCGCGGGTTGCAGGCGAAGAGAAGAAGAGCGGCGGGGATACGGCTGCAGAGGGCTGGAGCCGCCGGAAAAAAGAGATCCGGCAGAAGCTTGAGTACTTAAAAGAGTTGTACGAGTCCGATCTTATCAGCAGCGAGGAGTATAAGAAGCAGAAGCAGCAGGTGCTGGAAAAGCTTCGGTAAGCCCCGGCGGCAATGTTGTCTGAACGGCCGGGGCCGGATCCAGAAAACGGTCCCGGCTTCAGTCCTGCACCATGAGGTTGAGCGCTTCTATATGCTCGGGATTTTCGGTGTCGATGACAGCAATGATGTGCTTGTACATCCGGTACTTGTGTTCTCCGAAAATGCCGCGTTTTTTCCGGAATCCGGATGCGAATGCCATGGTTTCGCGCATCAGGTGTTCGGCATTGTCGCAGGCCATTTCAATCGCGTGGTGCTCGGCCAGTTCCGGAGCGGTGGCCCGTTTGCCGGTGAGCTTGAGCTCATTGAGCTTGTACTGGGGGATCGCTTTTTCAATAAAGGCATCCATGCCGGGAAGAAAGGGGATCCCCAGGTCCACTTCGGGAAAACAGAAAAAGCCCCGGTCAGCTTTCATGAATCGGAAGTCGCAGGCGCAGCTCAAAATCGCCCCGTTGCCAAAGGCGTGGCCGTTGATGGCCGCGATGACCGGTACAGGCGCCAGAAGCAGCTTTTTAAACACTGCATCCATTCCATAACAGAAATCCTTGATTTCCTGGTGGTCTCCGGCGGCAAAGCGCTCGCTTAACCACGCGACATCAATGCCGTTGGAGAAGAACTTCTCGTCCGTACTGGTAAGCACCAGGGCGTTGGTCTCCGTATCGGCTAGGGCCTCATCAATGGCCTTGTTGAGCGCGCTGGAGAATTCCAGATTCTGCAGGTTCTGCCCGTTGTTCATTTGAATAACCGTGGTGGTCTCGTGCTTTTCCGGGAAAACAATGGCCATGGCGATCTCCTGTGCCCGAAATTCAGATTTTTTATTGGAAGCGATGGTTTTCCGCGAATATGGCAGAAAACCCGCTGGAATGCAAGCCCGGCAAGGCCGCGGAACGCGGGGTGTTGTGGCAATACAGGAGGAGAGCCTATGACCGGGATTTCCATAGCCGCCATATGTTTTGGAGCCCTGATTTTTTACCTGTTTGTTTTTGAACGGTTTTGTATAAGGGTGCGCCGCTACCCCATCCGGGTTGCCCATCTGCCGCAGGCATTTGCCGGATTCCGCATTGTGCAGCTCTCGGACCTGCATTACGGGCCGCTCCAGCCCTTGATTTCGCTTCGATATGCGATTTGGCGGGCCAATCGCCTCGAGCGCGATATCACGATCTGTACCGGTGATTATGTTCTGGAAAAGAACGGCCACAAACAGATCGACCGAATCTGGCCCCTGCTTGCCCGCCTGCATGCACCGTCAGGGGTGTATTCGATCCTCGGCAATCATGATCACTGGGCAGATACCGAGAGAAGCCTGCAGTGGATGGACAGGACAGGACAGAACCTGAGGGGACGGCGGGCAGTTCTGGAGAGGAAGGGCCAGCGGCTCTGGCTTGCCGGTGCTGGCGATCTCTGGGAGGACCCCATTGCCCTGGACCGGATTCTTACCGACATTCCGGAAACAGACTGCCGCATTGTCCTGGCACATAATCCGGACAGCGCAGATACGCCGTTTTCCGGACGGGTGGATCTGATGATCTCCGGCCATACCCACGGCGGGCAGTTTGTTCTGCCGTTTCTCGGTCCCCCCTTTAATCCCGTAAAAAACAAGAGCTATACGTCCGGGCACAAACGCTCGGAAAAAGGGGTTCCGCTCTTTATTACGACCGGCATCGGCTGGGGCACATTTCCGGTACGGTTGAACTGTTATCCGGAAATCGCCGTACTGGAGCTTTGGCCTGCCCGCCAGGAGTAGAGTCCGGCCAAAGCTCCCGCTGTTCTATTTTCTCAGCGCTTTCACCGCGTCCAGTATCTGCGGCATGGCCTCGCCCGCATTCAATGGAATATAGGCATCCGAAATGCGGGCAAAAGGATTTTCATTGGGGTTTACCACTATTACCGGCGCCCCGGCGCCCTTGGCTTCGAAGGGAAGGTAGGCCGCTGGATAGACCACGCCGGATGTTCCGATGGCAAGCATTGCATCTGCTTTTTTGGCCACGTCAAACGCCCTGGGGATGTCCTTTACCATTTCCCCGAACATGACCACGTCCGGACGCGTGATTTTTCCGCAGCGGCTGCATTGGGGAAGCAGTGTGGACAGGGTGGAGAGGCTGTATTCGCTAAGATTCCGGAGTCTTTCCTTAACGCTTGCGATCAGTTCTTTTCGCTCACAGGTATCCGTATTGGCGCAGGAAAGACAGGCAAGCCGGAAACCGTTTCCATGAACCTCGATTACATCCGTATTGCCGGCCTCCAGGTGCAGGTTGTCAATATTCTGGGTAATAACGGTCTTGAGGATGCCCATTTTTTCGAGCTCCCCGAGCGCAGTGTGGGCCGGGTTGGGCTCGGCCTGCTCAAAGGCCTCCAGGAGTTCAATGAAAAAGGGGATGAATCTGGCCGCGTTTTGGTTGAGTGCATTGACCAGCCCGCTGGCGGTCCCCACCTCTGCCGGGTTCAGCTTCTCCCATACGCCCCCGGGATCGCGGAAGGTGGCAATCCCGCTTTCCGCCGAGACGCCCGCACCGCAGGAAGCCGCCACATTTTTTGCATTCGAGAGAATCTCCGCCGCTTTCCGGATTTCCTTTTCCGTGCTCATAAGACACTCCTTCACTGGATTTTCCATATGTTTTGTTTATTTTAACAATTTTTGATGTTTTTTCCAAGTGATGCAGCAGGAGCACGAAAAGAAGAGCGTCTGCGGAAGTCGCGGACGGGCGGGGAGTTATGCCTGGCGCCTGGTGGGGCTAAAGCGCAGGCGGGGTCTTGCTTGTTTGAGGATAACCTCTTTGTCGATGACACATTCGGTCACATTTTTGTAATCCGGGATCTCATACATGATATCCAGCATGCAGGCTTCCATGACCGCCCGTAACCCGCGCGCGCCGGCCTTGCGTTTTTGTGCGCGCCGGACGACGGCGGAAAGGGCGTCCTCCGTGAATACCAGATGGACACCCTCCATTGCAAAAAGCTTCTGGTATTGTTTGGTCAAGGCATCTTTGGGTTCTGTCAGAATGCGGAACAGCTCGATTTCGGAAAGCTCGCATAGCGGGGCGATAACCGGCAGGCGCCCGATAAATTCCGGGATAAAACCGTATTGCAGAAGGTCTTTCGGTTCTATAAGCGAGAGCAGCTTTTCGGGATGGGTATCAGCCCCCCTTTGGTGAACTGCGCCAAAGCCTATCGCTTTTGATCCCAGCCGCTTTTGGATAATGCTTTCGATTCCGCTGAAGGTCCCCCCGCAGATAAAGAGGATATCCCTTGTGTTGATGCGAATCCATTCCTTCTGGCCATGTCTGCCGCCTTTCCGGGTGGGCACATTGGCCAGTGTGCCTTCCAGGATTTTTAGAAGCGCCTGCTGGACGCCTTCACCAGAGACATCCCGGCCGGTTTCCATATCCGTCCGGCGGGCGATTTTGTCAATTTCATCGATATAGATAATTCCCTGTCTGGCGCGCTCCAGGTCCCATTTGGCATTGTAGAGAAGCGCCCCGAGCATGCTTTCCACGTCTTCTCCCACGTATCCGGCTTCGGTAAGAACTGTGGCGTCGGCCGTAGCAAAGGCGACATTCAATTTTTTGGCCAGTGTGCGGGCCAGAAGGGTTTTGCCGGAACCCGTGGGACCCATGAGCAGAATGTTGCTTTTTTCAATGATTTGGCCGCCGGGTGCCGGGCGGACCAACATGCGCTTATAATGATTGTATACAGCCACCGAAAGGATTTTTTTGGCTTTGTGCTGGCCGATAACCCAGTCGTCAAGGTGGTATCTGATCTGCTGCGGGGTGGCAATATCGGATGCATTCAGCCGGCTGACGGCCAGATCCTGCTCGATAACGGCTTTGCAGGCGCGCACGCAATCGCTGCAGATGTATACGGACGGCCCCGCAATCATTTTGTCGACTGCGGACTGCGGTCTGCCGCAAAAGGAACAGACAAGATGATGCAAATTCACATTGAGCGGCATGGCAGGCCCCTCCCCCCTCCGCTGGATACCCGGAAACCCGCCGATCCCGGCCGGCATCCGGAAAAATCAGCCTGTATATGATTTAATATATTGGCTGCCGCCCCTTATAGCAATGGGATCAGCATCTATTTTTTCGCAGGAGGGGCCATAAATTCCGGACCCACCGGGTCCGTGACAGATTCCTGCAAAATGGCGTCGATTTCGCGGTAGTCACTGTCGGTAAGCTGCCAGCCGAAGATCTGCGGAAGCGGTTCCATGTCGGAGGGGCGGCGGCCGCCCCAAAGCGCCACGCTGGCCCCCCGGTCCAGTACAAAGCGGACTGCCAGATGCAGAAGATTCTTGCCGTGGCGCTGTTGCGCATAGTCCTGCAGTCTCTCCGCAGCCGTCAGGTATTGCTCATAACGGGGCTGCTGGAACTTGGGATCCATGTTTCGCAGATCATCGCCGTAGAAGATGCGGTCACGGTTCATTTTGCCGCTTAAAAGCCCCCGGCAAAGGGCCCCGTAGGTAAGCGTGGCAATACCGTTGCTGCTGCAGTAGGGGAGCACCGCCTCTTCCGCCGCACGCTCCAGAATATTGTAAGGCGGCTGGCAGACACCAAGGGCGGCGCCTTTCTGAAATTCGGCCATCTGCCCGGGCGAAAAATTGCTTACCCCCGCCACCCGGATTTTGCCCTCCTGCTGGAGGCGGGCGAGGGTCTCCGCCGTAGTCTGCAGATCCACAGTCGGGTCCGGCCAGTGCACCTGGTAGATGTCTATAACCTCGGTCTGCAGCCGGCGCAGGCTGTCCTCGACTTCCTTCCGGAGCCGTTCAGGACTGGAGTCCCGCCATACGGCTTTTTTGTCGGCATCCCAGGCCAGGCCCACCTTGGTGGCAAGAATGAGGGTATCTCTTCCCCCGTATTCGGCAACCGCCTTGCCGACGATTTCCTCGGAGGTGCCAAATCCGTAGACAGGTGCCGTGTCTATAATATTGACGCCTTGATCAAGGGCTGCATGTATGGTTTGAATTGAGGCCTTCTCATCGGTTCCGCCCCACATCCAGCCGCCGATTGCCCAGGTCCCAAGGGCAACCCGGGTGGCCTTCTTGTCCAGTCCGGGGATATGCGTGGTTTCCATGCTGCATCGCTCCTTTCCTGTTTGCCGGTAAGTAAAAAGTGCCCTTCTCTGTCTATACAGGTATAAACATGATGGACCTCTCGTCAAAGAGCTGCACGGCTGGTGGAGGCCAAATACAGCAAATGGGCGCGGAAAGGGCCAGCGGTTCGGGGATGCGGGGCCGTGCCGCGAATCTTATTTCACCGGGGTGCCGGGGGGAACAGGGGATTCGACGGTGGCCACAGCGGAGCCGTCTTTTGCCGTGGCGGCAAGCAGCATGGCCTGGGACTGTATTCCTTTTAATTTTGCAGGCTTTAGATTGGCCACCACAAGGACCTGTCTGCCGACGAGCGCCTCGGGCGAGTAGCTCTTGGCAATTCCGGCAACAACTGTACGGCTGTCATCTTCGCCCAGATCCACGGTGAGCTTGAGAAGCCTGTCTGCCTTGGGCACGGTTTCGGCACTGAGCACTTTGGCCACTCGCAGATCCAGTTTGGCTACGTCCTCCATGCCGATTTCCGGCTGTTTCCCGTCGGTATTGGATTTTTCCGGGGGTGCGGCCTGCTCCTGCGCGCTCTCTTTTTTGGGCTCAATCCGCGGAAAAAGCGAAACGGGTTTGCCGAGCCGGATACCGGGGGAAAGGACGCCCCACCGCCGGAGGGCGTCAATGGAGAGGCTGCCGTTTTTCCCGGTTTCGTAGCCGAGACGGGACAGCATGGTCAGGGAGGTATCCGGCATCACCGGGTACAACAGGCCGGCTATGACCCGCAGACCTTCCAGAAGGTTGTAGATGACCGCCTCCAGACGCTGTCGCTGCTCCGGCTGCTTGGCAAGCTCCCACGGAGCAGTACTGTCCACGAATTTGTTCATCCGGCTGATAAAATCCCAGATCGCGGTCATGCCCCGATGGAACTGCAGATCTTCCATGGCTTCCTGGTAGGCATCGATTGCGCTGCGGGCCGGCCTGGACAGTTGGGGAGCAAGTTCCGCCTGCACGCCGGGGTCGACTTCCGGCACGACAGCCTTGAAGTATTTGTGAAACATCCCCAGCACCCGGGAGAACAGGTTGCCCAGGTCGTTGGCCAGATCGGAATTGATCCGCTGGATCAGGGCATCTTCGGAAAACCCCGCATCCAGGCCGAAAACCATCTCCCGCATCAGGAAGAAACGGATGGCGTCTCTTCCGTAGGTCCGCTTCAGGTAATGGGGATCCACCACGTTCCCCAGGCTCTTGCTCATCTTGCTCTCCTCCACGTTCCAGTAGCCGTGGACATAAAGGTTCCGGAATATGGGAAGACCTGCTGCTTTGAGCATGGTAGGCCAGTATATGCCATGGGGCTTGAGGATATCTTTGGCAACGATGTGTCTGGCCTGGGGCCAGAATTTTTGAAAGTTTTCGCCGTCCGGATAGCCAAGGGCGGAGATATAGTTGATCAGGGCGTCAAACCAAACATAGGTGACATAATCCCGATCAAAGGGAAGGGTGATTCCCCATGTCAGCCGGGACTTGGGCCGCGATATGCAAAGGTCATCCAGGGGCTCGCGCAGGAAGGCAAGCACCTCGTTACGGTAGCGCTCCGGCTGGATTGTTTCCGGATGTTCGGTGAGGTATTCGATGAGCCAGTCCTGGTAGCGGCTCATCCGGAAAAAATAATTGGATTCCTTGATGGGCTCCGGGCAGGTGCCGTGATCCGGGCATTTGCCGTCGATCAGCTCGCGGGTGGTATAGAAACGCTCGCAGCCGTAGCAGTACAGACCCTCATATTCGCTGTAGTAGATTTCCCCGGCATCGTAGATTTCCTGGAGAATCTGCTGTACCACAGCCACATGCTCCGGATCGGTCGTGCGGATGAAATGGTCCGGCTGGATGTTGTACTCCGGCCAGAGCTCCTTGAATAGGTTGCTTATGCGGTCGGCGTAGCTTTCCGGCTCCAGGCCTTCAGCCCGGGCGGCCTTAACGATTTTGTCACCGTGCTCGTCCGTACCGGTTAAAAAAAAGGTTTCCTGCTCCTGTATGTCGTGAAAGCGTCTGGCTACATCAGCGGCAATCGTGGAGTAGGTGTGGCCCAGGTGAGGCCGGGCATTTACATAGTATATCGGCGTGGTGATATAAAAAGGGGGTCTCATTCGCTGCTGGATTCCTTCTCGCTGTCAGTGTCCTTGTCCTCGGCGTGCTCCTGCTTGTAATACATTTCGTTTTCGAAAGTCAAACAGCACATGAGCCGGCCGCAAACGCCGGATATTTTAGTGGGGTTCAGCGACAGCCCCTGCCGTTTGGCCATTTTAATGGATACCGGATCAAACTTGGTCATAAATTTGCTGCAGCACAGCTCCCGGCCGCATCGTCCGATGCCGCCGCACATCTTTGCCTGGTTGCGGATACCCACCTGGCGCATTTCGATCTTGGTACGAAATTCTTTTACCAGCATTTTCACAAGCCTGCGAAAATCCACCCGTCCGTCCGCCGTGAAATAAAAGGTGAGCTTGCTGGTGTCAAAATTGCTTTCGATGCTAAAGAGGTTCATATCCAGACAAAGTTCGGAAATGCACTGCTTACAGTAGGCAAATGCCCGTTCTTCAAGCTCTTTGTTTTGCCGGACCTGCTGCAGATCATTTTCCGTGGCCGGCCGGTAGACTTTTTTTAACGGCTCACTCTCGGGCTTTTTTTCCTTCTCTACCGGTGGTACGGCAACCGTTCCGTAGCAGAGGCCGTTTTCCGTTTCCACGATTACCGCGTCCCCGGTGTTTAATACGTATGCACCGCATTTGAAGTCATATATTTTACCGGCGGATTTAAACCGGATACCGATGATTTTCTCCATTTTTCCTGTTTCCTTTGGAAGCAATTTCCAGGATCAGCTGGTCCACAGCCAGCCGGAGGTTTGCATTTTTTTCAATGTGGATGGCCGCATCGTCAATCGCCCGGACAATGGCGATCAACTGCGGGAGGTTGTATTGCCTGGATTCTTCTGTAATTTTCTCTCTAAGATCGCTGTTGATCAGACGGTCCGGAGCGTATGCGCAGACAGCCAGATCCCTGTACCAGGTTTTCATGATCTCCAGCGCTGTCCGGGCACGGTCGGTGTCGCGGGCCAGGGCTTCTGCCAGGGCCAGCTGAGAGTTGCGGGGCACCCGGTTTATGCCCGCAAGGCTTTCTATAATCCAGTTTCGCCGAATAATCCAGTTCTTTTCCGTCATCTCGGCTGCCCGCGAAAGACTCCCCCCGGCCATGGCTGCAATACCCTCGGCCTCGGCTTCTGTTATTTGCCATTGCTTCTGCAGATGGGCCTGGATAGTTCCGGCTGATACCGGATTGAAGCGAATGTGACGGCACCTGGAAACAATGGTGGGCAAAAGCTCCGAGGTCTGTCTGGCCAGCAGGATAAACAGGGTTTTCTCCGGCGGTTCTTCCAGGACTTTGAGCAGGGTGTTACCGGATTCCGGATTCAGGCTGTGGGCATTTTCAATGACGGCCAGGCGGATTTCGGCTTCATGGGATTTCAGGGAAAGCCGACGGCAGAGTTCGCGAACCTGATCCACTTTGATATAACTGCCGGAAGGGCTGAGCCAGTGCAGGTCCGGATGATTTGCAGAAAGGATTTTTCTGCAGGATGCGCACTCCCGGCAGGGAGCAGGCGGCTTTTCTCCGCATGCATCCGCTTCTTCCGAAGCCGGCCGGTTTTTTCGCCCACGCTGGCTGCAGCGGCAGTTGAGCAGCATGGCCAGCGTCCGGGCCGCGGTTTTTTTGCCAACCCCCTCAGGCCCGGTGAAAAGAAACGCATGCGGAAGATTGCCGCTGGTCACTGCCGCCGTCAGCAGGCGAATCGGACGATCCTGGTCAAGCAGCGTTTCCAGCCCGGACATGATATCCCCCGCTGCGGCGTTATTGGGTTTTATTGACGCGCTCCCGCAGCTCTTTGCCGCATTTGAAAAAGGGCAGCTTCTTGGGCTGAATCGTTACTTTTTCCCCGGTCTTGGGATTGCGGCCGATATAGCTTTTGTACTCCTTGACAAAAAAGCTGCACAGCCCCCGGATTTCAATCCGTTCGCCTTCGGTCAGGGCCTGGGCCATGGAGTCGAAGAAAATCTGCACCACTTTGGCAGCTTCAGCCTTGGAGATATTCGATTCCTTCTTGAGAGCGGAAATCAGTTCGAGTTTGTTCATCTGGCCTCCTGTTGTTATTTGCGAACCCATATGCCTCAATTAATTGAAGTATATACAAAAATTTTTTGAAGTCAAGCAGTTATGTACAAAATCGGTTTGGGGTGGATGCCATGCGGCAGGGAGGTCTAACCGGCTTCGCCGAATCCCCCGAGGCCGTGGAGCCGGATTATGGCCGATATCTCCTGGTCGTCTCCCTCATCGGCGTAGGAGAGCCCCACAGACCAGCACTGGGACTGATATATGCACTGCAGACGTTTTTCGATTTCCACCGCCTCCTCAAGATTGCGTTCGTATTCGCCGGAAATCCGGATACGGTTTGTCACCTGCAGGCTTGCCCCCAGGTTGATGGACTCGCGCACATCCTTGTAGTAGCGGTATTCCATCCGCAGACTGTCTCCGCGCGCATTGTGCAGCCGGCCGGAGAGCAGATGCGACAGCAGGCAGTTCTGTTCATGGCTCCATTGCGCTTCGGCACGCAGGGATAGCAGATTTTGCGGAGTCAGGTCAAGTTCGAGGTACAGCGGGGCAAAGGGCTCTGTTTCGGGCTCTCTTCCGTGGTTGAAGTTGTAGGCCTGTTCGAGATTGAAACGGAAAAAGCGGTTGTAGCGGGGCCGCGCGGGGCTTTTTGTTTCACCGGATGCATCAGCGGCCGGGGAGGCCGGATAGTACTTGGATGTCAACAGGTTGGTAAGGGAAAGGGTGAGCCGATTGGCATCCTCTATCCGGTCGATGGTATCGAATTCCGGGTATTCGGACTGGTCTGTGTCGGGTATGTATTCATAGCGCAGCTCGGGGATTATGGTATGTTTTATGGGTATCGCATCGGGTTCGCCCTCGCGGTAGACCCGGGATAAATCCGTGGAGACAGCCGCGCCGAGATCATAGAAGGTTCTGTGCTGATCGTTGTCGTCAAGCTCGACGGCACGGGGTGTCTCTTTTTCCGGATCGACCAGCCAGGAGGTCTGGCGCAAGCCTGCAGTGGGCTCGAAAGTAAGGTAGGGCCCCATGTTCAAGGGGAGGGAAAACCTGGGGTGGATATCCACGCGGTGGCCGGTGGTGCCGTCTTTGCGGTAGAAGTAATTGTATTCGGAGGCTGCCTCGAAATACAGAGGGCTTGCGGCCAGGGGCTGCTTGAGCGCATCAAATGTGATTGACGGCAGCTCCTGCAGGGTGGTGTCCTTGTCTTCCCATCGCCGTTTGCGTACATCGTCATACCAGAGGACATCCGTGTTGAAGCTGTACTGGCTCCATATCCGGTTCAGGTTCAACCGGTTTTCCCGGACCGGATCATCCTCGTCGTCCAGATCCCTGTCAAATGCGGATTCGAAATATTCGTTGGAGTAGTCAAAACCGGTCATTCCGTCATCAAATTCGCGCAGATAGTCCTGGTCGCTGACAATGTCCAGGTCCAGTTGCGCGGCCAGGCCAGCGGGCAACTGCTGGTCGGCTTTCATGCGGAACCAGTACCGGTCCGAGTTGGGGCGTGTGTAATTGTCCCCCCTATAGGCCCATTGCTCATCCGCCTCGCCGCCCTCATCGGTCTTGTCGTCATGCATGCCGTCTATCATCAGGGTTCCCCTGGACTGCGGGCCAAGGGCATAGCGAAATTCCATGCCCAGTTTTTCACCCCTTTTTTCCAGATGATGGTAATAGAAGGTGGCATCGCAGCTCCGGTCGATTGCCCAGTAATACGGCTGTATCCAGGATAGCCCGTTTTTGTCCGAGTAGCCGGCCTCCGGTGCCAGAAATCCGGATTGCCGATCGCGTTTGGCGGGAAAAACGAAATAGGGGGTGTAGGCGAGCGGCACTTTTCTTGCCCAGAGAGCCGCGTGTTTTACTGTGCCGTAGCCCCCGATATCCAGCGTGAGTTCCCTGCCGGTGACTTTCCAGTCCGGGTTTTGTCCGTCGCAGGTGGTAAAGCTGCCGTGATGGATCGCATAACTGGATTGTCCGGTTTTCTCGATCTTTTCGCCGCGGATGTAGAAGTTTTTTTCTGCAATAAAGATCGTGCCGTCGACCACCGAACCCTTCCGGGAGTCCAGGTTAAAGGTGATCCTGCTGCCGGAGATAAAATCTTCGCGGGTCTCGAGCCGGACATGGCCGGTGGCCACAGCCTCCATGGAGCTTCGGTCAAGCCTTACGGTATCCGCACTGAGAGTCGTCTCCCCTTTTTGCACCACGACGTTGCCAAAGGCCTTGTATAGGTCCCGCTCCTTTTCATAGACAAGGCGGTCCGCATGGATCGTCCATGCAGGCCTGGAAGTGTCCTGCCCGGACACGGCCAGGCCCCAGGTTTGCCCCGGGCAAAGCAGCATCAGGGCGGCGATGCTGAAAAAACAGCCAATAGCTTTATTGATGGCGCGTGGAATATGCAGCATAAACAAAATACTCCGCCGGCTGCCGGGCGCATCTGCTCATGTTCCGCCGCCTGCCTCCGGCAGGGGCTTTGCCGGGAGCCTAATAATCGCTTGATGCGCGGGTTAATTTTCAGTATAAATCCGGAAAAATTCGCCTGTTCCCATCAGCAATCCCCTTTTGCGGGCAACAGTCCTCCCTTCGGCCGGAGCGGTGCGGAGCCGAAGACGGAGCGTACCGAAACCTGTGTACCGACACACGGGAAAATGGTCAAGCAGCTTTTTTTGAAAGCTGCACGGAGCTTGCAGATATTGGATTTTTTACGAAGCCATCATCGATTTTGGGGTTTGAAAAAGGGCGGCCGGTATGAAAAATACCTTTGTCAATGAGTTGGAGGCCGGGCAAACGGTTGATGAGACCTTTGTGCTTGCGGAGAAAAACCTTTTGCAAAAAAAGGACGGCGGCTATTATATGACCGTGTCCCTATCGGATAAAACCGGTACAATCAGAGGCGTGGCCTGGGATAACATCGAGCATCTGCGGGAGTTGGCCGATGCGGGGGATTTTATCCGGGTCCGGGGTACCGTGTCGGAGTACCGGGGGGCCCTGCAGATTGTGGTAAAGGCACTGGAAAGGCAGGCGGCGGGGGATATCTGCGCTGCAGACTTCATGCCGAGCTCCAGCCGGGATCCGGAGGCCATGCTCAAAAAACTGATCGGCATCAGCCATACTGTGGCGGAGCCGCATCTGCGTTCCCTCTTGCAGGCTTTTTGGGCGGATGCAGCCTTTGTGGAAAATTTCAAGATTGCTCCCGCGGCCAAACATATGCATCATGCTTATCTGGGAGGGCTCCTGGAGCATACGCTCTCCGTGGCGCTCCTGGCCGAGCGGGTCGTCGGACACTACTCCGGCATTGACCGGGATCTGCTTTTGACCGGGGCGATCCTGCATGATATCGGCAAAATCAGGGAATTTGTCTATGACCGGCGTATTGATTATTCTGATGAAGGCCGGCTCATCAACCACATCGGCATCGGCCTGGAAATGGTGCATGAAAAAATGGCCGATCTCAGTGATTTCCCGTCCCGGACGGCCCGGCTGGTCAAACATATGCTGGTAAGTCATCATGGCAATCGGGAATTCGGTTCTCCGGAACCGCCGAAAATACTTGAAGCCGTTATGCTTCATTATCTTGACGAGATCGATTCCAAGGTAAACGGCATCCGGGAGTTTATGGAGAAACAGGATCTCAGCGAGGGCTGGACCGGATATCACAAGCCGCTGGAGCGGTTTTTTTACAAGGTGCCGCCGGCGCAAGCAGAGCCGGAGAAAGAATGATTGCATGTTCATTACCTTTGAGGGTATAGAGGGCTCCGGGAAAAGCACCCAGATCCGGCATATGGCCCGGTACCTGCAAGGGCGGGGCCATAATTGCCTGATCACCCGGGAACCCGGCGGCACCCGGATCGGGGCGGACATCCGGGCCATTCTGCTGGACCCGGAGAACAGCGAGCTCGATCCGGTGGCAGAACTTTTTCTCTATGCCGCAGACAGGCGCCAGCACGTGCAGGAGATCATCCGTCCGTCCCTGGCAGAGGGAAAAACGGTAATCTGCGATCGCTTTCATGATTCCACACTGGTCTATCAAGGTGTCTCGCGGAATCTGGACCGCGCTCTGGTGGAGGAGTGCAACAGTCGGGTCCTGGAGGACCTGGAGCCGGACATCACCTTTCTGCTGGATCTGGCCCCGGAAGTCGGGCTGCGGCGGGCATGGCAGGAATTGGACCAGGGAGGGCGGCAGCGCCGCGAAACCCGGTTCGAGGCCGAAGCCCTGGATTTTCATCAGCGGGTGCGCAGCGGCTACCTGGATCTGGCCCGCCGGGAACCTGCGCGATTTGTTGTTGTTGATGGGGCCGGGGATGAAAATACCGTGCGCAGGGCAGTGCTTGCGGAACTGGAAGCGAAACTGAAAACAGCCCCTTAAACGGGAAGCGCTCTCTCTGCCGAAAGATGGTGAGAAGGGCGCCTGCGAGGCAGGATAATGGAGAAGAGCATTCTAGACGCCATCGGCAATACCCCGCTTGTGGAAATCCGGCGGTTGAATCCCAATCCCAGGGTTCGGATACTTGCCAAGATCGAATATTTAAATCCCGGCGGATCTATCAAGGACCGGACGGCCCTTTCCATGATTCGCGCCGGCGAGGCATCCGGGGAGCTTACCGCGGACAAAACCGTTATTGAAGCCACAAGCGGAAACACAGACATTGGTCTTGCGATGGTCTGTGCAGTCCGCGGCTACCGGCTCCTGCTGGCCATGCCCGAATCCGTCAGCATGGAGCGCCGCAGGATCTTAAGCGCCAGGGGTGCGGAAATCCTCCTGACTCCCGGCCACCTGGGGACCGACGGATCCATTGAGGAGGTCTACCGCCTGGCCCGCCAGTACCCGGACCGCTACTTTATGACCGATCAATACAATAATGAGGCCAACTGGCGGGCCCATTATGAAGGCACGGCCGGTGAGATCATCCGGCAGACAGAAGGTGCCGGCCTGACCAGCATTATCGTCACTATGGGGACCACCGGCACCGTCATGGGTGTTGCCCGGCGTCTCCGGGAGTATAATCCGGAGGTGCGCGTTATCGGCGTGGAACCCTATTTCGGTCATAAACTCCAGGGACTCAAGAATTTAAAAGAGGCTTATCGACCGGAGATATTTGAAAAAAAATGGTTGGCCGAGAAAGTCAACATTGATGACGAGGCCGCCTTTGCCATGACCCGTCGGCTGAGCCGGGAAGAGGGGCTTTTCGTGGGTATGAGCAGCGGGGCGGCCATGGCGGTTGCCGCCAGGCAGGCAGAGAGCATGGAGCAGGGCACCATTGTCGCCATTTTTGCCGACAGCGGGGAACGCTATCTCAGCACCTCCCTGTTCGAAGAGAAGAAAAAGGACGATATCCGGCTGTTCAATACCATGAGCCGCCAGGTAGAGTCCTTTGAACCCCTGAAGGCCGGGCGTGTTGCCATCTATTCCTGCGGCCCCACAGCCGATTCCCGTATGACAATAGCCCAGAGCCGCCGTTACGTCTTTGCCGATATTGTCTGCCGCTATCTCTCCTACCGGGACTATGAACTGAGCCACGTGATGAACATCACCGACTATGACGACAAGACCATCCAGGGTTCGGAGGCCGCCGGCGAGGACCTCGCGCGATTTACGAGCCGATACATCGATTGGTTTTACAAGGACCTGGAGGCGCTCCGGGTCAGGCCGGCAGATTATTATCCCAAGGCTTCCGAGCACGTCAACGACATGGTGGAACTGACCCGCGACCTGGTTGACAGCGGGGTCGCATATGAGAAGATGCGCTGCGTGTATTTCAATATTGCCGCCATGCCGGATTACGGCAAGCTCTCCGGTATCGACCTGAACAAGATCAAGCTCGGTGCAACAGTGGACCTGGATGAATATGAGAAAAACAGCCCGGAGGACTTCACCCTCCTCAAGCGGGTTCGGCTCTCGGATTTGAAGCGCGGGCTCTACGTCAAAACCAAGTGGGGCAATGTCCGCCCCTCTTGGCATATCCAGTGCGCGGCCATGTCCATGAAGTATCTGGGAGAGACCTACGATATTCATACCAGCAGCAGGGATCTCCTGTTTCCCCATCATGAAAACGAGATGGCCATTGCCCGTGCGGTTACCGGCAAGCCCCTGGCCCGGTACTGGCTGCACTGTGAGCGGGTGGAGCCGGAGGAGCCGCCGGCGGGCCAGGAAAAGCCGCCGCTGCCGGATCTGCCCCAGCTTTTCAAAAAAGGCTTTACCGGCAGGGAAATTCGTTTCTGGCTGCTCTCCGGCCATTACCGCAAACCTCTCACTTTCATCGAAGATCGGCTGCGGCAGGCAAGAAATACGCTGAACCGGCTGGACGCCTGCGTGCACGCACTTCTGCAGGTGGAGTCCGGGGTCCATTACCCGGAGATTGATCAGCTTGTCTATGACATCAAGCAGGGCTTTGTCTATGCCATGGACGACGACCTGAACCTGCCGCACGCCATTGCCGCCATATTCCGGGCGATCCGGCAGATCAACCGTCTGCTAGATTCCCGGCAGCTGAGTGCGGCGGATGCGGGCAAAATACTGGATGCCTTCAGGCAGATCGACCAGGTACTGCAGGTGTTTGACTTTTCCCTGCCGGAGATGGATGCCGAGGTCCGGGATCTGATCGAGAAACGCAGGCAGGCCCGCAGACAGAAAGATTTTGAAACCGCAGACCGCATCCGGGATGAGCTGCAGAGCCGGGGCATTGCGGTCCATGACGAAAAAGTGAACAAGGAGTAGGCACCCTATGAAACCGGCGTATATGCCATTTACATACGCGTCCGAGCAGATGATTCAGCGGCTCCACGCCGTCTTCGGCCGGTTTGTCATGCTGGCCCCGGTATCCGGAAACGAGCCGGCGCCGGTCAGACAGGAGCTTGGTTCAGGCCGGCTGGAGTTGCATTCCCCCGTAACCGGGCGGGAGCAGCAGATATTGGAGACGGTGCAGAATTGCAGGGCGTGGGGGCAGGCGCATGAGGGACACATGGATGCTTTCCGGGCTTTTGGCGATGAGGAATTTTCCAGCGAGCAATTTGCGGCTGAAATCCGTTCGGATATCCTGCGCGGCGGCTCCCGGGAGGAGCCCGCGGATCCGGAAGCTGCAGCCCGGGTTTTTCTGGCGCTGGCCCAGGAGTTTGACAGGCAGCAGGCGGAGCTGGAAACCGAACTCCTGGCTTCTCAAAAAAGGCAGAAAGAACTGTTCGCGGATCTCAAAGACGATGAGGATCCCCGCCTGCCGCTGACAGAACAGGTTGTTCCCGAGGATCCGGGGGCATACCTGACACAGCACCGCATTCTTTCCTGGCTGCGGCTCGCTGCGGCGGAAAAGGAGCCCTCCCGCCTCTGGATCACAGGCAGTCAGGCTGTTTTTTCGCATATCCGGGAATTCCTGCCGGACTGCCGCATTGTCTGTGAATCCATGCCGGTTGCCGCCGCGGAAACAGGAGGGGAGACTCTGGCCTCCCTGCTGGCCGATCTCTCTGTATCCGCCGGGCGGGATTTGTCCGGGCTTCCACAGCCGCAAGGGGGTGGGAAGGCATTTTTGACAGCGGCTGTTCTGCCCTTTTCCCTGCCTGCGGCCCTGCTGGAATACCTCCTTTCAAAGGCGCCGGAGAATGCACCAGAACAGGGACATGGTCAGGAACGGCTCGTGCTTGCCCTGGTGGTTGATGATTTGCCGACGGTGTAAAAAAAGCGGAACAGGGTCTTGACTCCCCATTTTAATTGGTATATGAAATTTTTTTTTATATTTGTAAATTGCGGCGTATCGCCTGTGGATATATCAAAATCTTGGCAACTCAGAGAATTGACGAAAGGAGAGTGTAACAATGGCTTTTGTTCCCACTGTTGATCCGGACAAGTGTGAAGGCTGTGAAGAGTGTGTGGACGTTTGCCCTGTGGAAGTATTTGAAATGCAGGATGGCAAATCCGTCCCGGTCAATGCTGAAGAATGCCTGGGCTGCGAATCCTGCGTGGAGGTTTGCGAAACAGGTGCGATTACAGTTGAAGAGGTTTAAATCCCTTTATGCTCCATTTCCCTCCGGCTGTCAGGGCCTCTGGCGCCGGGGGGATCTGACTGCCTGCCTGTATTTACCGTTTTTTTAAAACGTATATCCTGTCCTCCGGGCTGCTGTCATGAACTCCGGCGAAGATTTTCAATTCCCCGAAATGGCCATTATCCGACAGCCCATCTGCAGCCGCCCCCTTGAAGATCCCGCATCCGCCGTTTGGATACCAGGTTGTATCGGCCCGGTCGGGCTGCGTTTTGCCCGGCACCCCTTCCGGCTTTTGCGCGTGGAACTTGCTCCACCTGCAGATGCGGACGGAGAAGCCGCTGCGCCGGACGTTCTCCCGGAAGAACTGGAATCCGTATGCAGCCTTATACGGGATTATTTCCGGCATATCCCGATTGATCCGCCGTGGTCCGTCCTCTCCCTCGATCATATGACGCCGCTGGAGCGGAGGGTATTTCATGAAACAGCGAAAATTTCGTACGGAACGCAGCAGACCTATAAAGCCCTGGCCCGGGCCATCGGCAGGCCCGCGTCCTGGCGTTTTGTGGGGACCGCACTTGGGAAAAATCCCTTTCCCCTTCTCATTCCATGCCACAGGGTTGTTCGCAGTGACGGGCATATCGGGGGGTTCGGTGCAGGCCGGGCGGTAAAAAAACGGCTTATTGACTGGGAGTGCAAGGACAGTACCTGCGGCCCGGAATAATCTCTGCTTGCAACCGTGCTTTGGGAATGCTAAGAATCAAGATATGAAACAGTATGTTATTGACGAACTACAGCCCAGTGACCAGGAAAGGCTGAAATCCTATCTGGAATCTGTATGCGGGCCCGCGGAAGTGGAGAATCTATACTGGCTTCCCCTGGATGAATCCCTTTATACCAGTACCCAGGCTGCCCATAGGGATTGTCAGCCTTTTTATGCGGCCATTCGTCTCGAACCGGGAGCCGTGGGAATCGAGTTTTTGATTCGAACAAAAAAGCGCATCCGCTGCAGCTGCATGGCCTACGCAACGGCCGAGCAAACCCGCTGGCTGATGTCGCAGCTTGACGGCATGCTGGCGCAGCTGGAAATTCGAGCCTGACTTATGCGGCCTGAGGAGCACGCCCTGAAAATTATCGCCCTGGGGGGCCTCGGCGAGATCGGCATGAACATGATGCTTTTCGAATCCGGCAGCACGATTGTGATCGTGGATGCGGGGCTTATGTTTCCCGAGGACTACATGCTCGGCGTGGATTACGTAATTCCGGATATGGAGTATATCCGGGAGAACCGCGAAAAGGTGGCGGGTATCGTGATCACCCATGCCCATGAAGATCATACCGGCGCGCTTCCCTACCTCTTGCGCGAAGTCAACGCCCCGGTGTACGCCACGTCCTTTGCGCTGGGCATGATCCGGCACAAATTGGAAGAACACGGCCTGCTTGAGGCAGCCTCGCTGGTGAAGGTAAGCCCGGAGCGCAAGCTAGCGCTTTCTCCTTTTGTATTTGATTTTATCCGCGTAAACCACAGCGTGGTCGACGGTGTCGGTTTCGCCCTGGAGACGCCGGCCGGCCTTATCGTGCATACCGGGGATTTCAAGCTTTCCGAAAGCGTCATCGCCGGGATGACGACGGATACCGAAAAGTTCGCCAGGATGGGCGACAAAGGAGTGCTGGCGCTTTTATCCGATTCCACCAATGTGGAACGGCAGGGCCATACCCTGTCTGATGCGCATGTGGGAGACACGATGGGCAGGATTGTTGCCGGGAGCGGGGGACGGGTCATTATTGCGCTTTTTGCTTCCAATATTGCCCGGATTCAACAGGTGGTCAATATCCTGAAAAACAGCCGGCGCAAACTGGTGTTCAACGGAAAAAGCATTGAACTGAGTGCCTATATCGCAAAACAGCTGGGCATGCTTCATATCCCGGAAGGTATGGAGATTGATATCTCCGCCATTGATGCCTATCCTCCGGAGGAGCTGGTGATCCTGACCACCGGCAGCCAGGGTGAGCCCATGTCCGCGCTGACACGCATGTCGGCCGGCATGCACAAGCAGATCCAGATCGCCGCCGGGGACACGGTGGTACTTTCTTCCAAGTTCATTCCGGGCAATGAAAAGGCGATCGCCAAGATTATCAACAACCTGTTCCGCAAGGGCGCAGACGTCATCTATGAAACCATCTCGGACATCCATGTCTCGGGCCACGCTTTCCGCGAGGAACTGCGGGCAATGATCAACATGATCCGGCCTCAATATTTCATTCCCATTCACGGGGAATACCGGCACCTGTTTCATCATGCAAGGCTTGCCAGGGAGTGCGGAATTGCTGAAGACAACGTGCTTCTCGCGGAAAACGGGCAAGTCATCAGTTTTGACAGCACCGGCGGGCGGGTAGCGGGTTCGGTGCCGACCACCCGTGTGCTTGTGGACGGCAAGGGCATAGGCGACGTGGGCCGGCTTGTGCTCAAGGAGCGGCGCCTGCTCTCCGAGAAGGGGCTGGTGGTGGTGATACTGATCCTCGATGAAGCCACAGGATTTGTTATACATGGCCCGGATATCGTCTCCAGGGGTTTTGTTTTTGAGGGCGAGACCGGTCATATCATCGAGGATGCCAAATGCGTGGTGCTGGAGGTGGTCGATGATATGGTGACTCAGCAGCCGCCGGACGGTGCGGCCTTCGTAAAAAATCGCCTGCCCCGGGAACTGCGGGAGTATTTTCATTTCACCATGAAGCGAAAGCCGGTGATCGTGCCGGTTGTGCTCGCGGTATAGGATGGCTGCCGTGAAGTCCATGCGCAATGAAATTGCCGCGATTTTTCTGTTTTTCCTGGTTGTGCTGACCTTTTTCAGCCTTGTCACTTATACACCGGCGGATCCCTCACTGCACCACGTGGGGCCGGCAGGCCATGTCCAGAATTTTTTCGGGCTGCTGGGCGCTTACATCGCCGGCGGATTAATCGGGCTTTTCGGGATCGGGGCTTTCTGGGTACCGGCGCTGCTGCTGCTTGGTTGTATCCGGTTTTTTCAGAACCGTTCCGGCCGATATATGCTGGCCATTGCCGGAGGTGGAATGATTCTGATTGCTGTCACAGGCGCATTTTTTGCCCTGTACGCCCCGGCATACGAAATTTTCGGCGTCCGGTACACAGCCGGCGGCATTGTCGGTCATCCGCTGCGCAGTCTTTTGCTGGCTTATTCCAATGCAGCGGGCGGATCGGTCATCCTCGGGGTGCTCTTCATTGTCGGCTTCATTCTGACAACCGGCATATCCTTTATCGGGCTTTTGCGAAACAGCTTCCGCCTGCTGCTGAGGGGATTTTCCCGAATCTCTGCGGCTGCGGGAAGAATCTCCGAATACAGGCGGCTTAGCCGGCAAAGAAAACAGGCCCGAAAAAAAGAGGCCGCCGTGTCTGCGGAGAAAGGGGAGGCCCGGCGGAAAACCCGGAAATCCGGGGCTGCCGAACCCTCTGCCGGCTCCGGTTCCAAAACCGCCGGGAATTCTTCCGGGATCACCATCAAGGCGGCTGCCCCGGAATCTGAGGACACCCGCGCCGCCGCGCCGGTGCCCAGGCAGCAGGTGTTTGAATCCATGCGGTTTTCCGAGGGCTTCCAGCTGCCCTCCATTGATTTTCTGCGGGACCCGGAATTTGTGGCGGATTCCGTGGATCACGAGCATCTGCATGAGCTGTCGCATCTGCTGGAAAAAAAGCTCGACGATTTCGGGGTAAAGGGCCGGGTGGTAACGGTTACGCCGGGACCGGTGATTACCCGCTTTGAATTCGAGCCGGCTCCCGGTATCAAGATCAACAAGGTGGTCAATCTCTCCGATGATCTTGCGCTTGCCTTAAAGGCCATGAGCATTCGTATTATTGCCCCCATTCCGGGAAAGGCGGCAATCGGTATCGAGGTGCCCAACAATAGGCGGGAGATGGTTGCTGTTAAAGATATCCTGGCTTCCTCGCAATTCGTACAATCCCAATCCAGCCTCAGTCTAGCCATGGGCAAGGATATTGTTGGAAGTCCCGTAGTTGCTGACCTTCAGAACATGCCGCATCTGCTCATTGCCGGAGCTACAGGTACGGGGAAAAGTGTTGCATTGAATACCATGATCTGCAGCCTTTTATACAAGGCCACACCGGATGCCGTAAAATTTATTATGATCGATCCCAAACGCATTGAACTCTCCGGCTTCAATGACATCCCGCATTTGATAACCCCGGTGGTAACGGATATGAAAAAAGCCACCAATGCGCTTTTCTGGGCGGTAAAAGAGATGGAGCGCCGCTATGAGCTGCTCTCGGAGAACCGGGTGCGCAACATCAATCAATACAATGAAAAAATGGAGAAGGCCGCCTCCAAAGCTGCGGACCCGGAAGCGGAAAAGCCGGAGAAACTCCCCTATGTTGTCGTGATCATTGATGAACTGGCGGATTTGATGATGGTCTCCTCCCGGGATGTGGAAGTAGCACTCACCCGGCTTGCGCAGATGGCCCGCGCTGCCGGTATTCACTTGATCCTTGCCACCCAGCGCCCTTCCGTGGATGTGCTGACCGGGGTGATCAAGGCCAATTTTCCCACAAGGCTGTCCTTTCAGGTTTCTTCCAAGACGGATTCACGCACGATTATCGACGCCAATGGCGCGGAGACCCTTCTCGGAAACGGCGATATGCTGTTTCTTCCGCCGGGAACCGCAAGGCTCCAGCGCATCCACGGCGCCTACATCACCGAGGAGGAAGTGTCCCGGATCATCGAGTTTCTCAAAAAACAGAAATCTCCGGATTATAACGACGAAGTCCTGGAGAAGCAGGGCACGGAACAAGAGGGCAGCGAAGAAAAGGACTATGACGAGCGATATGATGAAGCGGTTGCTCTGGTGGCAAAAACAGGGCAGGCTTCCATTTCCATGGTACAGCGCCATTTGCGGATCGGCTATAACCGGGCGGCCCGTATAATCGAGACCATGGAGCAGGAGGGGGTGATCGGCCCCTCCGACGGAGTGAAGCCCCGGGAGGTGCTGGTTCGCAATTATGGAGATATTCATGGGTGATGAGACGCTGCTGGCTTCGGTCAAGGGATTTCTGGACAGGGAGGAGGGGCTGCGCCTTTATGAAGCAGCCAAAAGCGCAGGACGCCTGGGGCCCTGCCTCGAAATCGGCAGCTACTGTGGAAAATCAAGCCTCTACCTGGGATGGGGGTGCCG
>CAZWNV010000017.1:0-27624 GCA_964635265.1 uncultured Desulfobacteraceae bacterium
GCTCCCCGAGCTGCCGGAGCAGGTCAAAAAAACCGTGGAGAAAGTAAATGCCAAAAACTATAACCGGCTTTCCTACGAATACCGGGATCCGGCCGATGCCAAACTCGACGGCATCCTCTCCCGCCACGATATCATGAGCCTGAAATGGCCGGATATCGCCGATGCCGGCATTGACGCCGGCAGGGGAGCTATCGGCCTGGTTATGCAATACAAGGACAAGAGCCGGGTCGTAGAACTCCTCCATGCGACACGGGTGCCCATAATCGGCACCCGCTACGAACTCGTGGATACAAACCGTCTGGACGAACTGATCACCGGGAACATGGAGACCCTCATCGGGATTAACCAGAACCTGGGCTATCTGGCAAGCCACGGCAGTCCCTCGCTTACCCCCCGGATGATGCAGAGCGGCGGAAACCAGCAGAAACAGCTGGGCAACCTGAACCGGCATTTGTCCGAAAACTACTCCATCAAGCGCATCAACCTGGAGAAGCAGGCGATTCCGGAGAGCCTCAACTGCCTGCTCATCGCCCAGCCCACGAAAAAATTTTCGGATTATGAGCTTTTCCAGATCGACCAGGCCCTCATGCGCGGCACCAACCTGGCCATATTTGCCGACGCCTACAAGAAAGCCGAACAAGCCCGGCAGCAGCGCAACTTTCGGCAGCCCTCCTATGCGCCTTTCGACTCCGGGCTGGCCAAACTGCTCAAGCACTACGGCCTTCGCCATCGCAAGGCCCTGGTCCTGGATAAAAACTGCTATCAGCAGAATATCCCGGACCGCGCCGGCGGCGGCCAGCAGCCCGTCTATTACGCCCCCCGGATCAAAAACAAAAATATAAACAAAAAACTGGATTTCATGAAACGCATCAAGGGGTTGATCACGGTCAAAAACTCCCCCCTGGAACTGATGGAGAAGCGGGTCCGGGAGCAGGGGATCAAGGCCGAAAAACTGTTTGCCTCCTCTGCGGATTCCTGGCTTGCCGAGGGCGAGCTCACTTTAAACCCCATGTTTATGAAGCCCCCGCAAAAAAAGGAAAAATTTTCCTCCCACGGCCTGGCGTTTCTGCTGGAGGGCGGTTTTCAAAGCCGGTTTGAAGCCGGCTCGCTGCCGGTAAAAGAGACCGGAAAAAACGAGGAGGAGGCCGCGGAAAACGCCGGGATCGATCTATCCCGGATACAGGGCGGCCAGGAGTTCATCCAATCGGGCCGGCCCGCGAAAATCGCTGTGATCGGATCCTCGGCCCTTCTGGAGGACAACCTGATCGACCGCAAGGGCCGAAGCCCGAATACCACGTTTGTATTGAACATTATTGATGTGCTCAACCAGCGCTCCGATATCGCGTCGCTTCGCAGCAAGACCCAGCGGTTCAACCCGCTGGCCGAGACCACGGCCGCAACCCGGTCGATGGTAAAAGTGATCAACGTGGCCGGACTGCCGGTCCTGGTCATCGTCTGCGGGCTGTTTGCCTGGTGGCGGCGCAGACTGCGCAAAAAACGCATCCGGATGCTGTTTGAATCCTGAACCGATACCCAAAGAGGCGAGCCATGAAAGCCAAAAAGGAGTACCTCATTCTTTTCGCGGTTGCCCTTGTTCTGGTGCTGTACCTGCTGCTCCACCAGTCCGGCCGCACGCTGTATGAGCTGCCAAAGCTGCAGGAGCTGAAAAAAGCGCAGATCACCAAAATCACGGTCAGCGGGCCGGATACCCGGGTTCGGCTGGAGAAAGCCGGGGATAAATGGAAGCTCATGCCCGAGGGCTACCCGGCCGAGAGCAGCCGGGTCGAGAATATGACCGATATCATCAGCAGCCTCACGTTGACCGCCATGGTATCCGAAGCCCAAAACTACAGCCGCTATCACCTGGGAGAGGCCAAAAGAATAGGCGTCAAGGCCTGGGCAGGCCAGGAGCTGCTGCGTTCGTTTGCCGTGGGAAAACCGGCCCCCTCCCGGCGGCACACCTTTGTCAAGCTCGCAGATGATCCGCGGATCTACCACGCCCGAAAAAACTTCCGCAGCCGTTTTACCGGAGGGGCGGGTGCGCTGCGGGACAAAACCGTGCTTGCGGTGGACGCCGACACAGTCCGCGCCATCGAAATCCGGCACAAGGACGCAAAGCTCCGCCTGGAGCGCCGGCAGCAGGCCCCCTCAAAAAAGGGGCTCCAGGGGAAAACGCAGCAGCAATTCATCTGGGAGGACAAGCAGGGCGACGAGATTGCGGCCTCCAAAATCGAAAAACTCCTCAAACAGCTAAAAAGCCTGGATTGCCAGAGCTTTATCGACAAGCGCGAAAAACCGGAGTTCACCAACCCGATCTACACGCTTGCTGTAGACGGCAAAAAATCGCGGACGCTCTCGATCTTTGCCAGGAAAAAAGCCGATGCAGACATGTATCCGGCCGTGTCCTCGGAAGCCGCGGATCCATTTTACCTCTCCGCAGCAAAGGCGGAGGCCATCATGGAAGCCATTGGAAAGGAATAGCCGTCATGTCCGCTCCCCTTCGCATCGGTGTGTTGATAAGCGGCTCCGGCACCAACCTGGAGGCGGTGCTCAAAGCCTGTGAAAACGGCCGGATAAACGGCCGCGTGGTCTTTGCCGGGGCCGACACGGAAGCGGCCACAGGCCTGAAAAGGGCGCAGAAACGCGGCATTGACACCTTTGTTGCCGATTACCGAAGTATCCTGCGCACCTTCCGGGAAAATCCGGATACCGCCCGGCTGCCCCGGGACTATGATGAGGCGGCCATTCTGGAAAAACAGTCGCTGTTTCCGGCGGACAGCAAGCCTGACAAGGCGGCGGCCTACTTCCGCGGCCGCGCCCTTTGCGAGGCGGAGTTGCTCCGGCACATGGCCGCCCATCCCTTTGATCTGCTGGTGCTGGCAGGCTTTATGCGCAACTTGACCCCATACTTCATCGACCGGGTCAATACCGATCCCCTGCGGCCGAGAATCATGAACATCCATCCCGCTCTTCTGCCGGCATTTCCCGGGACCGACGGCTACGGGGATACCTTCCGATACGGCTGCAAGGTAGGGGGATGCACCGTGCATTTCATCGACTACGGCGAAGACACCGGCCCCATCATCGGACAGCACGCATTTGCGATAGAGGAGGGAGACACCGTGGAGAGCATCAAGAAAAAGGGCCTGACCCACGAATGGGAGCTCTATCCCCGGTGCATTCAACTGTATGCGGAAAACCGGCTGATCCCGGTCAAAATGACCTATACCGCAAAAAACGGCAGGATCAGTCAGCGTACCGTTGTGCGGATAGCCGAGCCCGACGACGCCTCCGAGCCGGCCTAGCCGGCGCCTCAGGCGCCCAGGATGTTGACCATCAGGGGCACCGCGAGAAACGTTCCTACCGCGCTTCCGACATTGGCCAGGATCACCACCAGCAGAAGGCGGGTGACCTTGTTTTTCCAAAAGCCGCGAACCGACAGAATATCCTCGGAAAGGTTTTCAAAATCCCGGACTTTGGGCTTGCGCAGAAAAGCCTCCACCAGACCCGCCACCCAGCCGGCTGCAATCATGGGATTTAACGAGGTGAGCGGAGCAGCGGCTATCGTGGCAAGGATGGTGACGGGGTGGGCAAAGGCAATGATGGCGCCCAAACCGGCAAAAATGCCGTTTGCCGCTACCCACCAGGAAATCATGTCCGCTCCCTTCTCGGTTCCGCCGTAGCAGAAGCCGAGCCCGAAAAGCAGCAGAATAGCAGCAGGAATAAGCCATTTGAGAATGCCGAGCCACCTGCCTTTCGGGGGTACTGTCTCCAGCGGAGCGATATCAATGGATTCGCCCAGATACCTCCGGATGCCGGGGACATGGCCCGCGCCCACAATCGCGACAATTTTCGTTCCCTGGGCATTGCGGATGTTATGGGCCAGATAGCGGTCGCGCTCATCGATTAAAATCCTGCGAAGCGAGGGATGGCTCTTTTCCAGTTCCGAGAGGATGGACTCCAGCATATCCCCCTGTTTCATCTGCTCAATGTCAGCCTCCCGGATATCGTCGACCCCGCCGATGGAGAGCAGCAGCTGAAACAGCAGCTTCAGCTTGTTCCATGCCCCGGTACTGCGCCAGGTGCGCGAGAGCGTCACGGTAATATCGCGGTCCGCCATGCAGGTCCGGGCACCGGCCGCCTCGGCCGCGGCCACGGCGCGGAGCATTTCCTCCCCCGGTTTGATCCCGAACTTCTCGCCGATCCGCCGCTGAAAGGAAGCCATCAAGAGGTTGGCAAACAGCAGAAAGGATTTCTTCTCTTTGATTACCCGAACAATATCCATCTCCTGCCACTGGCTCTGCTGGCTGATGGACTGGTATCGGGAGGAGCAGAGCTCAACACAGACCGAATCCGGCTTCTCCGCCTCTATCAGGGCCTCTGCAGCCGCTGCGGAATCTTTTGACACGTGGGCCGTACCCAGCAGCACAATTTCCTTGTCATCCAGAAATATCCGGACGGCATCACTTCCCCGGCCTGCATCACTCATCGGCAATCGGTCCTTTCCCAAAATACCGGCCCGATTCGGGCAAACGGGCCGAAAGTGTTCCCGGGATGCGCATATTTTGACTCATATGTCAAGAACTACCTGCTTCTTCTTGCATCCGGCGGCTTTGCTGGTTATCCTGAAATTATTATGGCCATGCTCATCTATGACGATATATACGCTTGGCAGGGCTGGGGGGGCGAGCTCAAACTCGCCAGCGGCAAGTGCCGGCTCAAAATCTATGACCGCTCCCGGGGAGGACAGAGCTCCGTGCCTCTGCTGCGCCCTTATGTCGTCATTGCAAGCGATGTGGCCGGCAGCAGGATGTCAATCCGCAGCTGCGCCGGCCATATCGCCACGAATATAAGCCGGCAATTCGCAATCGACCCCCATCGTATGCTGTATATCGAGTATTATCCAAAAGTTACATACGGCCTCGGCGGCCGGCATACCATCCCCGAGCAATACGTGGCCGTGGACTTTACCTGGTATGAAGGAAAGGCCTTGAACCCCAAATGGCGTCAACTCCACCCTCCCCTGCTGGAAATCGTCCAGACCCTGGAGCAGGAGGCGCAGACACCTCCTGACAGTCCCGCCTAGTACCGCTGAACAAAAACAGCAACGCCCATGCCGGGCAAAACAAAGCATGACAACACAGCAGCAGACATTGGAGCAGACAGATACTATGGCGATGGCATCAGAAAATGACCTGCGCAAAAGCCTGGAGCGGATAAGCGGCAGAGGCTACAAGGCATACAAGGATATTCAGGGCGGCTACCGCTTCTCCAGCTATGAATTCTTTCTCGATCATATCCAGGGCGATCCCTTTGCCGCCCCAAGCCGGGCCCGTGTCCGGGTAAAGCGGCAGCAATCCGGCTTCGGCCCGGAAATCACGCAAAACACAAGCCGCCGGATTGCTGCCTGCGATTTTCTCACGCGCCGGTTTTTCGAGTGCTGCAAAAGCTACTCCCGCGGCCGGCGGGGAAGCGGGAAAGGCGGTCAGGTCTCCATTGACAGGCCCGGCCAGGAAATCCTGGAGAGAAGCTCCATGGTGATCAACGAGCAGTACGTGGAGGCGCGCTTCCGCATCGGCCTTCCGGCCTTTGGCCGCAAAATCGCCGGGGATGAAGCGGCGGCCATCTTTTTTGAAGAACTCCCCCGCATTGTGGAGCACAGTCTTTTTCTCCGGGGCCTGAACCCGGCGGCTCTCGATCGGCACATAAAAACAGCCGAAGATGCGGATTCCGCAAGGGAGGAGCTTTTCGACCGCGGCTTGGTAGCATTTGTCGCCGACGGCAGCATCCTGCCCCGCAGAAGCGGTATCGATCCCCGCCCCATGCCCCATAAAACGGCGATTCCGTTTCAATCCCCGCAATCGCTGCGTGTGGAGTTATCGCTGCCCAACGCCGGGCGGGTGACGGGGCTGGCCATCCCCAAAGGCGTCAGCCTGATCGTGGGCGGCGGCTACCACGGAAAATCCACACTGCTGGGCGCCATTGAGCTGGGCATTTACAACCACGTACCGGGTGACGGGAGGGAATTGGCCGTTACAGTCCAGAACACCCAGAAAATAAGGGCTTCAGACGGCCGCAATATCGAAAAAACCGATATTTCCCCTTTCATCAACAATCTTCCCTTCCAGAAAGACACGGCTGCTTTTTCCACCGAGAACGCAAGCGGCAGCACCTCCCAGGCGGCTAATATCGCCGAGGCAGTGGAAGCAGGTTCTGAGGCCATCCTGCTTGACGAGGACACATCGGCCACCAATTTCATGATCCGGGATCAGCGCATGCAGCAGCTGGTGGAAAAACACCAGGAGCCGATCACCCCGTTTATCGACAAGGTCCGCCAGCTTTTTGCCGACAAGACCATCTCCACCATCCTGGTCATGGGGGGCTCCGGGGACTATTTTACCGTGGCCGACCATATTATCCAGATGAATGCCTATCAGCCCTACGACGTCACGGAAACCGCCCGCCGGGTTGCAGCAGAAGCCGGCACCGGCCGCCGCGAAGAAGGCGGCCGGCACTTCGGGGACATCCGGAGCCGCAGTCCGGTTGCGGAAAGCGTCAACCCCTACAAGGGCAACAAAAAAATCAAGATTGCCGGCCGCGGCGTTGACGCAATCCAGTTTGGAGGCGAAGATATCAACATTGCAGACCTCGAACAACTGGTGGAGCCTTCCCAGAGCAATGCTCTGGGCCATGCCATCCATTACGCCGTGCGCTACATGGACGGCAGCCGCTCGCTGCGGGAAGTGGTGGAACAGGTGGCGGCGGATATCGAAAAAGGGGGGCTGGACGTTCTGACCCCGTATATCATGGGCGAAAACGCCGGCTTCCGTCCCCTGGACCTGGCCGGTGCCATCAACCGGATGCGCTCCCTGCAGGTGCGCCAGGGCTGAACGCTTGCGGGCGGGCCTGTCTTAAGCGCAATTTTCCAGCCCGTAAAAACGGACGGCATTGGCCCGCACAAGCTGCTCGCGGATCTCTGGCGCTACATCGGCTGAACGCGAAAAATTATAGAGGTCTTCAAAAAAATCCGCACCGGAATCGGTATTGATCATGATCCGGGAAAGCCGCTCTCCGTGCCGGGCTATGATTTCCATTACCTCGGCTTCGCCCGCCTTCACCGGAGACAGGGTAATGCCCGCGCGGAAGCCTTCTGCCAAAACCCCGGCAATGGTCTCCGGCATGCAGTGATCCACCACGATCCGGCTGCCCAGATCTCTATACCCCGAGAGCAGATCCAGCGTTGTGCGCGTGCGGGCCGCTTTATCTGCGCGGGGGGTATGAATGCCGCAGACAAGACCCAGCTCCGCGGTTTCCCGAAAAAGCTCCAGATGGGCGCAGAGCACTTCGCACTCCTGGCTGTCGGCCGACTCGAGGCCAATCTCTCCGATTCCCAGACACAGAGGCGTTTCCAGATAGGGCAGAACGAGTTCGCGAACCGATTCGGGCCGCAAACCAGACACGATATTGCGGGGATGGATGCCGGCCAGAAACCGACAGGGCAGCTGATGCCGGTTGAGTTCCCGGATGATCTCCGCCTTTTGCGCAAGATAGCCGCGGATTCCGGACACACTCTCCACCTGCCTGCAAAAGGCCCAGGAAACAGGGAAGTATTCGCGATCCCGCATCCAGCGGAGACGCTCCGGGTGATCGACGGCAATATGGTCGAGATGCACATGGCTGTCCAGAACTTGCATACGGGAGATTCCTTTCTTTTTTTCTGCCTATCCTATACCCCTCCGTCCTGCTGCGCAAGGGAGCGGACTTTCTCCACGTAGCTGCTGATCCGGAACTTGCGCTCCAGGCCGCGGGCGTTCATATAGCGCACCTTGCCGAATACGGGACGCTCCTTCCACGGACGGTCGTGCCTGCCGAAGCACCAGGCCACCCCGGCAAAGCTGTTGGGGTCGCGGCCGTCGAGGGCATACTTGTTGTTCAAAAACCGCATCACTGCAAAGGCCTCGGCCGGGTCCCGGCTCCATTCGATAATTTTTTTGCCCCAGTACATCCGCATGTAGTTGTGCATCCGGCCGGTGCTGCACATCTCGGTTTGAGCGGCGTTCCAGTAGGGATCGGAGGTGTCGGCCGCCTCCAGCTCCTGCTGCGAATACAGTTGCGGCCGCGGGTCCCGGTGATGCAAATGCAGACTCTCCCTGGCCCAGCCGGGAACGGCCTGCTCATAGCTGTCGGGGCCCGGATTGTAATAAACAAAGTTCATGCTCAGTTCCCGCCGAACAAAAACCTGCTCAAGAAAAGCGTCTTTGGCGGCATCCGGGGCATCCGCCCCGCTGACCTCCCGGTATACAGCCACAGGAGATATCTGTCCGAAATGCAGATACGGACTCAGGCCGGACTGGCAGCCGGCCGCCGGATCCCTGGCACGGCTGTCATAGTACTGCAGGTCCCGGTCGATAAAGCGGCTAAGAGCCATTTTTGCAGCCTGCTGACCGCTCCTGCAGGGAAATACCGGCCCCGGCGTGCGCTCCACTCCCATCCGCCCGAGCAGCCGGAGAGGATCGTCCCACTCCACGCCATCGGCCGGGAGCCGATCCGGCAGGCCCCTGCCCCTGGGCGGGGCGGGGGCATCCAGGAACATGTCCCTCTGCTTGAGAAGCCTGGGACGCAGGGTGCGGGCGGCTATCTCCTCCTTTGCCGAGGCCGCGGCCACCGGCACAATCACATCCGTTTCCACGGCCGTAAAGGGACAGGCAAGCGCTTCTGCCACATCCCTGCGCCACCTGCGCTGGACAGGCAGATAGCCCACGTCGGTTACCACCCACGCCGCCGCCTCTGCCAGCCGCAGCACGGAAGGCACCATTTCCCCGATATCGAGCACAAAGCCGATGTTCAGCCTCTGCAGCCGTTCCCGCACTTCGCGGATGCCTTCGAGCATAAAATGGTAATGCCGCAGGTTGGCCTCCGGAAAACCGGGGGTCAGAACAAAGCCCACGAGCAGCGGCAGTTCCACTTCGCCTGCCGCCCGGGCGGCGAAAGTCAGGGCGTGGTTGTATTCCGTGCGCTGCGCCTGCTGCATCCAGTAGAGCACGTAGCTTCCGCGCCTGGGGGGCGCTCCGATCAAATGGCGGATTCGCGCCTCATGAATCATGTATTCCCCCTTCCATGGCTGACAAGGGCCCCGGTGCCCGCTTGTTCCTTTGCCACTACTCATCTTTGCATTATCATCCGGACATCACCGGTAATTGCGAAAGGCTGATTGCAAGGCTGCAGCCCCGGGCGCAAAAATGGCCCTGATAACCGCGGCCGGGCTGCATTCGTATTGACAGAAGCCGGAAAGTCGATTACAAGTATAACGGTTTGTATACAAAAGTACTTCTGTTTCCCGGCAAAAACAAATTTTTGGATGTTGCCGTTTTCATGCCGATCGTTTTTTCCGCCTTTCTCTGCCGGCTCCGCGGAACGCCCCGCAGCACCGCCTGTCCTTTTTTTGCATGGGATAGCCGCCGCAAGGCGGCTTTTTTTTAACCGGAAACCGCGACATTAGGAGGTCAAATGAAATCTACGCTCTGGTTGCCGATTTTTCTATGCCTGGCAGTGCTTGCCCTTCCCGTCCTATCGGGTGCGGAGGTCACGACAAGCCGGGACGACAAAGGCGTCTGGTTTATCGAGGGAGCGGAATCGGACAGTCTGCATGATGTCTTCCAGAAGATGGGCTACGCTGTTGCCACGGACCGGCTCTGGCAGATGGAGAAATACCGGCGCTCGGCAAACGGCACACTGGCAGCCATATTCGGGGCCGGTAAAGACAACGAATACCTCAACCAGGACATCCTGGTACGGGTGACCGGCTACAGCGATACGGAGCTGGAAGAAGGATTTAACGCGCTGGATGCGGAGGCGCGCAGCATGATCCAGGGCTACGTGGACGGAGTAAACCTGCGAATCGCGGAAGTCACCGCCAATCCCGCCCTTCTGCCCTATGAATTCCACGCCCTGGGCCGGAAGCTCGGGCTTGAATCAGCGCTGATCCCGCGGGACTGGACGCCTGAAGACGTTCTGGCATGGGAGGCCACCCTGCTGCGCCAGTTTGATCCCGGAGCCCAGGCACGGGGCCAGCTGGACAACGCCCGCCTGATTGCCTACCTGCAGGCTGCATTCGGCGAAAGCACCGGCGCGGCCATGTTTAACGACCTGCGCTGGACCAACGACCCGGATGCCCAAACCTATATCCCCGGCAACAGCTCTGGCGCGCAAGCGGCAGCCAACAAAAGCAAACCAGTGAATGTAGCAGCAAACGCGGCTGCCGCCACCACCACAGAAGCCGAATCCGAAGCAGAAGCCGGAGCAGAAGCCGGAGCAGAAAAGACCGCTAACGGCATGCCGAAGACAGCCGGCATGAGCAAAGGACCTGATGCTGTGGAGAATATGTGGGCCGAGCGGGTGGATACGCTGAAGAAAATCAACGCCTATGTGAAAATGGGCTCCTATGCCTGGGTGATAAGCGGGGATAAAACCGCGTCCGGCCGGCCGACAATTTATTCCGGCCCGCAGATGGGGTTTTCCGTGCCGGTCATCTGTCAGGAAGGCTCCATTGAGGCGGCGGGGCTGAAGGTTTCCGGCATGACCATCCCGGGCCTGCCGGGCATCGTAATCGGCCGCACCCCGCATCATGCATGGTCCATGCAGGTGGGCCACGCCCACACGGTGGATTATTATTTCGAAAACCCGAGCGATGTCAGCTTTCATCGCATGGAAACCATAGAAGTTGCCGGAGGGGCGGATGTCAACTTTCCGGTCTACCGCTCCGACCACGGCCCGATCATCTCCCCGCGGCCGTACAATCCCTCGACCTATGAACCGGCCCCGGATAATCCCATCGTTGCCTGGCGCTACTCCCACTGGGGCGAAGAATTCGAGACCCTGAAAGCCTTTCTTAACCTGGCGCGGGCAGAGAGCATGGATGCATTCGGAGAGGCGCTCCGGAACGTGGCTGTCAGCCAGCACTTCTGCTACGCGGACAGGGACGGCAACATTGCCTATTGGATGTCCGGCATGGACCCCGTCCGCCCGGAGGGATATGACTACCGGTTTCCCCAGGGCATCAACGGCAGCCCCCAGGCCGAATGGGATGATGGGAATTTACAGCCGCTCTCCAGCGACAGGAACACCTCCCAGGGCTTCTACTGCGGCTGGAACAACAAGTCGAGCCAGGAGGTCCCCAACAACCCCAACAACCCCAGCTACTATCTCGGCCCCTTCCACCGGGCCCATGTTCTGGAGAAGTACCTGCAAAGCCGTGGCGAGGTTTCCTTTGAACAGATCCGGGACCTTGCCCTGCATATCGCCACAACAGACTCCATCGGCCGCGGCGGCAACCCCTGGGCCTTTGTAGAGGATCCGTTCCGCCGGGCAGTCAAAAACAATGCCACAGAAGCGCGCAGCCAGGCCCTTGCGATCATGGAGGACTTTGACGGCCATTTTGTGGCCGGGGGGGAATCCAACTGGGCGGCCGGCAAGGACCGATCCGATGCCTGGATGCTTGCCAACACCTGGATTCAGGAAGTGATTGACCTGACCTTCACGGATGAACTCGGCAACGCCAATTCCGGCGTATACGATCCAAAGGCCGCATCAGCGGACAACAACGTCTACGACGCGGATACAGACAATGCGGAGAAATGGGACAATCCCCTGGTCCTGTTCAACGTTATCCTCCACAGCCTGGATGCGGACAGTGCGCTCACAAACAACTACAACTGGTTTGACAACCTTGCAACACCGGATACCGTGGAGGATGCCGAGTGGGTCATCGTCACCGCTTTGGACAGGGCCCTGGCCGCTCTCGGCTCCCGCCCCTGGGGAGCCGGTGAACGCGGTATGATCGCATTCGAGCATCCGCTTCTGGGCGAAGCGGCCAACCCCCTGCATAAGATGCCCTTTTCCTCCCGCTCCACGTACGCACACTGTGTGGAGATGGGCGGCTCGGGACCCGAGCGCATTGCCAGCATGTTTCCGCTGGGGCAGTCCGGCACCATTCTCGCGGATGCCAGCGGAGAGCCCGACTTTGATGAGAACTTTTTTTCCATGACCGCAGTCTTCGACCCCTTTGCCTACCGGGATTTTCCGGTTTTTGCAGGCGATGACGACGATCACGACGATGATACGTGCTTTATCGAAAGCCTCCGCTGAAGCCGATACCTGCCGCCGCAGCCGCTCCGCGGCTGCGGCGGCAAAAAAACCGCCTACATCAGCTCCAGTACCGTGGCCATGGACACACCGCCGCCGCCGCAAAGTGTGGCCAACCCCAGAGATTTGTCCCGTTTCTTCAGGGAATGCAGCAGAGACACCATGATGCGCGCGCCGGTGCACCCCACCGGATGGCCCAGGCCGATGCCGGAGCCGTTGACATTGACCAGCTCCCGGTTTAAGCCCAGCTCTTTCTCACAGCCCAGGTACTGTGCGGCAAACGCCTCGTTCAACTCAATCAGCTCAAAGTCGTTCAACTCAAACACGCTCTTCTCCAGCAGGTTTTTGACCGCCGGCACCGGGGAGAGCCCCATAACAGAGGGATGACAGGCCCCTTTGCCGCAGGCCCGGATACGGGCCAGGGGTTTTAGCCCCAGCTCGCCGGCCTTGTCCGCGGACATAAGAATCATGGCCGCCGCCCCGTCATTGATGCCGCTGGAATTGCCGGCCGTTACCTTGCCGGTTTTGGGGATAAATGCCGGCGGCAGTTTCTGCAGATCCTCCATGGTCAGTCCGGGGCGGAAATGCTCATCCTTGTCAAAGACCAGGGGCTCTTTTTTCCTCCGCGGCACCTCCACGGGCACGATTTCCTCGCTGAACTCGCCGTCGCGCGTTGCCCGCTCGGCATTGTTATGGCTGCGCAGGGCCACTTCATCCATTTCCTGCCGGGATATTCCGTGCTTCTGCGCCACGAATTCCGCGGTATGCCCCATGATATAAGGCTTGCCGACAAAATCGGCAAGCGGCTCCCGGGTCTCGTCCACAGGCCCGTCCTCCGGATGGGGAATGACGTGCGAGCCGCAGTGAAGGCCCCGGATAAGGGCATCCACCATTACGTCATCCTGCAGGCGGCAGCCCCATCGGGCATTGGGCAGCACGTAGGGCACATTGGACATGCTCTCCACCCCGCCTGCAAGGATCACGTCCGCCATGCCCGCCTGGATCATGGCCATGCCGGAAAGAGCCGACTCCATGCCGGAGATGCAGACGCGGTTGATGGTAACCGCCGGCACGGACTCGTCAATGCCTGCGAGAAGGGCGGCAACCCGGGCGACGTTAAGGGTGTCCACAGGCTCCATGCAGCAGCCGAAACGCACGTCTTCGATAAGCATCGGATCCATGCCGGAGCGGTTGATCGCCTCTTTCATGGCGATGCTGCCGAGCCTGTAGGCGCCGACATCCTTCAGGGACCCCCCGAAGGTCCCGATAGCCGTTCGACAGGCGGAAACAATGACTACATCCTTCATGATCTTCCTCCTTCTCTGGTCTTGGCGCCCGGATTCCGTCTATATCCGAGCGTTTTCGATTCTGCAGGCGTTTTTTGCGGATCGGCGGCAGGCCTTTTCAGGAAGCCGCCTGCCGGATCCAGCGCCGGATTTTCGGAATTTCGGCTTTTTCCCAGTCCTGCGAGAGCCGCAGCTGAATAAACTGCCGGTACAGGTGATGCAGAAGCCCTGCAGCCCGCTCCACATGCTCGAGCTGTTCCAGCACCCGCTGCTCCATATCCTCCGCCGCCTCTGCCGGGGATTTCTCCGGCGGCTTCAGGCTGCTGATATTCAAACTCTCTCCCTTTACGGCAAAACGCCACTCGGATTCCGGGTTTCTCAGCACCAGACTGATCTCGGTAACAAGGGCGCCCTTTTTCAGCGCAAGCACGCCTTCCTCCAGACCGGCCCCATCTCCCTTGATGGTTACCGTCTCTTCCCGGTTATGCCGGCTGTTCTGCAGAACAATCCGGCCGCCGACCGCCAGATCCATCCCTTCCGCCCCGGCCGGGGCAAGACCCGGCTTGTCGGTTTCCATCATGAACCACAGCCAGGTCAGAAACTCGTTGCCCAGGTATTTATACCGGTTGTACGCCACTGCCAGATCAAGCATGCGCACCTCCCTCGAAATCCGAAGGTGTCAGCTTGTAGAGCCGGTCCTTCTGCTCATCGAAGAGGCCGCAGGCAAGATCGGCCTCGGTATAGGGAAACATCCGGATAATGGAGAGCTTGAAAGAGCGGGAAAAAACGGTTTCCAGTTCCTCGTTGGCCGCCTTCTGGGTGGAAAAAAACCAGAGAACGCCCTGCTCGTAATTCCACACCACCTCGAAGATGCCGGGCGTAGCAGGAATCCGCAGGTAGAGACGGCGGGCCACCTCGTCGCGAAGCTCCTGCTTTTCATTGCGCGTCAGGCTGCTGCGGTTGCTCTGGGACAGCCGTCTGGCCACCGCAGCATTCAAGTGCTTGTTCATTACCTTGGCGGGAATCTGTTTTTTGTCAATGCGCAGGCAGAAAATCAGGCGGGTCCCGAAGACCAGCTCCGCCCTGTCAAAGTCCGGCTGGAACGGCGAATCCAGGGAGGTCCATCCCACGCTCTTCTCCGCGGGATCGTTGTCAATCTCGCGGATCATGTTGTTTTTCAGCCCCTCGCGCACGCTTTCCAGAAAAGGCCCGGAAATCTCCCCCTCCACCTGGTAGCGCGCAAAGGACAGTGTTGCGGATAAAAGGCCCATAGTCCAAATCTCCAGAAAAAAACGGCCTGGGAGGCTTTCTGCCGCGCAGAAAGCCCACGGGCCGGCTTGCGGTTACTTCCCCCGGCATCTGCCGCAATGCGGGCACGCACCCGCATCCGCCCGGGAGTCGAGCCCCCTTGTAGTAAACTGCCAGCCGGCTTGCAGGCAAGCATTTTTTTCTGTAAAAAAGGGCCGGATCTTGATATGGATAACCCCTGGATTCATCTTAGATGCTTGAAATGAAAAGGCAATAATGGTGCCCTCCAATGGTTTTCACTGCTGATTTACACATTCACTCCCGCTTTTCCCGGGCTACCGCCAAGACCCTGAATTTCCCCAACCTCTATATCGCAGCGCGACAGAAAGGCATCCACGTCCTCGGCACGGGGGATTTCACCCACCCCGGCTGGTTCGCGGAAATCCGGGAGCAGCTTGAACCTGCCGAGCCCGGGCTGTTCCGCCTGCGTCCGGAGCTGGAGGCGGCCTGCGAAGAACAGATCCGGGTAAAGCAGGAGCAGCCGGTTCGTTTTATGCTGACCTGCGAGATCAGCAACATTTATAAAAAGGACGGGGTCACCCGCAAAACCCACAACCTCATCCTGCTTCCGGATCTTTCCGAGGCGGCCCGATTCAACAGCCGCATGGAACAGATCGGCAACATCCGCTCCGACGGCCGCCCCATCCTGGGGTTGGACACCCGGGACCTGCTGGAAATCCTTCTGGAAAGCTCGGAGAAAGGCTTCTTCATTCCGGCCCATATCTGGACGCCCTGGTTTTCCATGCTGGGGTCAAAATCCGGGTTCGACTCGGTCCGTGCCTGTTTCGGGGATCTCACGCCGCACATATTTGCCGTGGAAACCGGTCTCTCCTCGGATCCGCCCATGAACTGGCGGGTTGGCGACCTGGACGGGCTGACCCTGGTCTCCAATTCCGATGCCCACTCGCCCGCCAACCTTGCCCGCGAGGCCAATCTGTTCGACACCGGGCTCTCCTTTTACGCGATTCGGGAAGCCCTGGAAACCGGGGACCCCGAGGCATTCAAGGGAACCATCGAATTTTTCCCCCAGGAAGGAAAGTATCACCAGGACGGCCATCGCAAGTGCTGTATCAACCTCCACCCCAAAGAGGCCATTCGCCAAAACCTCATATGCCCGGTATGCGGTCACCCCCTCACACTGGGGGTGCTCCACCGGGTTGAAGCCCTGGCCACCCGCCCGGAGGGGGAAAAGCCGGAAAAAACCCATCCCTACTACAGCGTGATCCCGCTGCCGGAAATCCTCTCGGAGATCGTGGGTACCGGGCCCAAGAGCAAGAAAGTGCAAACCGCCTGTCAGCGGATTTACCAGGATATCGGCCCGGAGCTTGCCGTTTTGCATACCCTGCCGATAGAGGCCATCGATGCGGCGGGCATGCCGCTTCTGACGGAAGCGGTCAGACGCATGCGGGCCGGAGAGGTCCATATCACGCCGGGTTTTGACGGCCAGTACGGCGCAATCCGGGTTTTTGATCCCAGGGAACGCGACGGCCTCATAGGCCAGCAGCGCCTGTTCCCCGGTGCAGTTCCCGGCCGGAAAAAGAGCGGGGAAAAAACAGCGGGCCCCGGTAAAAGCGAAGGCGAAAACCCCCATAAGGCCGGGCAGTCCCGGGTTCAACCGCTGCCGCAGGAACCGGAAGCGGCTCGGCCGAAAAAAAACGACCATCTCTCCGGATTAAACCCCGAGCAGGAGCAGGCGGTCTGTCATGGCTCAGGACCGCTTCTGCTGGTGGCAGGACCGGGCACGGGCAAAACCCGGACCCTTACCTGCAGGATCGCGCATTTGATCAACACGCGGACCGCCCGGCCGGATCAGATCCTTGCCCTTACCTTTACCAACAAGGCAGCTGGCGAGATGGGCGAGCGGCTTGCCCGGTTTTGCAGCACTAATGACCAACTGCCGCTTGCCGCCACCTTTCACGCCTTCTGCCTGCGCTTTTTGAAAGAAACCGGGTTTTTCCGGCAGGCGGCGGTTATCGACGAAACAGACCGCGCGGGCCTTGTAAGCGAGGCCGTGGCCGGCCTGAAAGGGCAGGGCCGCCATATCCCTATGCGGGCGGAGGCCGTACTCGAGCGCATTGTGGCCGCCAAGCAGCAAATTCTAAGCCCCCGCCAGGATTTATCCGCTATTGCAAAGGATCTCGGCCCGGAGCTTTTGAGCACCCTCTACCAGGCCTATCAGGATCTGTTGGAATCCCAGCAGCTCTACGATTATGAGGACCTGATATTCCAGACCGTGGGGGTGCTCGAAAGCGATCAGCGCGTTTGCGATACCTGGCGAAGGCGTTTCCCCTATATATTCGTGGATGAATACCAGGACCTGAACTACGGCCAGTACTGCATCATCCGGTCTCTCTGCCCCCACGACGGCAACATCTGCGTTATCGGGGATCCGGATCAGTCCATTTACGGCTTCCGCGGCTCCGACGTCAAATACTTCAAGGATTTTGCCCGGGATTTCCCCGGGACGAAGCAGATCCGCCTGCAGAGAAACTACCGCTCCACGGAAACCATCCTGGAGGCCGCTCACCAGGTCATCCGCAAACACAGCTTAAACCCCGGCAACGCGCGGGTCCACTCCGGCATTGACGGTCCGCAAACGGTGGAATTTCTCCAGACAGTCTCGGAGAGAGCGGAGGCTGTTGCCATCGGCAAACGCATAGAAGCGATGGTCGGGGGCACCGGCATGGACTTTGATGATTTCGGCGGCCATGAAACAGCCCGACACGAAAGCTACCGCGCCTTCTCCGATTTTGCCGTCCTGTTCCGCACCCGGGCCCAGGGCGAAATCCTGGCCGAGACCTTCAGCCGGGCCGGAATCCCCTTTCAAATGGCCCGGAAATCCGGTATATGGCGGCAGAAGGGGGTGCAGGAAACACTGGCCTGCCTGAAGCTGATCGAAGGGTGTGCCACTTACTGCGACCTCGCGCTTTGCCTGAAAACCCTGGTCCCGGACATGACAGAAGAGGCGATTGAAGCGGTCAAGAACTGGGGATTCGCTCACAAACTCCCGGTAAACGGGCTTCTGGCGGAGACGGAAAGAACCGGGGCGGAAGGGCTTTCTCCCGCGCTGCGACCGGTATTTGCGGACTTTCTTGCCACCCTGAGCGCTTTTTCCCGGGATATGACAGGCTTGACGGTCTCCGGGAAAATGTCTTATCTTGCAGAAAAAACGGGGATTGCGGCCGCATGTACAGCCGATGGCGCAGACGAGGCCTTCCACCGGGTCCATGCCATGGCCGGAACCTTCGGGGAGGATGCCGCCGCCTTTATCGAATCCGCCGCACTGCAGACTGATCCGGACGTCTATGAGAGCAGAAGCCAGAAGGTTGCGCTGCTCACCCTGCATGCGGCCAAGGGACTGGAATTTCCTGTGGTTTTTGTAGCAGGCTGCGAAGACGGCTTAATCCCCCTGCACGGCCCTGCGAAACCGGCCGCTGACCCGCAGGAAGAGCGGCGCCTTTTCTACGTGGCCATGACCCGGGCCGAGACCCTCTTGATCCTGACACAGGCGAAAAGACGGCGCGTGTACGGCGCAGACAAAATTCGGGCGCCCTCGCCCTACATCAGCGATATTGACAAACATCTGCTCTGCGAGACGGTAATGGAGAAAAAGTCCAGACAACCGGCTTATCAGCAGTTGAACCTTTTTTAGGAGTGTTCATGGAAGAAGCGCATATTCACGAAATTCCCCTGGACAACGGGCTCTGCCTAAACCTCTATGACGCCTCCCGCCGGTTTGCCGGCGACCGCTGGCTGGTCAAACTCATCGCCCGCATTGCCATCCCGGTGGACGAATTCTGGCAGCAGACCTCCCCGGATGTGCCTTCCGCTTCCGCGGTAAGGGAGCTGCTGGGCCGGAGCCCTGTCTTTGAGCAGGAAAAAATCCGCAATTTCGTTGACGAGCAGGAAAAAGACGAGGTCTTGCAGTCCATGAGCGACGAATTTCTCCGGCACGCCCGGGACTACCTGGGGCACCCGGAATTTGCCAGGCGCTACATCCACAAGCGGCTGCGGGAGCAGGAAAAGGCCCTTGCCCGGCAAAAGGCCGCGGCGGCCGGCCATCAGAGGGACGATGAATAAAAGCGCAGCGGTCAAGGAGTTATTTTCATCCCCGGTTGCCCTCCATGCCATCATTGATGAAATTCCCACGGGAATCCTCATCCTTGATCCGCAGCGGCGGATCATCACCCTGAACCATGCCCTGGAGGCCCTTACCGGATTCTCCCGGCAAGTGGTCCGCGGCATCGGCTGCCACCATGTACTCCGCAGCCGGATCTGCTTCAAGCACTGCCCCCTGCTGGATATGGATCGGCATTCGGAAGCGGTCTGCCAGCAAAGCGACATCATCAACAAGGAGCGCCAGCTGATCCCTGTTCGTATCACGATGGCGCCGGTGACAGACTTTGCCGGCAATATTGCCGGATACATCGAAAGCGTGGAAGACATGCGTGCCGTCCGCGACCCGGATGCGGAAATGCATCAGGCCTTTTCCTTTTCCCGGATTATCGGCAAGAGCCCGAAAATGGAAAAGATTTTCCAGATGCTGCCGCTTATCGCGCAGAACGACTCCTCGGTCCTGATTACCGGGGAGACCGGGACGGGAAAGGACATGCTGGCCGAGGCCATCCACGATTCCTCCAGCAGGGCGAAGGGCCCCTTTATCAAGGTGAACTGCGGAGCGCTGCCGGAGACCCTTCTCGAATCCGAGCTGTTCGGTCATCGCAAAGGCGCATTTACCGGCGCGGTCGAGAATAAAACCGGCAGGTTCCGCCTGGCCCAGAACGGCACCCTCTACCTCACCGAGATCGGGGATCTGCCGGTTACGCTGCAGGTCAAGCTGCTGACCTTCCTGGATGACAAAATTGTCTATCCGCTGGGCAGCGCCAAAGGAATTCATGTTGATGTCCGGGTCATTGCCGGCACCCACCGCAACCTGGAAGAGATGGTCCAGCGCGGCCAGTTCCGCGATGACCTTCTCTTCCGGTTGAATGTGGTCCGCCTGCATCTGCCGCCCCTGCGGGAGCGCGAGGAGGACAAGCGCCTGCTGATCGATCATTTTTTTAACCATTTTACCGTCCACTTCGGAAAATCCATCAAAGGATTTACCAGCCGGGCCCTGGAGCTGTTAAAAACCTATTCATATCCCGGAAATGTCCGGGAGCTTAGAAATATTATTGAGTATTCGGTCAATGTCTGCCAGGATGATCGCATTGATATGCACTATCTGCCGGCCTATCTGACCGAAACACCGCATGAGCCGAAACCCCGGAAAGAAGCCATGGAAGCTCCCCAACCCGCGCAAGGGCCGTCCTTCCGGACAGTGGAATCCGCTCAGGGCAAAAATTGGACGGAGATCGAAAAACAGATGATCCTTGACGCCCTTTATAACGCCGGCGGACGGCGAAGCAAGGCTGCAGAATTGCTGGGTTGGGGAAGAAGCACACTATGGCGTAAGATGAAGCACTATAATATCAGTTGATGAAAAAGATTCTGATACCGATTTTCGGTAATGACATATCCCCGCGTTTTGATCTGACCGCTGAGGCCTATATCATAAGTATTGACGCCAACGGCCAGTATCAGGATGAACGCATCGTGGTTCTCCCGCAAATCTCCGCCGAACATCTCTGCCACCTGATCCTTACCGAAAACGTGAACGTGGTGATCTGCGGCGGCATTGAGGAAGAATACTACCAGTATCTGGTGTGGAAACGGATCACGGTTTATGACTCCGTGATCGGCCCGTGGCAGGCGGCAGCTTCGAGATATCTTGACAATTCCCTCCACTCCGGCGATATACTTGATGAACCAAAGGAGGATGCGACACATGATTGAAACCCCGGCCTCGGAGCGCCCATCTGCCCAGACAGATGAAAAGCAGCAGCGGCGTAAACTGCAGCAGCGATATCTCCGCCTCCGCCGGAATATGATCATCATCATGGTCCTTGTGACAATCGTGCCGCTGACCCTGATGCTGTTGATCAATGCCTTCCAGTATCAGTCCAAAATCAAGTCCGAACGCATTGAGCCCATGCGGAGCATTGTCAACAAAGCCACCCATTCCTTTGAACTGTTTCTGGAAGAGCGGATTTCCGCCATTCGGTTTCTGGTATCCAGTTATACCTTCGAACAGCTCTCCGATCCGAAAACTCTGAACCAGGTCTACCATGACCTGCGGGAAACCTTCGGCGGATATGTGGACCTGGGGCTGATTAACAGCAAAGGGATCCAGGTGAGCTATGCCGGTCCCTATGAGCTTTTGAACAAAAACTATTCCGAGCAGCAATGGTTCCAGGAGGTTCAAGTCCGGGGCACCTATATCAGCGATGTGTTCATGGGATACCGCAAATTTCCGCATATTGCCCTGGCCGCCCAGCATATGAAAGACAACGGCGATTTCTGGGTGCTGCGGGCCACCATGGAGACCAAAAAATTTGACACCCTGATCGCGGCCATGGGGCTGAGCCCCATCAGCGACGCTTTTATCATCAACACAAACGGTGTGCTGCAAACCGAATCCCAGTTTTACGGGGATGTGCTCGAAAAATGCCGCCTGTCAGTCCCCCGGGCCGGGGCGGGCACCCATGTAACCGAAAAAACCGACCCGCTCGGCAGAGAAATCTTCCAGATTTCATCGAATTTCTTAAAGCATGACTTCACCCTGGTCACCGTGATTCCGCGGGAGATCATTCTAAAATCCTGGCATACCCTGCGCCAGGAAATGATCTTTATCTTCACCGTAAGCTTTTTGGCCATTCTTATGGTCATCTTCTGGGTCACCAACCAGCTGGTCAAGCGCATCCAGAATGCAGATGAAAGACGGGAAGCGGCATTCCGGAATCTGGAATACACCCAGAAGCTCTCCTCCATCGGCCGGCTGGCAGCAGGTGTGGCCCATGAAATCAACAACCCCCTCTCCATCATAAACGAGAAGGCCGGACTTCTCAGGGATCTGGTCGAGCACGACCGCTATCAGGATAAAGACAAGCTGGTGCAGATGACCGCATCCATCAGCCATTCTGTCAACCGCTGCAAAACCATCACCCAGCGGCTGCTGGGGTTTGCGCGGCAGATCGGCGTGCATTACGAAATGCTCAATATCAATGAAGTGCTTCAGGAAACCGTTGGATTTCTCAAGAAAGAAGCCATCTCCAAAAACATCCAGACCCATTATCAACTCGATGAAGCGATCCCCAAGATCTCCTCAGACCGCGGCCAGCTCCAGCAGGTCTTTTTAAACATCATTAACAATGCCTTTGCCGCCGTTGAGCAAAGCGGGGAGGTAACGCTGAAAACCTGGGAGGTGGATGCGGATACCGTCGCCGCCTCCATCAGTGACAACGGCACGGGCATGGCCAATGAAACCATCAAACAGATATTCGAGCCCTTTTTCACCACCAAAAAGCAGTACGGCACCGGACTCGGGCTTTCCATCACGTACGGCATCGTTAAAAAGCTGGGGGGCGACATCAAGGTTGAGAGCAAACTCGGCGAAGGCTCCACATTTACCATTTATTTACCCAAAAAACAGGCAGGAGACCAAAATGGATAAGCTGAAGGTCCTACTCGTGGATGACGAAGAAGAATTCGTCTCTGCCCTGGCTGAACGGCTGGACATTCGGGGAATTGCAGCGCATGTGGCCACAGACGGGGAGCAGGCCCTGGAAATGATCGAAACAGAGGCCTTTCAGGTGATCGTCCTGGATGTAATTATGCCCGGAATAAGCGGCCTTGAAGTGCTGCAGCGGATCAATGCCAAACAGGTTGAAACAGCGGTGATTCTGCTTACCGGCCACGGCTCCACCAAGGAAGGCCTCGAGGGGATGCGCATGGGGGCATTTGATTACCTCATGAAGCCTCTTGACATTGATGAACTGATATCCAAAATGCATGAGGCCGTTGAATCCACAAAAGCCCAGAGGGGGTGAAGATGTCCGGCATAAATGGAAAAGATGTTGAGTTTTTTGGTAAAATAACCGCTTCCATGACCCATGAATTTAAAAACGTGCTGGCCATCATCAAAGAATCCGCCGGCCTGATGGAGGATATCACCAAAATTGCCCCCCTCTCTGACAGCAAACATCAGGAAAAATTTGACAATGCCCTGGCCACAGTGAAAAACCAGTTAAACCGGGGAATGGAATTGAGCACGGTCTTCAACCGGTTTGCCCATTCGCCGGATAAACCCCGGGCGGAAATCAACCTCAAGGACCTTGCCGAGCGCGTGGTAACAATCTCCGCCAGGTTTGCCCGCCTGAAACATATCACCCTCACCGCCGCCCCTGGGGACAAAGCAGACAAGAGCCTCAACATCACCGGCAATCCCGTATGGGCGCAAATGGCGGTTTATCAGGCCATTGAATGCTGCCTGAGCCAGTTGCCCCCGGAGTCGGAAATAACCGTGACCAGCCGAATGATTGACGGGCATAAAGGAATCCAGCTTGACTGCACCAATGTGCAGACGGATCCGGCCGGATTCTGCGAATCGCTCAAAAACGCCGGGCATTGGCAGGAACTGGAAACGGTGGTGGCGGTTATGGACGCTCATGTGCAGACCTCGGACAAGGGGCCGGCGCTCATGGTGGTATTTGATTAGGCTGTATTCCTTCTTTCCGTCGCGCCGAGCTGCATCACGCCAATGCCACCTTGCCCCGCGATTTGTTGTGCTATTTTGTATTAATTTGTTTTAATAAAAAAGTTTTATTTTGTTTCATAACCGTTTCATAGCCTGCCCGTAACCGCGCCTGGCATTCAAAAACCATTGCGTCATGCGATTCTCCATAGTTGGCACAAAAAATGCTTTAATCTTCTGTGAAATAACGAGGAATTGCCCATACCATGATTTGGAAGGAGGATCCATGGCACGAATCAAATTGCAAAACACATTTGCCGCGGCTGCTTTTGCCGAAGCCGGGGAGCATGAAACCGCCATGAAAACGGCCGGCATTATCCCGGTCCACGAGAAAGTCCGAAACGTTGCCGACGCCATTCAACAATGCTTTGCAGCGGTTGGCTTCGCCGAAGCGGGCTGCCATGAGGAGGCCGCCCGAATGGTACACCCTGCCCCGGCCTCCCGGAAAAATCATGAGACCCTGGACAGCTTCCTCGAGAATGTGGGGCTTAGCAAAGTTCGGGTTTGTTACGGGCTGGCATCCGTGTAATGCCTCCGGCTTCTGGCAATGAGCATCCGCCGGTTACTTATTGCGGCCGGCTCCCTGCACCGCCTCAACCGGGACTAAAGGGGATTTCGCTTGTTTTCAGCAAACCAGCCGGAAGAAATCAAGCGCCTGATCAAAAAGAAAAAAAACGGTGTTGCACTATTGAATCGTTCAGGGTTAAAATTGAAAAGATAGGCGTTTGATGACCTTTAGGAAATATCAAAAGGTCATGATGGTGGCAACATTTGCTGAAGCGGGAAATCTGAGACCGCTAAGGCGTTAGCGGAAAATCACGAAAAAAGCTCTGTTGACCCAAATTTAAAAGGAGAGCGCAATGGCGGACAAAGAAAAGATCAAAATTCTTCTGGTCGATGATGAAGAAGAATTTGTCAAAACCCTGTCCGAACGGATCAAAATGCGGGAACTCGGCACCAATATTGCCCATGACGGCGAGCAGGCGCTGGAACTCGTGGATAATGAAGTCCCCGACGTCATGGTACTGGACCTGAGGATGCCGGGCATTGACGGCATGGAGGTGCTGCGCCGGGTAAAAAAGGCCTATCCGGATGTACAGGTCATCATTCTGACCGGCCACGGCTCGGACAAAGATGAAGAGGAAGCCCGGCGGCTCGGCGCATTTGAATATCTGCAAAAGCCGGTGGAGGTGGACACCCTGGTGCAGAAGATCCAGCGAGCTTATCGGCAGAAAATCGAAACTTCCATGATGGCCGGCACCTTTGCCGAGGCAGGGGAGTTTGATACCGCCCAGCAGATCATGGACCGGGACAAAAAGAAAAAAGACAAGTAGCATCAAAGAATTCAATAAATTCCGGTTCCCTTTCAGATCCGGAGTTGACCCTCGGCATAGCCATCTGTCCTGACAGATCACTATGCCGAATTTTTTTGAAGCTCCCAATCCAAGGCAGGAGCGCATCATGAAAGAAATTCATGTAAAAGATCTCATGGTTCCGCTGCAGGAATATGCCACCATAGGCGAAGACGCCTCTCTCTATGACGCTGTGCTCGCACTGGAGAAGGCACAGCAGGAATTTGAGAAGTCTCACAACACCTATATGCACCGGGCTGTACTGGTTTATGACGAAAACCGGAAAGTTGTGGGCAAACTCAGCCAGTTGGACCTGCTGCGGGGCCTGGAGCCCAAATACAAGCAGGCTGCGGCCGAGAGCGGACGGATGATGACCAGCGGTTTCAGCCGCAATTTCCTCCGTTCCATGATCCGGCAGTTTTCCCTGTGGGACAGGCCCCTGCAGGATATCTGCAAAAAGGCTTCGCAGCTTCGCGTCAAGGACTGCATGTACATTCCGGAAGAAGGCGAATACGTGGAAGCCGATGATTCCCTGGATGTTGCCATCCATCAGCTGGTGCTGGGCCGCCATCAGTCGCTGCTGGTAACCAGGGACAAGGAAATTGCAGGCATCCTGCGGCTTACCGACGTTTTCAAGGAAGTCTGCAACAGGATCAAAACCTGCAACATCTGAGCCCGGGTCTGCGCCCGGCTGCAGCGACGGCCCCTGCGGCCGATGTTGCCAAAACATGGGGGGAATTTCATGAAGACGCGTATACTCCTGGTCGATGATGAAGCCGAATTTGTGGAGCAGCTCGCCGAGCGCCTGAAACTGCGGGACTATGATGTCAGTTCCTGCTTTAGCGGAGAAGAGGCCATTGAAAAAATCCAGGCATACAACTTTGACGTGGTCATCCTTGATGTTGCCATGCCGGGCATCGACGGCACAGAGGCCCTGGGCCGGATCAAAGCGCTCAAGCCCCTGACCGAGGTGATCATGCTCACCGGTCATGCCACGGTGGAATCCGCCATCGAGGGCATGAAACTGGGCGCTTTCGATTACCTGATGAAACCCTGTGAGACCAGCGCACTGATCGAAAAAATCAACAGCGCCCGGCAGCGCAAAGAGGCGCAGGAAGAGCGCATCCGCCAGGCGAAGGCCGAAAAATACTTCAATTCTCCTCGCTCGGCGCTCAAAAACGACGACTAAACCAGAGATCCATTTCAACAGGGGAGTTGACCATGAGTCATGCAATTGAATCCGATGGCGGCGGGGGCATATTAGCCAGCAAAACGCTGTGGCTGGTTGTCGGCGTTGCCATTTTTATTGTTGTCGGCTTTGTCCTGCCCACGCCGGAGAGCCTGACACAGATTATCGCGGAGCGCGGCATTGACGACAAACTGATTGGCTGGGGGGTCGCCGAAAACCTGGAGGATGCCGCGGACAAGGCAATGACCGTGCTGGGGATTATCCCCATGGCGGTGATCTTTTTTGCCACCGAAGCCATCCCCATCGGCCTGACCGGCCTTATGATGCCGGTGCTGGCCTACTTTCTCCACCTTCTGCCAAAGGGCATGATCGGCAAGACCTTTGCCGGCGACGCCCCCCTTTTCCTGCTGGGCGTTCTTGCCATGGGGGTCGCCGTGGTGGATGTAGGTCTGCACAAACGGCTCGCCGCCTGGATTCTCGGGTGGACCCGGGGCTTTTACCTGCCGATATTCGTGCTCTGCATCAGCATGGCGGTTATTGGCTCTTTTATCTCGGCCCATGCCATGTGCGCATTTATGACACCGGTCATGATGGCGGTCTACTTCGGCGTGGTACAGTCGAACAGCCCGGGCAACCAAACCGTCCATGACCCCTATCTTGCCAAATTCCTGCTTTTCAGCCTCTGCTTCGCCTTAAACGTGGGCGGTGTCGGCTCGCCCGCCGCCGGCGGCAGAAACGTGATCATGATGGGCTATTGGCAGGGCTACGGCGTGCCCATGGACTTTTTTACCTGGATGAAATACGGCTTTCCCATGGTCCCCATTCTCGGAGTGGTGGTGGCCGTATACATGCTGCTTTTGTTTGCCCGCAAAATCAAAAACAGGGACCTGACCCCGGGGCTTACCGCAATAACCGAGGAAAACCGCAAAATGGGGAGAATGAAATATGCGGAGTATGTCACCTTCGGCATGCTGGTGCTTATCCTGCTCTTGTGGGTCTTTGCCTCGGGCACCCTGGGCCTGGGCGGCCCTGCCCTGCTCGCCCTCCTGGTACCGGTGATTTTCGGCACCACAGACTGGCATAAAATATTAAACGGTATCTCCTGGGACGCCTGGTTCATGTATTGCGGCGCCCTGACCATGGGCGCTCTTCTCAAGGAATCCGGTGCAGCCGTATGGCTGGCCCAGAGCGTAATGGGCATTTTAAGCCATGCCGGCATGAGCCAGGGCTTCGGCCTGTGGGTGGGGCTGTCCTCGTTTTCCGGGCTTATGACCAATTTTATGTCGGATGCCGGGACCACGGCCCTGCTGGGCCCGATCGTCATTCCCATGGGCATCATGTCCGGCGTGGCAGCAGAACCCTGGGCCTCGGGCATGGCTGTGGCCTTTGCCACCTCCTTTGCCCATTTTCTCATTGTCGGCACCCCGAACAATGCCATCGTCTACGGGCTGGGGACATACCCGGACACCGGAGAGCGCGCCATAAAGCCCATCGACTTTGTCAAGTTCGGCTTTCTGCTGTGGATCATATGCATGCTCGTGGTCTGGGTCCTGGCTTTTCTGGGCACCTTCAACCTATTCGGCTTCCCGGAGGGCCTGCTCGACACAGCCCGCGGGGTGCTGCAAAGCGGGGCGGAAATCGGCGAGGCTGCGGCCGGCCACTAAAAAACGGCACCTCCGGCAGGGGCCCGGTTGCCCCTGCCGGAGAACAGGAGCA